>CAIVJW010000343.1 GCA_903906315.1 uncultured delta proteobacterium | reverse complement strand
GCGGTGCGCACGCGCGCCGACGGCTCGCCCGAGGACCGCGCCGAGCTCGCGTGGGACGTGCGCGCGGCCGGCGAGCGCGTCGACAAGGCCGCCGTGCGCTGGGTCGCCGGCGTCGAGGAGCTCTCGCTCGCCGGGCTCGCGCCGCTCCGCCCGGGCGGCCCCCCGCGGCTCCGGCTCGAGCGAGGCGCCGACGGCGCGCTCGCCGCCGCGCTCGACGCGCTCGACCCCGATCGCCTCACGACCGCCGACGCGATGGCCGACGCCCTCGAGGTCGGGGCGCGCCTCGGCCGCTGGGCCACCGCGCAGCGCGGCGAGCGATCGCCGATCGCGCTGCGCGCCGCCGACGTCGCGCGCCGCGCGCAGGGCCGCCTGACGGTGCTCGCCGCGGCCGCGGACAAGGGCAGCGGCTTCGGGGCGCCCGCGCCCTGGGCGGCGACCGCGCGCGCGCTCGCCTGGCGCCCGGCCGACGACGAGAAGGCCGCGCGCAAGCGGGTCAAGGACGCGGACGCCTGCCCCCCGCGGTCGCCGACCCTCGCGGCCGGCCTCGAGGGCGTCGAGGCCGAGCCCGCCCCCGCGGGCGGCAGCGTCGCGTCGTGCTGGGACGCCTACGTCACCGACACCGTCGGCGCCGCGACCTCGGGCGGCGATCCCGTCGCGCTCGCGCGCCTCTTCCTCGCGATCGCCGATCGCCCACACCGCGCCTTCGTCGCGGGCATGCTCGCCGATCGCCTGCGCGAGAAGGTCGCCCTCGACGCGCGCGGAGGCATCGTCCTGCCCGGCGCCGCCGCGCGCGACCGCGCCTCGCGCGCCATCGTCTACGCGGCCCTGCTCCGCGGCGTCGGCCTCGGCGCGCCGCCGCCCGCTCCGCGCGCCGACGAGCTGGCCGCATGGGCGCTCGTGCAGCGCGACCCGCAAGGCGGCTACGGCTCGCCGCTCGCGACGCGGAGCGTGGTGCGCGCGCTGCTCGCGTGGGTGCCGGACGGCGCGCAGCCGACGCGGGTGACCGTGATCGCGGGCGGCGCGCGCCGCGCGGTCGACCTCGCGGCCGGCGGCGCGATCGACGTGCCGCTCGACGCGAAGACCACGACGGTCCGCCTCGAGCCGCACGGCGCGCCCTTCATCGCGCGCCTCGAGCAGCCGATGCTGCGGCCGTGGTGGCAGACCCCCGACGACGCCGCGGCGCCCGCGCGCATCGACGTCGTGTGGCCCGATCGCCCCGTCGCGGGCGAGACGGGCACGCTCCGCGTCGTGCTCCGGCACGCGCTCGGGCGACCGACGACGATCGACGCGCGCCTGCCGCTCCCCCCGGGCGTGACCCTCGCGGCGCCGGTGCACGGTGCTCGCCAGGTGCAGGGCGTGATCGTCGTGCGCGCCACGGCCGACGCGAGCCCGCTGCCGACCACGCTCGAGCTCCCCGTCCGCTTCGCCCTCGCCGGCAAGGTCACCGTGCCCGAGGCGCGCGCTCGCCTCGCCTTCGAGGACGCGCCGCGCGCCGTGGCGCCCGCGCGGGCGATCACGATCGCCGCGCGAGCCGCTCCCGCGCGGTAGCGCCGCAGAGGCGCCTCGCCCCGGCGCGGCGGGCGCGACGCGCTCGCGACCGCTATCCTGTCCTCCGACATGACCACCGCGCGCGATCAGCTCCGCATCGCGACCTGGAACTGCTTCGGGGTGCCGCAGTCGTTCGAGGACTTCGCCCTCGGTAGGCCGTTCTGGCCGGAGCGCCTCGTCGCGCCCGAGGTCGTCTCCGCGCTCTCTGGCTTCGACGTCGTCTGCGTGCAGGAGAACCTGACCGACCGCGTGCGCGAGAGCCTCGAGGTCCTCGCCGCCGCGGCCGGCTTCAAGGCCCTCTGGTTCGACCCGATGGGCCCGGACGGCCCGACGGGTACGTTCGTCGGCGGCGGTCTCGCGATCCTCTCGCGCTTCCCGATCGACGTGCGCTTCACGCGCCTCCCGCGCGGCGCCGGCCCGGACGGCTGGGCCCGCAAGGGCTTCGCCGTCGCCGACGTCACGCTCCCGAGCGGCCGCGGCATCCACGTCGTCAACACCCACCTGCAGGCCGACGACTACACGGTGCCGGGCGACGCCTGCCTCGAGGCGCGCGCCGAGCAGCTCGCCGAGCTCGTCGCCGCGGTGGAGGCCCTGGGCCATACCGGGCGGCCCGCGGTCCTCTGCGGCGATTTCAACGTCGCGCACGGCAGCGACGAGTTCGCCCGCGTCGAGGCGGCGCTCGGTCCGGGCCTCGTCGAGCTCGCGTCGCGCGCGGGCCTCGCTACCTACGACACGGGTCGCAACGACCTCGCGGCGACCTTCCACTCCGGCGGGCCCGAGCGCGCCCAGCTCGACCACCTCTGGGTGACGGTCGGCGCGTTCGAGGTCGAGGACGTGCGCATGGTGCTCGACGAGCCGCTCGGCGACCTCGGCGAGGCGCCGGCGGCGTACGACAAGAGGCCCTTCGCGTCGGACCACTTCGCCGTGGGGGCGACGTTGACGGTCGTGGGGTGAGGTGGCTGCTCCCTCCGGGCGGCTGCGGCGAATTCGGGGGAAGGGGAGGCGGCGGGGGAGCGCAGGAGTCACGCGCACCTCTGCGCCGCGCGCGCCACCGCGACCTCGTCGCGGCTCACGTCGGCGACGACCTCGCGTATCCTGCGAGACCATGCCCTCGAAGGAGCCCCAATGAAGCCGCGATCGCGTCCGCACCTCGGGGCCGTCATCGCCCTCGCCGCCCTCGCCGCCCTCGCCGCCCTCGCGGGCTGTGGCGGCGGTGAGGCGCTCGTCGTCGCCCAGACCACCTCGACCACGACCTCGACCACCGCGACCGGCCAGGGCGGCGCGGGCGGCGCGGGCGGCGCGACCTCGGCGGGGGGCGCCGCCGGACACGGCGGGACGGCCTGCTCCGGCGGGTCGAGCCGCTGCGGCGGCGACTGCGTCGATGTCCAGGCGGACCCGAAGCACTGCGGCGCCTGCGACCACGCCTGCGGCGGCGGCGAGGCCTGCCAGGCGGGCGCGTGCGTCGCGACGTGCTCGCCGCAACAGGCGGTCTGCGGTGGTCTCTGCGTGGATCCGAAGGCCGATCCGAAGCACTGCGGCGCCTGCGACCACGCCTGCGCGCCCGGCGAGGCCTGCGCCGATGGGGCGTGCACGCTCTCGTGCCAGCAGGGCCTCACGAACTGCGAGGGCGTCTGCGTGAACCCGCAGAACGATCTCGCGCACTGCGGCGGCTGCGCCACCGCCTGCGCCGCCGGGCAGGTGTGCTCGAATGGCACGTGCGCCCTCACCTGCCAGGCGAGCCTCACGAACTGCGGCGGCGTCTGCGCGAACCTCCAGTCGGACCTCGCCAATTGCGGCGGCTGCGAGCACGCCTGCGCGCCCGGCCAGGTCTGCTCGAACGGCGCCTGCGCCGTCTCCTGCCAGCCCGGGCTCTCGAACTGCGGAGGGACCTGCGTCGACACGCAGTCGGACCTCTCGAATTGCGGCGCGTGCGGCCTCGCCTGCGCGGCCGGCGAGGTCTGCTCGAACGGATCCTGCTCCGTCTCCTGCCAGGCGAGCCTCACGAACTGCGGCGGACTCTGCGTGAACACGGCGACGGACCTCGCCAACTGCGGCGGCTGCGGCGGCGCCTGCTCGCCCGGCGAGGTCTGCTCGAAGGGCGCGTGCGCCATCTCCTGTCAGGCCGGGCTCACGCTCTGCAACGCCGAGTGCGTCGACCTCGCGACCGACCTCGCGCACTGCGGCGACTGCGCCACGAGCTGCGCGGCCGGCAACGTCTGCTCGAACGGCGCCTGCGCGCTCTCCTGCCAGCAGGGCCTCACGAACTGCGCCGGCGTGTGCGTCAACCCGAAGAGCGACCTCGGCCACTGCGGCGCCTGCGGCAACGCCTGCCCGGCCGGCGAGGTCTGCTCGGACGGCGCCTGCGCGCTCTCCTGCCAGGCGGGCCTCGTGAACTGCGGCGGCCTCTGCACGAACCCGAAGGCCGACCTCGCCAATTGCGGCGCGTGCGGCAAGGCCTGCCCCGCCGGACAGATCTGCTCGAACGGCGGGTGCACGCCCGACTGCGGCGCGGGCTTCCTCGTCTGCGGCGGCGTCTGCACGAACCCGAAGAGCGACAACGCGAACTGCGGCGCCTGCGGCAGCGCCTGCGCCGCCGGCCAGGTCTGCTCGGGCGGCGCGTGCGCGCTCACCTGCCAGCAAGGCCTCTCGACCTGCTCGGGCCTCTGCGTGAACGTGGCGACCGACCTCGCGAACTGCGGCGCTTGCGGGAGCGCCTGTGCCGCCGGCCAGGTCTGCTCGGCCGGCGCGTGCGCGCTCTCGTGCCAGGCCGGGCTGTCGAGCTGCTCGGGCCTCTGCGTGAACCTGCAGTCGGACGTGGCCAATTGCGGCAGCTGCGGCATCGGCTGCCCGGCGGGCAACGTCTGCACGAAGGGCGCTTGTTCGCTCTCGTGCCAGCAGGGCCTCACGAATTGCGGCGGTGTCTGCGACAACCTGCAGACGGACGCCGGCAATTGCGGCAAGTGCGGGGCGGCCTGCGCCGCGGGGCAGCAATGCGTCGCCGGCGCGTGCAAGCTCGTCTGCCCGGCCGGCCAGACGGTCTGCGGCAACGTCTGCGTGACCCTCTCGAGCGACGCGGCCAACTGCGGCGCCTGCGGTGCGAGCTGCGCGGCGGGCAAGGTCTGCTCCGGCGGCTCCTGCGTCGCGAGCTGCAGCGCGCCGCTCGTCGCGTGCGGCGGCGCCTGCGTGGACACGCGCTTCGACACCAGCAACTGCAACGCCTGCGCCGTTGCCTGCTCGACGCCGAACGGCAAGAGCGCCTGTCTCGACGGCGGCGGCTGCGTCGTCGGCGCCTGCAACGCCGGCTACAAGGACTGCAACGGCGTCGCGGCCGACGGCTGCGAGGCGAAGATCGCGACCGACGCCTCGAACTGCGGCGCGTGCGGCACGAAGTGCCTCGCCGGTGGAGCATGCCAGTCGGGCGCCTGCGCCTACGCGACGAGCTGCCTCTCCATCAAACAGGCGCAGCCCGCGGCGACCGACGGCCTGTACACGATCGACCCGGACGGGGCCGGGGCCGGTGCGCCCTTCGGCGTGTGGTGCGACATGACGACCGCCGGCGGCGGCTGGACGGCGCTTCCGCTCAAGTGGAACGACCCGTCCTTGTGGACGCTCGCGCACTCCGGCAACAACTGCACGGCGGGGCCGAACGTGAACGGCAACGGCTCCTTGCTCTCCTTCCAGAACGGCTCGGGCGCCGGCTGGAGCTACCTGTCGATGCAGTTCGTGCCGCCCATTCCGGTCACCCAGGTGCGCCTCGAGCAGCTCGTGCACTCGACGGCGACGGCCTGCAACAACATGGACCTCACGTTCGACCAGACGCCGGCCTCGACGGGGAGCAACACCTACGAAGGGTGGTACTTTGCCGACCAGGACCCGACCGTGCCGCTGGGCTACGCCTTCGGAGGCGGCTGCAACTCGCCGAGCTACACCTTGTCCTCGGGGCCGCCGAAGTCGTGCGAGATGGACTACGTCGACCTGACGACGAGCGTCACGCGCACGATCGCTCTGAGCAAGCAGGCCTCGCGCTTCAACATGGTCGCCGTCGAGGGCTGCGGCTCGTCCATCTGCGACATCGGCACGGTCCAGGTCGAGCGCTTCTACATCGACCACCCGGCGCAGGCGGGCGTCTGGAAGACGGGCATTCTCGTGCGGTGAGGGGGAGCGCCCCCATCCCCCGGCCCCTTCGTGTGGTCGAGAGGCTGGGAGCTCGACGTGTCCGCCCGCTCGTCCGGTGGCGGGCGGCCACGTCGCGCGGCCCTGGCGCGTCCCTGTCGATGGACGCGCGCCCGAATCGTGGTGCAGGATTCGCCCATGCCGACCCGCTTCACCCTCCACGGCGAGCAGCCCGCGGAGCGCCGCCACGGCCTCTCGGCCTTCGCGCCGCCGGCCCGGACGCTCGCCGTCCTCGTCCTCGTCCTCGTCCTCGACCCGGCACGGCACTCCTCGTGAGCGCCGCCGCCCTCCCGCCCGAGGCGCGCGCCCTCGTCGACGCCCTCGGTCTCGCGCCGCACCCCGAAGGCGGCTTCTACCGCGAGACCTTCCGGGCCCCGGCCATCGTCACCGTGGACGGGCGTCCGCCCCGGTCGGCGTCGACCGCCATCTACTTCCTGCTCCCCGAGGGATCGTTCTCGGCCCTGCACCGCGTCGCGTCCGACGAGGTCTGGCACCACTACGACGGCGCGCCGATCGAGCTGCACACCCTCGCCGAGGACGGCGCGCACCGGTCGCTTCGCCTCGGCCGCGACCTCGCGCGAGGCGAGCGACCGCAGGTCGTCGTGCCCGCGGGCGTGCTCCAGGCCGCGGTCGCCGTCGGGGGGCCGTTCGCTCTCGTGGGCTGCACGGTGGCGCCCGGCTTCGACTTCGCCGACTTCGACCTCCCCGCGCGCGCCGACCTCGAGGCTCGCTTCCCCGATCACGTGGCCCTCGTCCGCGCCCTGACCCGCGCGTAGGTCTGTCCCGGCTGCGTTTTCGACCCCGTTCTCCGGGGACCGCGAGGGGTGGGGCGGCGAGGCCGGCGCGACCCCGCGCAAGGTTTGCGGCCTTGCCTCTGGATCGGCGGGGCGTTTCGCCCTAAAGATTGTAGCGGGCCCGACGTTCGGACCCGAGTCTGGCCCCCCTCTCCACGCCGTGCGTCCGTCGCCCCGCTTCGATCGGCGGCGTCGCCTGCGTCGAAGGGGCCCTCGCGAAGGAGAAACGATCGTGGACGCACGGCGATGGTTGGTGCCGCTCGTGGGCATGCTGGCGGCGCTGGCCGCAGCCTGCACCGACGGCGGCAGTGTGCTTCTCAAGGGGTCGAGCGGCCAAGGGGGTGGCTCGACGACGACGACGTGTCCGGCCGGAGCGGTCGCGTGCAGCGGGGTCTGCGCGAACGTCGCGAGCGACGCGCAGAACTGCGGCGCGTGCGGCGCCGCCTGCGCGAGCGGTCAGGTCTGCACGCAGGGCAAGTGCGCGGTCAGCTGCAGCGACGCGGAGAAGGAGTGCAGCGGTCGCTGCGTGGACGCGACGACCGACGCGAAGAACTGCGGCGGCTGCGGCACGGAGTGCAAGGCCGGCGAGAGCTGTTCGTCGGGCAAGTGCGCGGTGGTCTGCCCGCCCGGCAACCTGACGTGCAAGGGCGTCTGCGCCGACCCGCAGCAGGACCGCGCGAACTGCGGCGGCTGCGGCTCGACCTGCAAGCAGGGCGAGGTCTGCTCGTCCGGCCTCTGCGCCGTGTCGTGCCAGCCCGGCCTCACCAACTGCGACGGCGTCTGCTCCGACACCAAGAAGGACCTCGCGAACTGCGGCGCGTGCGGCAAGCTGTGCGGCGCGGGCGAGGTCTGCTCGGCGGGCAAGTGCGCGGTCGCGTGCCAGCCCGGCCTCACCGACTGCAGCGGCGCCTGCGTCAACCTGCAGAAGGACATCGACAGCTGCGGCGCGTGCGGCGCGGCGTGCAAGCCCGGCGAGGTCTGCTCGGCGGGTCAGTGCGCGGTGTCCTGCCAGCCCGGGCTCGCGATCTGCGACGGCCAGTGCACCGACCTGCAGTCGGACAACGCGGCGTGCGGCGCGTGCGGCGCGGCCTGCAAGGCCGGCGAGGTCTGCTCGTCCGGCTCCTGCGCGCTGACGTGCCAGCCCGGCCTCGCGACGTGCAACGGCGTCTGCGCCGACCTGCAGAAGGACCTGCAGAACTGCGGCGCGTGCGGCACCCTCTGCGCCGTCGGCGAGGTCTGCTCGGGCGGAGTGTGCGCGCTCAGCTGCCAGCAGGGGCTCACCAACTGCTCGGGCGCGTGCACCAACCTGACCAAGGACGTCGACCACTGCGGCGCCTGCGGCACGGCCTGCAAGGCCGGCGAGGTCTGCTCGAACGGATCGTGCGCCCTCAGCTGCCAGGCCGGCCTCTCGGACTGCTTCGGCACGTGCACCGACCTGCAGCTCGACGACGCGAACTGCGGTAGCTGCGCCTCGGGTTGCGCCGCGGGGGAGAAGTGCGCGGGCGGCAAGTGCGCGCTCAGCTGCCAGAAGGGCCTCACCAACTGCTCGGGCGTGTGCAGCGACGTGACGAAGGACCCGACCAACTGCGGGGCCTGCGGCACGGCGTGCAAGGCCGGCGAGGTGTGCTCGAACGGCGCGTGCAAGCTGTCGTGCCAGGTGGGCCTGGACGACTGCGGCGGCGCCTGCACGGACCTGAAGAAGGACGTCGTCAACTGCGGCGCCTGCGCCAAGACGTGCAAGGCCGGCGAGGTCTGCTCGAACGGCGCCTGCGCGCTCACCTGCCAGCAGGGGCTCACCAGCTGCGACGGGCTCTGCGTCAACCTCCAGACCGACCTCGGCAATTGCGGCTCCTGCGCCGCGGCCTGTCCCGCGGGCAACGTCTGCTCGAACGGCGGGTGCGCGCTGTCGTGCCAGCAGGGCCTCACGAACTGCAACGACACGTGCGTCGACGTCGGCAACGACAACGGCAACTGCGGCGCCTGCGGCACGACGTGCAAGGCCGGCCAGGTCTGCTCGAAGGGCGCGTGCGCGGCGAGCTGCCAGCAGGGCCTCACGCTCTGCGACGGCGTGTGTACCGACGTCCAGAAGGACGTCACCAGCTGCGGCGCCTGCGGCAAGGCGTGCAAGGCGGGCGAGGCGTGCAAGGCCGGCGCGTGCGTGCTGTCCTGCCAGGCGGGCCTCACGGAGTGCGGCGGCGTCTGCACCGACGTCCAGAAGGACGTGAAGAACTGCGGCGTGTGCGCCGCGACCTGCAAGGCGGGCGAGGTCTGCTCGGCCGGCACCTGCGCGCTGACCTGCCAGCTCGGCCTGACGAGCTGCGGCGGCATCTGCTCGGACCTCGCGAAGGACCCGAAGAACTGCGGCGTGTGCGGCACCACCTGCGCGGCCGGCCAGGTCTGCAACGGCGGCGCCTGCTCGCTCTCCTGCCAGCAGGGCCTCACGAACTGCAACGGCGTGTGCGTCGACCTCGGGTCGGCCCTCGCGAACTGCGGCGCTTGCGGCACGACGTGCAACGCGGGCGAGGTGTGCGCGGCCGGCAAGTGCGGCCTGTCCTGCCAGGCGGGCCTGACGAGCTGCTCGGGCGTCTGCAGCGACACCAAGAAGGACCTCGCCAACTGCGGCGCGTGCGGCACCAAGTGCGCGGCGGGCGAGGTCTGCTCGAACGGCACCTGCGCGCTCTCCTGCCAGGCGGGCCTGACGATCTGCTCGGGCGTCTGCACCGACACCACCAAGGACATCGCCAACTGCGGCGCGTGCGCCACCAAGTGCGGCGCCGGTCAGCTGTGCTCGGGCGGCGCGTGCGTGGCCACGTGCCAGGCCCCGCTCTCGGCGTGCAACAACGCGTGCATCGACACGCGCTACGACCCGGACAACTGCGGCTCGTGCGGCAAGATCTGCCCCTCGATCCCGAACGCGGGGCGCACCTGCACGAACGGCGTGTGCGGCCAGGGCGCGTGCGCGGCCGGCTTCGTCGACTGCAACGCGAAGGGCGTCGACGGCTGCGAGGCCGAGGTCGCCGTCGACGAGCAGAACTGCGGATCGTGCGGCGTGAAGTGCGCCGTGGGCTCGATCTGCTGCGGCGGGGCCTGCATGGACGCCATGAAGAACAACGCGGACTGCGGCTCGTGCGGCACCGTGTGCGCCGCCAACACGGCCTGCTGCGGCGGCTCGTGCATCGACCCGAAGTTCCAGAACGTGCCCTCGCTCAACTGCGGCAAGGTCATCCTCGGCTTCGACGTCTCGGGCGGCCAGTTCGGCCAGGACGGCACCGTCGACCAGCTCGCGGCCGACAACAGCGGCATCAGCACGATCCCGGCGGCGCAGAACCCGCTCCCGGCGCAGTCGCCGTACGTCTGGATCTCGGCCCACGACTCGAACCAGGTGCACAAGGTCGACGCCAAGACCGGCGCCGTCATGGCCACGTACTCGAGCCGCGGCGTTCACCCGTCGCGCGGCGCGGTCGCGCTCGACGGCTCGTTCTGGATCGCCAACCGCGGCGACACCGACCCGAACAACCCGGCCGTCTCGAACGTCTCGCAGATCCTGCCCGACGGCACGAACGGCTGCACCGTCACGAAGGCCGCCGACGGCGCCGCGCTGCCGTTCTGCCGCGCGCTCGCCATCGACGCGAACGGCTACATCTGGCTCGGCACGTGGAACGACGCGCGCCTGCACAAGATCGACCCGGCGAACTGCGCCAATGGCAAGGCCATCGCGGACTACCCGATGTCGGTCACCCTCGCCGGCGTCGCGCACACCTCGTACCCGTACGGCCTCGCGGTCGACCGCAACGGCCTGATGTGGAACTCGAACATCGGATCGGGCTCGTCGTGGCTCGCGATGGACACGACCTCGACCGACCCGACCAAGAACAAGTTCGTCAAGGCCGTGCCGATCGGCGGGCGAACGACGTACGGCGTCGCGATCGACAAGTCGAACAACGTCTACTACGCGACCTGGGGTCCGGCCTTCGGCGGCATCTGGCGGGTCGACGCGCTCACGCTCGCCGTGACGCAGATCGACGGCGGCGCGGCCGCGAACACCCGCGGCCTCACGCTCGACGTGAACGGCGACCTCTACGCGACCCAGTGGGTCACGCCGGGCTGCATCGCGAAGTTCAAGGCCGGCACGGGCGCGTACCTCGGCCGGTTCTGCAACAACAACCTGAACTACACGGTCGGCATCGCCGGCGACACGTACGGCAACGTCTGGGCGACGGGCTACTCGTCGAACAACGTGATCCGCTTCAAGCCGGACTTCACGGTCGACGCGGGCTTCCCCGTCAAGCTGCCCGGCACGACGTACTACAACTACTCGGACTGGAACGGCATGATCCTGAAGACCGTGACGGCCAACAACGCGCAGGCCGGCACGTGGACCGAGCAGTTCGACTCGGGGTCGCCGGCCACGACGTGGGCGACCGCGACGTGGACCGCCGTCACGCCGCCGAAGACCTCGGTCGCCGTGTACTTCAAGGCGGGCACCTCGCCGGCCGACTTCGTCAACCAGAAGAGCTGCGGGCCGTTCTACTCGCAGCCCGTCGACCTGACGGCCTGCGCGTTCGGACAGAAGCAGTGGCTGCAGGCGATCGTCGTGCTCAACACGACGGACGTGAACGTGCAGCCCTCGATGTCCGACCTGCACGTCTACTACCAGCAGTAGGCCGCGCGGCGTGCGCCCCCTCGAGCGTCGCTCGGGGGGGCTGCCCCGCCCCTTTCTCCTCTAGGATCCCGCCATGCGTACGTTCCCTCTCGCCGCGCTCGCCGCGGCGCTCGCCGGCTGTCCATCGTCCGCTCCCCCCGACCCCGCGGCGGCTGCCGCCTCGGCGCGTCCGGTCGCGTCGGCCTCCGCGCCGGCGATCGTGTCCGCGCCCGCGCCGGTGCCCGCGGCTCCGCTCGACCCGGCGACGCTGCCCGGGCGGGTCCCGTGCCCCGAGGACATGGTGCCGACGGGCGTCGGCGGCTGCATCGATGCGTACGAGGCGTCGATGGGGACGGGCTCGGTCGGCGACGTGCAGGCCAAAGGCACGACGCTGGTGCCCGCCTCGAAGGCCGGCAAGACGCCGATCTCCGGCCTGTCGCAGAAACAGGCCGTGCGCGCCTGCGAGAACGCGAAGAAGCACCTGTGCGACGAGAAGGAGTGGCTCGCGGCCTGCCGTGGCCCGGCCAAGTGGGAGTACACCTATGGTAACGAGTACGTGCCCAATCGTTGCCGCGACTGGCACGACTCCGCCCACGGCACCGCGGGCGCGGCGCCGACCGGCAGCTACCCCGGCTGCGTGAACTCGTACGGGGCCTTCGACCTGACGAACAACGTCGGCGAGCTGACGGCGACGGCCGAGCGATCGGGCAACTTCGCGGTCCGCGGCGGCACCTACAACATGGTCATCCACGACAGCGCGTGCGACGAGGACGACTACACGATCAAGGGCGACGCCCAGAACAAGGACGTCGGCTTCCGCTGCTGCGCGCCGGCGATCGCGGCCGCCGCCGGCGCGCCGAAGAAGCCTTAGCGCGCGCGGCCGCGCCGGCGTTGCCCGGCTGCGGCTCAACCCCCCCCACGATTTCCCCCCGAACGGCGGCCCCGGCGCGCGGTCCTGGACCGCGCGCGTGGGCCGACTACGCTTCGACTCGCGCATGGGCCACGACCTCCTAGCTGCCGTCGCGCGCCTGCGATCCGCCTCGGATGACGTCGTCCGGCCCTCCGTGCGGCGCGCGATCCTCGCCGGCGCGGTGCTCGTGCTCTTCGGGGCGGCGCACCTCGCGCGCCTCGGCGTGGCCCCGGCGCGCGCGGGCGCGGCCGCGCTGCTCGGGATCACGCTCATCGCGATCGCCGTGCGCGGCCTCGCGCTGCGGCGGCGCCCGGACGACCTGCGGCGCGTGATCGCGCGGACGATCGCGCAGACGGAGCCGACCCTCGGCGCGGCCACCCTGCGCGCGGCGAACCTCGCGGAGCGCGCGGCGGTCGACGAGACGGTCGGATCGCCGGAGCTCGCGGAGCTGCACCTCGTGCGGCTGGTCTCGCGCGCGTCGGTCGATCGCGTCGCCGATCGCGCGGCCCGCGTCGCGGGGCGGCTGTCGGGAGCGGGCCTGGCGCTCGCCGCGGCGGGCCTGTTCGTGGTGCTGTGGGAGCCGTTCCGGGTCATCGAGGGCCTCGACGTGCTGCTCGCGCGGCGCGGCGAGGCTCCGCTCGAGCTGCCCTGGCTCTCGGAGCTCGACATGGTCGCGCACCCGCCGGAGTACCTGCACCTCGACGACCAGGGGGTGCTGCCGTTCGCGCCGGCGCACCTGCCCCGCGGCACGGTGATCACCGTGCGAGGCCGGCCCGTGCACGCCGGCCGCCGCGTGGTGATCACCGACGGCGCGACCGACGTCCCCTTCGTCGAGGACGGCTCGGGCGCGGTCGTCGGCCGGTTCACGATCGCCGACACGGCCTCGCTCGCGATCGCGGCGCGCTTCGGCGAGGTGCGCGTGCGGCAGCCCGATCGCCAGGAGATCGTGAGCATCCCCGACGCGGCGCCGTCGGTCGTCGTCGAGGGCGCGCCCCGCACGGTCAAGCTGCTCGACGAGCCGAGCGTCTCCGTGCACTACGAGGCCACCGACGATCACGGCCTGCGCGAGGTCGACCTCGTGTTGCGATCGGCCGGGACCGAGGAGCGGCGCGTGCTCTCGCACCCTACGGCCGACGCCAAGGTCGATCGCGGCGGCTACGAGCTGCGCGCGTCGGACGCGTTCTTTCGCGACCACGCCTTTGCGCCCGTCGAGGTCACGGTCGAGGCGCGCGACAACGACACCGTGGCCGGCCCCAAGTGGGGCAAGAGCCCCGCGCTTCTGGTGGTGCCGCCCGAGGTGGGCGAGCCCGAGGCGCTTCGCCTCGAGGCGATGATCCGCGCGCGCGACGCGGTGACGGATCTGCTCGCCGACCGGCTCCTGCAGAAGGCGCCGGCCGGGGCGGGGGGCGCGGCGCACGTAGCCCACGAGCGCGAGGTGCACGACAAGGCGGCCGCGGTCGTCGAGCAGGTCCTGTCCGGGTCGTACGGCGGGCTGCGCATTCGCGCGCGCTACCGCGACCTTGGGCGCGGGCAGCTGCGGCGGCTCGCGCGCTCGCTCGACAAGGAGAAGAAGGCGCCGGCCGAGGCGTCGCACCAGGGGATCGTGGCCGAGACCGAGGGCGTGCTGCTCGCGTTCGACGCGGGGGTGCGCGGGCTCGGCTACCGCGACGCGCGGATCGTGGCGAAGCGCCTGGCGGACGTCGCCGACGAGGCCGCGGCGGCGTGCGCGGCCGCGCGTCGCGAGGCCGAGGCGGCCGGCGCGACGCTCCGGCTCGACGTGTCCGTGTCCGTGCTCGGGGGCGGAGGCCGGCAGCTCCTGCGGCTCGGCGACCTCGGGCGTGACCTCGGCGAGGTCGTGGCGGCCGATCTCCGTCGCGTGGCGCGCGCCCGCGCGGCTCACGACCTCGTGCACGCCGAGCTCGCCGCGCGCGACCTCGCGGCGCGCCTGCGCAAGCCGGATCCGTCGTTTTCCGGCGGAGGCGGAGGGGGCGTCGAGTCGGGCACGCCCTCGGGGCACGGCGAGGGCGGCGAGCCGTCGGCCGCCGATCACGAGCTGGCCGAGGGGCAACGCGATCTCGAGAAGCTCGCGCAAGATCACGAGGCCGAGGTCGAGGACGTCGCCGACGCGCTCGACAAGGCGGCTTCGGCCGAGGAGAGAAAGCAGCTGCGCGAGGAGCTGCGCAAGCATGCGCAGTCGATCCGCGACGCGGTGAAGGGGCTGCCCCGCGGGGGCGAGCCGTCGGCCGCCGAGGGGCAGGCGAGCGCGGGCCGCGATCGGGCGGAGTCGATGGCCGGCGCGCTCGAGCGCGAGGAGGTCGGCGACGCGGTGAAGGCCGGCAAGGAGGCCGTGCAGGCCCTCCGCGACGCGAAGAAGCTGGCCGACGAGGCGCGCCGCATGTTCGGCGACGATCCGGTCGGCAAGGAGGCGCAGAAGGCCGCCGAGGCGGTCGATCGCGAGGTCGCTTGGGCCGAGGAGGCCCTCCACGAGCTGCGCAAGTCGGCCGAGGCGCGCGCCAAGGAGCAGCTCGAGAAGTCCGGCGCGCGCGAGAAGTCGCTCGGCGACCGGGCGCGGGCGCTCGCCAAGAAGGGCGAATCGGGCGACTCCAGCATGCCCGAGGACACGCTCGAGCAGCTCGGCGACGCCGAGCGCGAGATGGCCAAGGCCTCTCGGGCGCTCGGCGAGGGCAAGGGCGACGAGGGCCTCGAGCACCAGCGCAAGGCGCAGCGGCTGCTCGAGATGGCGCGCGGCGAGCGGCGCGGCGAGGGCGGGGAGAGCTCGAGCGAGCCGGGCGACGGCAAGGAGATCGCCAAGAACGCCGAGGTCCCGGGCAAGGACAAGCACCGGGGGCCGGAGGACTTTCGCCGCCGCGTGGTCGAGGGGCTCGGCGGGTCGTCGGATCCGGCGCTCAAGGACGCGGTGCGCCGCTATGCGGAGGGGCTGCTGAAATGACCGCCTTTCGTGCACGTGAGAATGGCAGTCTCGCCGGTCGAGCGGACTTGGACCCCGGCGCGGGCCGCCTCCGGGCGCGCACGCGCGGCGCGGTGATTGGCCTGATCGCGGCGGCCTTCGGGGTGTCGGCGCTCGCCCCGGCGCCCGTGCGGGCCGAGCTGCCGGCGCTCACGGACGAGGCGAAGGCCGGGCGCGCTCGCGAGGCGACGCTCGAGCTCGACGTCGCCGGCGCCCGCGCGATCCTCGAGGGCGCCGACCTCGCCGATCCGCGGCTCGCGCTCGAGCGCGCGCGACTGGCCGTCTACGAGGGCGACTGCGACGCCGCGGTCGCGCTCCTCGCCCGCGCCGACCTGTCGCAGCGGCCGGAGGGCGCCGAGCTCACCGCGGTCGCGCAGGGCTGCGCGCGCGCGACGGCCGGGACGCTCGTCGTGCGCGACGACGAGCACGGGATCGTCGTGCGCCTGCAGGACGACGAGGATCGCGCGCTCGTGCCGCTGATCGCCGACGTGGCCGCCCGGCAGCGCGAGGTGCTCGCGAAGGACCTCGGCGTGCGCCTGCCGCTGCCGATGCGGATCGAGCTCGTGCGCGACCACATGACGCTGGCCGCCATGACCGGCCTGCCCGAGGAGGCGGCGCGCACGACGGGCACGGTGGCGGTCGCGAAGTGGGGTCGCGTCACGATGCTCACGCCGCGCGCGATGGAGCACGGCTATCCCTGGCTCGACACGCTCGCTCACGAGCTGACGCACCTGACGCTCACGGCCGGCACCCGCGACAAGGCGCCGCTCTGGTTGCAGGAGGGCGTGGCCAAGCGCGAGGAGATCCGGTGGCGCGACCGCGACCCGCTCGATGACGTGCCCTCGGTCGACGCGACGGCGGCGATCGGCCTCGAGAAGGGCCTCGGCCGGCCGATTGACCAGCTCGGGCCCTCGATCGCCATGCTGCCGACGGCGGAGCAGGCCAGCGTGGCCTTCGCCGAGGTGACGAGCTTCATCCACTTCTGGACGCGCGAGGTCGGCGACGACGGCCTGCCGCAGCTCGTCGTGCGGTTGAAGGCGAGCCGCGGTCACGCCGACTTCGACGCGATCCTCACGGCCATGACCCAGACCGACTTCGCCGGCTGGGACACGAAGTGGCGCGCCTACCTCGCGAGCGCGCCGCGCGAGCTACCGCCGGATCTCGCGCCCGGCGGCACGGTGCCGCGGCTCGGCGAGGTCGTGCGCCGCGTGCGCCTCGGCGAGCTGCTGCGCGGGCGCGGGCACGCCGCCGCGGCCGCGATCGAGCACGGACAGGCGTACGCGATCGCGCCGTTCGAGGGCGCGGTGCGCGCCCACCTCGCCGACGCGCGGGTCGCCTCGGGCGACCGCGCCGGCGCCGCGCCGATCGTCGAGAAGATCGAGGACCTGCACGGTCGCCACGGGCGGTGGTGGTCGCTGCACGGGCTCCTCCACCCGGCCGACGCCGATCGGTCGTTCGCCCTCGCGCTCGCGCTCGATCCGCTCTCGCCGGAGACGGCCTGCGAGGAGAAGCCGGCGCCCGAGCTGCCGGTGGACGCGATCCGGCGCGCGCTCTGCGAGGCCGCGCGGCGATCGCCCCGCTAGGGCACGCGGCGCTCGCCGCGGCGCGAGGTCACGCGCGCGTCGACAGCGCCTCCGCGAGGATGCGCGCGTGGTCGAAGGCGAGGCTGGGCGGCAGTCGGGCGACCTCCACCCAGGCGGCGTCGCATGCGTTGGTTGGCGGCGTTCTCGCCGGCGTGCACGCGGACCACGAAGCCCAGTCGGCGGCGGCCGGCGCGATCGGCGACGAGCCGGATCGGACGCTCGATGCCGCGACGGATGGCGACGGTGTGCCGAGCGGCGCTGTCGAGGTCGAGGCGGAGGGCCTGCATCGGAGGGGCGGTCGGGGGACGCATCACGGCGCGGGCGCCCCTCGGCCCATGCCGAGGCGACGCCGGCGCCACCCCGCGCGTTCACGCGCCGCGCGGGGCCGGGGGGCTACTTGCCCTTCTTCTCGACGGTGCTCGAGACCTTCTGCTTCGCGCTGGCGGCGGCCTTCTTCTGGCTCTTGCCTGCCGTGTCCTGCTTCTTAGCCTTGTCCTTGGCCTTCGGAGACTTGTCGCCCATGGGACCCCTCGGGTGGTGGTGCGGTCGGAAGATCGACCGTGACCCGAAACGTAGCACCGCGCGCGCGTCGTCGATCGTGGAGAGTCACCTCGATCGACCCGGGCCGTCCGGCCGCGAGCGTGGGACTCCGGTCCGGGCGCCGAGCCGCGGCCCGATCAGCCGATGAGCCGGCTGCGAGCGGCCGCCTCGGGGGCGCGTGGGATCGCCCCGACGCCCTCGTGGTAGGTCGCCGTGCAGACGAAGCGCAGCACGCGCGTGCAGTCGATGTCGCCGCAGCGCCCGCGGCACCGCTGCTCGCCGCGGAACTCGCGCCGTCGGGTGTCGAGGCCATCGAGGATCTCGCGCGTCACCTCGTACCCGCCGTCGGTGCAGCCGGGGTACGAGCAGGGGACCTCGAAGAGCGCCGGCGCGTGCTCGAGGACCACACGTCGTGTGTAGTGGGTGTCGCTGACGACGCCGTCGGGCCGCGTCTCGTGGATCGCGATGCTCAGGGTGGCGAGCGCGGGCACCCGTCGCGCGAGCTTGCCGGCGGCGTCCTCGCGCTGCGCGCGCTCCTTCTTCCGCTCCTCGCGGTCGATGGTCTCTTCTCTGCGGCGGCTCCAGTGATTCATGGCGCTCCGGGGGGGGGCTGCGTGGGGTATGGCGCGGCGCCACGCGGCGGAGCGCGCGGACCCCGTGAGGTCACGGCGTCCGCTTCGAGAGCGGAGTGTAGCGCATCGGGGTCGAGCCGTCGCGCGGCGCGCCGGACCGCGTCGGGGCTCGCCCGCGCGACGCAGGTCAACCGGTGACGCGCGCGGATCAGGGCGGAGGCTCCGCGTCGGCGCCGACGAGCAGCTCCGGCGCGAGGCGTATGCGGTAGTAGAGGCTGCGCTTCGGAGCCTCGGCCATGATGCCCTCCCAGGTCCGGCGGCGGGGCCAGCGCATCTGGTCGGCGAGCCCGTAGGGGATCCCGGTGATCGGGTCCGTGTCGAGGATCAGGATGGCGTGCTGGTGGACGTAGCCGTCGCGCTTCAGCCCGTGGATCGCGACGACGTCGCCGGCCGCGAACCGGTCCGCCCGGCCCTCGAGGAAGCCGAAGAAGCGGGCGCGATCGCCGAAGGGGATGCGATCGGTCGGCGCGAAGCGCGCGACGTCGAAGGCCTCCGGATGCTGGTCGGCGAACAGGCCGAAGGCCATGACCCCGGCGCGGTTGGCGATCCCGAGAGCGTCGAAGTCGAGCCCGCCCGCAGACCGGCCCGGAGGCTCGCCGCGCGAACGGAACCAGGTGCCCGTCGATCGCTCGAAGGCGTCGAGGACGAAGTCGATGCACATCTGCGGAGGCGCCGGGCGTCCCGCGGCATCGAAGACGGGATACGACTCGCCGTCGCGCGAGAACGTCGCGTGGCCCGACCGGTACGCGAAGCCCCAGAGGGGGCGGAGCTGCCCGTCGCTGAGGTGGTCCTTCACGCCGCGCGGGCGGTCGAACGGGAGCCGCTCGAGGACGGCACGATCGACGGCCGCGCCGAGGCGCGCGAGGGCCCGACGCCGGGGCGCGCCCGCCGCGACGAGCTGCTCGACGCGGCGGCGAACGAGATCGGGCGCCTCGAGGCACGACAGCGAGAGGACCGGCCCCTCGGCGGCGAAGAGCGCGCGCACGCCGATCTCGCCGAAGCGGGCGTGGGCGACGAGGGCGTGCGCCGTGACGTGGATCGGCGTGAGGCGATCGAAGCCGATCTCGTCGCGCGCGCGGCGCACGTCGAGGTGGATCGCGTCGGCGAGCCCGGTCGGGTCGGCGGCGAGGCGGTCGCCGAGCAGGAGCTCGGCCGCGCTGCCCGCGAGGTCGCCGTCGGCGTGGCGGTAGGTGGGATCGCGGCCGGGGTCGCGCACCAGGCGGTGGCGGCGACTGCCTCGCTCGAGCCAGATCGCGGGGGCGTCGAAGAGATCGGTCAGGCGGAGTCGCCCGACGAGCGCGCTCGCCTCCTCGGCGTCTGCCGAGTAGACGTAGCCCTCGCGCAGCAGGAGCGCGCGAAGGGCTGCGCGATCGCCGCGGTGACTCGCGAGGATCCGCGTGACGCGGGCGCGCGGTGAGAGGCTCGCGGCGGCCTTCCTCGTCGCGCGCACCGGCGCGGGGAGGTCGGCCTCGGGCGGCGGCTCGGGCGGCCTGCGGAAGAGGACCGGCTCGCCGCGGACGCGGCCCAGGATCTCCGCGCGATGGGCGTGGAACGGGGCGTCCCCGGGGAGCGCGGGCTCGGCCATCGCGCCGTCGAGGCGTCGCCTACACGCCAGGAGATCCCGCTCGATCGGCACCTCCATGGGCGCCTCGATCGGCGCGGTGGCCGGCGCGGCCTGGGCGGCGGCGAGGTTGCCGGGGCCGGCTCCGGCGGGATCCTGCCGACACCCGAACAGGCCGGCTCCCACGAGGACTGCCATCCACCGCCTCATCGGGCGGCTCCGGGCTTCGGGTCGCGACCGGACCGGGCGCCCACCCGTTCGGCGGGGGCCGATCGGCGAATTTCCCGGGCGATCGCGCGTCGATCGCAGCTCCAAGCGGGCTCGGCCGCCGGGTTCGCCCTCGGGTCGCTCGTCTCGCCGCGCGCCTCGCGGGGCTCTCGCTGATCCCGGGACGGCCGCCCCGCGAGGAGCGCCGCGCGAACGACCCAGTCGGCGGTGCTGCCGATCCACGCGCCCAGCAGGCCGAGCCGGAGCGGCCCGACGCAAACCCAGGTGACGCCGAGGCGAACGACGATCGAGGACAGCACCGTGACGCGGAGCACGGTGCGCGTGTCGCCGGCGCCGCGGAGCGCCATCGCGAGGACCACCGCGACGGCCATGGGCGGCTGTGCGAGGCACGCGATGTAGAGCGGGGCGACGCCGAGCTCGACGACGCCGGGGTCGGTCGAGAACAGGCCGATCGCGCGGCGCGGCGCGGCGAGGAGCACGACGGCCGCGCACGAGAGCGAGAGGACGGCGAGCCACGCGGCGGCCCGCGCGCACGCCCGCGCGGCCTCGGGGCGGCGCTCGCCGAGGTGCTGCGCGGTGAGCGCGGCGGCCGCGACGCCGAAGCCGTCGGCGGTCTGGCAGCCGAGGGCTTCCAGGCTGAGGATCGCCTGGTTCGCGGCCATCGCGCCGGCGCCGAGCAGGCCAATCATCGCGACGTAGGCGAGGTAGCCGCCGTGGTACGCGAGGCGCTCGCCGAGCGCGCCTCCGGAGACGCCGAGGAGCCTCGCGATCGTGCCGGGGGCCGGCGGCGACTCGCCACGAGCTCGGCGAAAGGGGCCGCGCGGCGACAGGACGACCGCCGAGAGGAGGGTGCCCTGGATCGCGAACGCGGCGACGGCCCCGATGGCGGCGCCGCGGACGCCGAGCGCGGGCAGGCCGAAGCGCCCGAAGATCAGGACCGCGCTGAGGAGGAGGTTCACGAGATTGCCAATCACGGCGGCGACGAGCGGCGTGCGCGTGTCGCCGGCGGCCTGCAGGCACGCGGCGGCGACGATCTCGAGGAACGCGAGCGGGAGCAGGGGCAGCGCGAGGCCGAGGTAGGCCTGCGCGTCGGCGATCACGGCGGCCTCCGCCTGCGGGAAGATCGCGCGGAGCGGCGTCGCCCCCGCGATCGCGATCGGTACCGTGACCGCGACGCCGAGGCCCACCGCGAGGCCTACCGCGGCGCGCGACGCGAGGCGCGCGGCCGCCGGATCCCCGGCGCCGATCGCGCGCCCGACGACGGCCAGAGTCCCCGTGCCGATCGCCGCGAACAGCGAGCAGATCGTCCAGGTCAGGGTGGTCGAGATCTGCAGCGAGGCGAGCGCGGTGGCGGACGTGCGGCCGACGAGCGCGCGGTCCACGACGAAGACGCAGAGGACGAGGACGAGGTGCGCCACCGCCGGCAGGGCGAGGCGGAGCACCTCGCCCGTCGGCGTCGGGCCGCGCGCGGCGCGCCGGTCGGGCGTGATGACCGCCCCGGGGACGTCGAGCGTCGAATCGCAGCTCGCCAGGACGCCCACGCGAGGACAACGCCCGGGAGCCTGCCGCGCATCCCAAGGCGTCGCGGTCGCCGCCGCGGCGCGCCTGGCACGACGGTCGGGGTTGTCGGGGGATGGAGTCCGCGGGGGTGCGGGACGGCGCTATCGGGCGGCGCCGTCGCGCCGGCGCGAGGCGAGGGCCGCGGCGACGGCCGCCGCAGCGATCGCGATCGGGGCGCGGAACGGCCCGTCGTCGGCGAGGCCGGGGGCCACTCGGCATCCGCACGACGTGTCGGCCGACGACCCGTCGGTCCCGAAGTCGCCGGGCGGGACCCAGGCCCCGCCCGCCCCTCCGCCGACGCTCGCGCCCCCGGCGCCGCCTGCGCTGTCCGCGCCCTGTCCGGCGCCGCCGTGCGTCGCGCCCCCGTGGCCGGCCCCGCCCTGGGCCGCGCCTCCCTGGGCCGCGCCGCCCTCGCCCGTCGCGCCTCCCGCGCCTCCCGCGGCCACCTGGCCATTGCAGGCCGTCGCGTGCACGGCGCGCGTGGCCGCGCAGTCGGTCGGCGACGCGCAGCTCGGCTCGGGCAGGTCCGGCGGCACGCCGCCACCGCCCACGTCCCCCGGGTTCGGGTACGCCGGCTGGACGGCGTCGACCCCCTGGATCGTGGGGTGTTCCATGACGCCGAAGACCTTCTCTTGATAGGGCGCCGCGCCGCCGATGGCCGGATCCCACACCCCACGGTTCGGGTCGTAGTTCGGGTTCGAGGGGTTGTTCACGTAGGCGAGGCCGTTGTACGCCCACGTCGCCGTGTACCAGTCCTCGAGGATGGCTGGCTGGTTGTCGCCGACGCAGTTCGTGGCCTTCCACTTGCCGGCGAGGATGCGCGTGCCGGTCGCCAGGTTGTATGTCGCGTCGGACGCGACGCGATCGCGGTCGAAGTCGGGGCTGTCGCCTTCGTGCATCCCGCTCGTGACCTGGCCGACCCCGTAGCCGCAGTCGAACGAGATGATCGTGCGCGAGGGGCCGCCCACCTGGTCGTCGGGGGTGCTGGGCACGCAGAACTGCCGCCACCCCGACTCGATGGACGCGATCGCCTTGAGGAGCTCGCACGGAAACCGCGCCGGGACCGAGTGCGGGGCCTCGGGCTTGTCGCAGCCCTGCCCGAGGTCACCCACCGAGGGGCCTTGATCGCCCCACACCGACGGGCCCTGCGAGACGAGGGCGAAGATGGCATTCCACGAGGCGACGTCCGGGTTCGTGCCCGGCTTCGCCTCGATCGCGCAGCCGTGGGAGTTCTTGGGACTCGAGGCCGTGTAGCAGGGGCAGTAGGCGTTCGCCGCGGCGGGGATCGCGGCGGACGCGACCGCGACGCCGACGGCCACGGCGCGGCGCGCCCACCGCAGAGATGCTCGGCGGAGGCTCAAAGCGCACCTCCCTCGGTCGGGACGAAGCCCGCTATCGCGACGCGCGCCCCGGGGGGCGCCGGGAGGACGAAGGCGTCGCCCGACGCGAGGTCGAGGACGAACGGCACGCCGATCGCCCCCTGGACCGTGTGCAGGGCCCCGATCCACCGCCCGTCGTCGGACGACGCCACCACCCAGTCCGCGCCTGCGCCGAGCGGCCCGCCGCGCCCCGGGGCGCCGAGGATCGTGAGGCCGTCGCGCCCGTCTCGGCTCCACGCCACCCGGCCACCCCGGAGCGCGTGGGGCACGAGGCTCATGCTCGCGCTCTCGCGCAGGCGCGTCCGCCTGCCGCTCGCGAGGTCAACCGATTCGATGGTCCAGACGTGCGGATCGGACTCGTGGCGTCCCTGGAAGACGAGCGTGCCTGTCGCGTCGTCCACCGAGAAGTCGCGGGCAAAGGGCGGCAGCGCCGGCAGGATCACGCGCGTCGCCCGCGTGTCGGGGTCGATGGCGACGACGTCGGCGCCGGTCGGCCGGATCCGATAGACCAGGATCTCCGCGCCGTGCGCGCCCGCGAGGTGCGCGAGGTAGCCGTTCGTCGCGTGGACGGTCCGGACAGCGCCGGTCACGGGGTCGACCTCGTCGACGGTGAGGGCGTCGACTCGCATGCTGGCGCGCGGCGCGGCGACGGGCTCGGGCCCCGCCTGGCCTCGCGAGACGAAGACCCGGCCGTCCGCGCGGACGACGGGCCGGCTCGCGTGGACGACCCCGTCGCACAGCCGTTCGGGGGGCGCGTGCGGCGCCAGCCGGAACAGGCTCGCGTCGAACGAGGCATCGCGCGTCTCGGCCGTGTCGGCGATCGCGAAGACGGTCGTCGTCCCCGGCACCAAAGCCGCACGCGCCGTGGCGCCGGCGGCGTGGGTGAACGTCGCGAGCGGGGCCGGCGAGGCGTCGCCGGGGCCGACGACGTAGAGCGAGCTGTGGAGCGCGCCCGGCGCCGTCGCGACCAGCGCGACCCGGGGAGCGCGCGCGGCGTCGACGCGCGGGAGCCCGCGCGCCTCGGGTCGCGGTGGCAGGGTCTGCCCCGTGCTCGGCGATCCAGCGAGAGCGAAGCACCCGAGCGCGGCGGCGAAGGCGAGTCGGCGAGGTCGCATCGCAGGCGATCCTATCGCCCCGCGCGGCGGGCGATCCGGCGATCGCTCCGCGCCCGAGCGCGTCGTCGGTCGGGGCGGCCCGGCCGACTCGCCATGGGCGCACGCGCAAGGCCAGCGCCGCCGCGAGGACGCCGCGCCGCCGGCCGCCGTCGTGAAGCTGGGCTCGGCCCGGCCGCGGGCCGCGAGCCCGGGCGCCGTCACACGTTCAACATGAACATCGCGTGCGCGATCGAGGGCGATCGCGCCCGCACCCGCGCGTCGAGCGTGCCGATCGCGCTCCTGTCGTGCTCCACGTCGCGCGAGTAGCGCTGAACGACGTCGACCACGGCGGCATCGAGCGCCCGGACGCGATCCGCCGCGTCGGGCAGCCCGTCGGCCTCGTCGAGGCCCGGGTGCGAGAGGAGCAGGAAGCGCAGCACGGCCACCCGGACGAAGAGGCGGATGGCGAAGTCGACGAGGTCGTGCTCGACGACGTACCACTCCTTGGCCACGTAGTGCAGAGCCCAGTTGGTGAAGTAGCCGTCGATCTCCGCCGCGTGACGCTCGGTCCACCGGCGCCGACGCGCCTGATAGGCCTGGTAGATTGCATCGATGCGCGTCACGCCGTCTCTCTCCGCGTACGCCGCGGCGATGCCGATCAGGAGGGGACGCAGCGCGCTCTGCGGCGACTTGGGGATGTCGCCGAGGAAGGACATCACGACCCCGGCGCTCAGATCCGCGCGATCCCCGATGTCGCCGAGCTCTCGCTCGAGCGCTTGCAGCGTCGAGATCGCGCCGTAGCGAGCGAAGACGCGCTCGAGCTGCCCGGGAGCCTCGGGCAGCGCCCCGCGGTGGAACCAGGGCCGGGTCTCCTGCGCTGCGCAGCCGAGGGCCGCCAGGCGAGCGAGGAGCGACACCCGTCGCTCGCCGAGGATCGCGGACATCGCCGCGCGCACGCGATGGACCGACGCGAGCCACGGCGGGGCGCCCGCGTCGATGGCGGCGCGGGGCGCGGCGCGGGGCAGTCGCTCGACGGGCGCGGGCACGAGATCGTTCGCGTCGCCGTGCAGCAGCAGCTGTCTTGCGACCTCCGGGCACGACGGGGTGGCGGTGATCTCCGCCCGGTCTCGCACGACGCGCACCTCGCGCGGGTAGCTCGAGCAGACGTCTGGCAGCGCGCCCTCGCCGAGGCGTTGCTGCAAGGAGCAGAGGTTGTCGCCGGCGAGGAAGGTGCAGGCCCCGTCCTCGCGCAGGACGACGAGCGCGTGCCGGTGGGGCTCGGGCGACGGCTCGGGGGCCGGCGCGACCCGCGGCTCGATCGCCGCGCGCGACTCCTCGGACCGATTCATCGCGTCACGCAGGCGATCGTAGGAAGCGCGGTCGACGTCGATCCTCCAGCCGGCGCAGCAGGTCGACCCGCAGGCGCTCGCCGTGCAGGCGAAGCGCTCCACGTACCGTGGCATGACGACGAGGCGCGCGGCGGGCACCGTCATCGACCCTCGCCGTCACGCGCGACGGCTCGTTGCCCGCCCGGCGAGGCGCCCGCCCGGGCCGCCTCATGGCGAATGCCCCCGAGCGCCCCGCGCGACGGGCAGGAGCCGATCGACCTCGAGAGTGCCGATCTCGACGCGCGTCGCCCCGCGCGTGGGAACCGAGCGTCGAGGCCGGATATCGCCGAGGAAATCGAAGGTCCCATGCCTGGCGGACGTTGCCCGAGGTCTCGCTGGACGGCAAGCGCGCAGCGCGCTGGCGGGTCTGCCCCGATGGGGACGCGGCGCCCCGTGGACTGGCATCGTCCCGTTTGGTTGGCCGACGGTGACGGCGCCCACGGAGCGGCCTTACCTCGTGCGCGGCGGAGCGGAAGGCGTCGAGGCCCGGCGGACGCGCGGACGGCGCGCGCGCAGGTCGAAGCCCTCGCCGGCGGTCGTGGGCGCGAGGGTCAGCGGCCCGGCGCGCCGGCGTCGGCCGAGCTGGGCGCGGCGTCGGTCGCGACGCTCCAGAAGCTGCGGTATCGACTGGCGTTGTCGTGCGCCAGGAAGGCCTGGATCGGCTGCAGGACGGTCGCCGTGCGGTGTCCGGGGAGCTCTGCGGGGTGGCGGCGGCCCTGGTCCAGATAGGCACGCACGAACAGGCTGGCTTCGTCGGTGGGCAGGGCCGCGACGTTGCGCGTCCAGCGCGTCCACACGCCGGGATCGAAGAGGTACTGCTCGACGTTGGAGACGTAGAAGACCGACACCGTGAGGCCGCGTCGCCGGATCTCGGCGGCGACGCCGGGCAGCGCGCGATCGCCGGCGAAGTCGCCGATCACGGGGATGACGCGGTCCTCGCGTTCCAGGCGCTGGACGAACCGAAACGGGGCCTCGCTGGCGAGGAAGCCGGCCTGTCGGCCCTCGGGGTCCGTCGCGGCGAGGAGGTCGCCGAGGCGCGGATACCGACGCCCTGAGGCGGCGAGCTCGAAGCGCAGGTCGAGGCCGTCCTTGAAGAACGCTCGGTGCGCGGCCTCGAGCGCGCCGCGATCCGAAGTGTCCGGCCGCGCGCCGAGCGACCGCTCGATCCGGGCGAGCAGCCGGGCGTGAGCGGCGGCGAAGGCGGCCTCGTCCGGCGGGGCGCGCGTCGCGTGGGCGACGACGGCCTCGATCGACGCTTCTGCGCCGGGGTCCGAGGCCGCGTCCCACGGCCGCCCGATCATCAGCGCGAGGAACTGCGACCGCGTCGCCGCCTCGGCGAACGCCGCCTTGTAGAGCAGGTGCAGGAGCAGGTTCTCGCGCCGCACGTCGACGAGGAACGCGAGCTCCGGCCGCGCGATCGCGAGGTAGGTGAAGTTCTGCTCGGGCCCGACGCCGAGGTACGCGCCGCCGGGCCGCGCGATCCGGGCGAGATCGGGCGCGACCTGCAGATACGAGGTCTCGTTCGAGACGAGGTTGTTCGACAGGAACGCCGCTCCCGGCTCGGACAGGGCGCGCACGATCTCGCCGAACGGCGGGTCGACCCGCGTCGCCGGGGCGGCGGCGCGCGATCCGGCGTCGGGCGCGGGATCGCGCGCCGCGTCGGGCGGATCCGGCGAGGCGTCGCCCGTCGGCGACGACGGCGCGCACGAGGCGAGGGCTACCGCGAGGGCGACGATCGGGGCGGTGAGGGAGGGGCGCATGGGGGCGACCCGGCAACGCCCCGCGCCGACGGGCGCATTCCGTCGGCCCGGCTCACCGCCCGCGCCGGAGGCTCCGCAGCACCTCGGGGAGGGACCGGCGCCCGCGGCCGCCTCCGCGGGCGAGGTCGTCCGGGGCGGCCTGCCTCGCCGTGATCACCTCGGTCGCGCAGCGCTCGACCGTCGCGGGATCGTCCGCTGCGTACCGTTCACCCGCGCGGCTTGGCGAGGATGTCGCGTCGGAGCGACTCGGGGATTCCGCCGAAGGTGAGCGTGGTGGCGAGGGCGGTGCTCTCCATGCCCGTCCCGGAGCCGCCGGCGCCGCCGAGGACGAGCCCGTGGCCGTCGGCGCCGTAGTCGCCGCGGACCGCCGCGAAGATGTGCACGGTCATCGACATGAGGCCGCCGAGCGTGATCACGTCCCCGTCCGAGAGCTCGACCAGCCCGCTCGCGCGCGCCCCGTTGACGAACGTGCCGTTGGTGCTCTGCAGATCGCGGACGACCACGCTATAGCCCACCTTGCGGAACGCACAGTGCTTCTTGCTGACCACGGCGTGAGCGGGGCGGAGATCGCACGTCGGGCCGCGGCCGATGACGATCGGCCGTTCCTTCAGCGCGACCTCGGTCCTCTCGCCCGAGGCCTCCAGGACCTCGAGGGTCGCGTACACGGCGAGCGAGATCTGGCGCATGTGGAGCAGATCGAGCAGCCGGGGCGTGAGCGTCGATCCTCCCCGGAGCAGAAGCACGTTCGCTTGGTCGTAGATCGGGTACCGGAGCACCGTCTCGAGAGTGAGGTCTGTTGCCGTGACCATGTTTGCTGTCTCCCCCGACGTGCGCTGGCTCCCTGCGATCAGGCAGGAATATACCGCCGCGTGCGCTGCTGCGGGCGCCAATCGGGCACTGCGCGGCCACCCGCCTCCTCGACAATCGTGCTCGCCATCACATCGGTCCTCACGAATCCTTGGCTTCCGCTCGCCGAACGGCCATTCGCCGTGCGCTCGCCGCGCGAAGGACCGGAGGGGTAAGCCCTCCTCCGCGCCGGCAGGCCCCCTCCGCCGAGACCCCCGCTCCGCGGGCACGCCTCGACGGCGAGCGGTGGCGCGCGGTGTCGACGGCGTCGCGGAGGGCAGGGCGGCCGATCTCGCGCCGCGCGGCCCGCCGCCGTGGGAGGATCCGCGAACCCCTTGAGCTTCGCACGCGCCAGAACGCTGCTCGCCCGGCCCGACGCCGGCCGCTGGGTCGCGCTCGTCGGGTCCGTGATCGTCGCGCCGTCGCTCGCCACGGGCCTCGCCGTCGACGACTGGCTCCATTTCGCCCGGGCCACCGGGCGCGACCCGTTCCACGCGTCCCGCTTCGAGCTCTTCGAATTCGTGAGCGGCCGCGCCGGCGACCTGCGCATCCTCGTCGAGACGGGGATCGGCCCATGGTTCACGTTCCCGGGCCTGCGGCTGTCGTTCCTCCGGCCCTTGAGCTCGGCGCTGCACGTCCTCGAGTACGGCCTCTGGCCCTCGGCGCCGTGGGCGATGCACGCCGTCAGCATCGCGCTCTACGCCGCCTTGGTCCTGCTCGCGGCGCGCCTCTACCGGCGCCTCGAGGGCCCCGCGCCGACGGCCCCGTGGACCGCCGGGCTCGCGGCGCTGATGTACGCGGTAGCGCCCGGGCACGGCATCCCGGTCGGCTGGATCGCGAACCGCAACGCCGTGCTCGCCGCCGTGTTCGGCGTGGGCGCGATCCTCGCGCACGATCGCTGGCGGCGGGACGGGTGGCGGCCCGGGCCGTGGGTCGCGGCGTCGTCGCTCGCGCTCGCGCTCGCGTCCGGCGAGTCCGCCATCGCGACCGTCGCCTACCTCGTCGCGCACGCGGTCGCCCTCGACGAGGCGCCGGCCCGCCGCCGGGCCCTCGCGCTCGCCCCGTACGCGGGCGTGATCGCAGCGTGGCAGCTCGCCTATCGCGGGCTCGGCTACGGCGCGACCGGATCCGGCCTCTACCTGGACCCGCTTCGCGAGCCTGTCGTGTTCGCCAGCGAGGCCGGCCAGCGCCTCGTCGCCCTGATCGTCGGGTCTGTCGCCACGCCGCCGTCGGACGTCGTCTCGTTTCTGTCGAGCTCGGGCGTGCGCGCCTTCACCGCCCTCGGCCTCGTGGTGCTCGCGTGGGTGGGCTGGGTGCTCCGGCCGCTGATCCAGCGCGATCGCGCGGCCCGCTTCTTCGCGGTCGGCGCGGTCCTCGCCGCGGTCCCGATCTGCGCCACCTTCCCCTCGAACCGCCTGCTCCTCTTCGTCGATCTCGGCGCGCTCGGCCTCGTGGCGCGGCTCCTCACCGCGCTTTCGGATCGCGCCCCGTGGCTCCCGGCGGCCGCGTCGTGGCAGCGCCCCGCGCGCGCGCTCGGGGCGCTCCTCTGGGTCGTGCACGTCGCCGCCGCGCCCCCGCTGCTCGCGATCAGCGCCTGCGTGCCGCGCTTGGCCAACGCGCTCCTCGCGCACGTGGGGCGCCACGTCGCCTCTCCCGAGTCGCTCGCGGGGCGGACCGTGGTCGCCGTCAATTCGCCGTCCTTCTTGCTGAACGCGTACGGCTTCATGTTGCCCCGCTGGGGACGGGACGCCGCGGCGCGCCTCGGGCGCACGCTGGCGACGGGGTCCGACCCGGTCCACGTTCACCGGCCCGACCGCTTCACGCTCGTGATCCGACCGGAGCTCGGCTTCCTCCGCGAGGCGACGACGTTGCTCGTCCGCGGACCTGCGCACCCGATGCGGGTCGGTGAGACGGTCGACGTCGGCGGCATGACCGCGGAGGTCCTCGAGCTGAACGCCGAAGGGCGCCCGGCGGAGGTCCGGTTCCGCTTCGAAAGACCGCTCGAAGACCCCTCGTTTTACTGGGTGGGCTTCGTCGGCACGGCCTTCGAGGAGATCCGCTTGCCGGAACCGGGCGAATCGATGGTGATCGCGGGCGGCCCGTGACCGGGCTCGGCGGTCGACGCGCGCCGTTCGCGCCGCAGCTGCCCCCCTAGCCCGCGCCCCGCGCGATCGCCGCGAACGGGATCGCAGCGCGCAGCCGGTCGGCGTAGGCGCGGTGCTTCGCAAGCGTGGCGGCGGCGGCGACCGCGTCGATCCGGGCCTTCCAGCCGAAGCGAGGCGCGGCCTTCGGGTCGGTCGTCGCCGCGACGCGCAGCGCGCCGAGCACGTCGGAGAGCGCCCTCGCGAACGCCTCGGGGCTCGCCGCCGCCGCGTCGCCGGCTGCGGCCGCCGCGTGCTGGAACGCGAGCGCGGCCTCCCCGTAGGCGCGCGCGCCCGACCGGCGCTCGAGCGCGGCGAACTGCGCGACGTCGGCGCGGTCGCGGGCGTCGTGCGCGCCCTCGGCCGCGAGCGCGGCGAGCTTGCGGGTGGCCTTCTCGGCGAGGCCGTTCGAGGACGCGACGACGCACGCCGACCGCGCGGCCCGCGCGGCCCGCGCGAAGGCGAGGAGGAGCCGGTGATCGCGCGCGGCCGCCCCGAGCGCGCGCACGGCGGGGTGCGCCGACAGCGCGGCGAAGAGCGGCGCGAGCGGATCGGGCCCGCCGGCGGCAGGATCGGGGGTCGCGGTGAGCGCCGCGAGGTGCGCGTCCGCGATCGACGGCAGCGCGCGCGTCACCTCGGCGGACGCAGCGCGCGTCCTGGTCACGAGGCGCTCCTCGTCGACGCCGAGCGCGTTGATCAGCGGGTCGAACGCGCCCTCGATCGCCTTGGCCGGCTCCAGATCGGCGGGCGTCAGCTCCGGCCCCGGCCGGTAGGTCTCGGCGAAATGCACGGCCTTGATCGGGCGCTTCTCCTTGCGCGGCACGAACGCGAGCGCCTCGCGCGCGGCCGCGGCCACCGTCGCGACCACCGCCCGCCGGTCCGCGCCGCACGCTCCGGCGATCGCGACGAGGTGATCGGCGCGCGGGCACTCGCGCCACGCACGCTCGAGATCGGCGCCGTACGGGCGCGCCCAGTCGACGACGTCGAGCGCGGCCTCCCACGTCACGTCCGGGTCGGCGATCCACGCTTCGAGGAGGGAGGAGACGGGCAGGGCGCTCACGGCCCGGTCCGGTAGCGGAGCTTTCGCCGGGGCGCGAGCGCGTCGAGGGCGATGCTACTCTGATCGGGTGAAGCTGCCCTCCCCGTCACGAATCGCTCGCTCGCGCGAGGTCACGGTGATCCGGTGACACTGCCCGACCCCGTCGCGGAGGCGCTCTCGACGCTGACGGCCGCGCTCGACCTCTACGAGGGAGTCGGTCGCGCGATGCGCGCGAGCTGGCAAGCGGGCGATCGCCGCGCTCCGGCCGAGGGGCCCGCGACGGACCTCCCCGGGGCGGCGCGGGTCGCGATCGACCGCCTCGAGAAGGCGCTGCCGCCGCTCACGTGCTCGGACGACCCCGCGATCCTGGACGCGCTCGGCGCGGCGATCGCGGGGCCGGACGGCGTCGTGCTGTCGTCGTGGTGCTCGGCGAGCACGTGGCGCCGCGACGCGCGCCTCGCGCCGCTGCTCGCCCGCGCGGCGCGCCTCGGCCGCACGGAGAGCGTCGCCGCCGTGGCCCGCGATCGCGTCGTCGAGGGCCCGCTGTCGGACGCGCTCGCGTGCGCGCCGCTGCTCGGCGACGGCGAAGCCCTCGAAGCGCCCGAGAACGCCGAGGCCCTCGCGCGCCTGCGCATCCTCGTGTGGGAGGCGGGCGCGTGCGCCCTCGAGAGCCCGGAGCTCGGAGCGTGGCTGTGGGGCGCGCCCTCCACGTTCGACGTGATGATCCGCCGGCCCGCGCGCGGCACCCTGCTCGGCCGCGTGCTCGCCGCGCGCTGCCTCGAGATCAGCGTCCGCGCGATGCCGCCCGCGACCGACCCCGCCCTCGTCGGCGCGACGCTCCAGGTGCTCCAGCCGCTGTTCCTGCACCCCGAGCCGCTCGTCTGGGTCCACGCCGCGCGCGCGCTCGGGCGGCTGACGGGCACGCTCGAGCAGCTCGAGGGGATGCTGCTCGACTGGGTGCTCGGCGATTCCTCGCTGCTGCGGCGTCGCGCCATCACCGCGTTCGCGTCGCTGCCCGCGGCGCGCCTGCGCTTCCTCGCCCGTCAGCTCGACGCCCTCGTCGACGCGCCCGACGCGGACGGGCCGACGCTCGCGGCGGTGGCGGTCGCGACTCCGTATCTCTTCTTCGAGCGCCGCGCCGCGTGGGATCGCCTCGCCGCGCGCGTGATCGCGGGCGACGGCGGCGCGATCGCGGCGCGCGCGCTCGCGCGAGGGCTCGCGTCCTTGTGGCGTCGGGGCGTCCACGAGCCGGACGTCGAGGCGAGCCTGCGCGCGCTGCGCGAGATCGGCCGCAGGGCGCGCCCCGCGGCGCTCGCCGAGCTGCGCCGCTTCCTCGAGGTCGTCGCGGTGACCGACGTCGTCGACGGTGCCGAGCGCGACCCGCTCGACCTCGAGATTGGCATGGAGAACCTCGTGCGGGTCGCCGCGCAGTACGACGACGAGGAGGCCGACGCGCGCGCCGCCCGCCTCGCGACGTCGATCGCGCCCGCGTTCGAGGAGGCCCGGCGGATCGTCGTCCACCCGGGGCGCCTGCGCGCCCGGGCCGCGGCGGTAAACGCGCTCGAGGGGTCGGCTCGGTCGTTCGCGCTGCGCCTCTGGGGCCCGCTGCTCGAGACCTCTCTCGCGGGCGATCCCATCGAGGAGCCCGACCTCTCGGCGACGTGGGTGATGCTGGCCGAGGCGCCGCGCGAGCTGCTCCGGGTCGTGAACGAGAAGCGGCGCGGCGGCGCCGGCGAGCCCGAGATCGACCTCGCGCTCGAGGTGCTCGCGATCCGACTCGGCGGCTACGCGCTCGACGCGTGCGGGGGCGAGGAGGCGCGGGGAGGGCAGGCGGCGCACGACACGTGCCTCTGGCTGCGCACGCTCGACGGGCTCGCGGACGGCACGCGCGCGCTCCCGGCCCCGCTGCACGACGCGCTCTCGGCGCTGCTCTGGCGGCTCGTCGACACGACGCGCGGCACCGCGCTCGGCGAGGTCGACGACGCCGAGTGGCTCGGCCCGTTCGCGGCGTGGTGGGCGCTCGTGATCGACCGGCCCGCGATGCTCCAGAAGCTCGCGAGCGCGCTCCCGCTGATGTCCGAGGCGGCGCTCGGCCGGTGCTGCGACCAGGCCGAGGCGCTGCGGACGACCGTCGCCTCGGGGGGCGGAGAGGGGCAGTGGGGCGATGCCGCGAAGGCCGCCCTGTCCGCGCTCCACGCCGACGGCACCGAGCTCGCGCAGGCGCTCTCCGGCCTCGCGCGCTCCCTCCAGCGCTTCGCCGTCGCCGCCGGGCCGCGGCCCGACCTCGACGCGCTCTGCCTCGATCTGGTGCTCTCCGGCGAGCGCCTCCAGGGCGCGCTCGCGAACCCCGCGCGCGCGCTGCACGCCGCCACCTCGGCCCCTGCCGACGACTCGCTCTCGCGCACCGCGACCGCGAACGCACCGCGCATCGCCGCGCTCGTCGGCCGCGCGATCCGCGCGCGCGACCGATCGGTGCTCGACGTGTGGTTCTCGTCGCTCGGCCCCGGCGCCGGCGCGCTCCTCGAGGCCGCCGTGCGGGGCGCGATCGCGCGCACCCCGCCGCCTCCGCCCCCGCAGAAGAAGCAGCCGAAGACGGTCGACGGCTACGACCTCGTCAAGCCGCTCGGCGAGGGGGGCATCGGATCGGTGTGGCTCGTGCGCAAGCCGGGCGCCGATCGCCTGTTCGTGCTGAAGATCCCCAAGGCCGACGTCCTCGACGACGCGACCGACGTCGAGCGCGAGGGCATCCTCGCCTCGTTCGTCGACGAGGCGGCCGCGCTCGCGGGCCTCTACCACCCGAACGTCGCGAACATCATCGACCGCGGCATCTCGGGCGGCGTGCCCTTCCTCGTGCTCGAGTACCTCATCGGCGCCGATCTCAAGCAGTACTCGTGGCCGCGACCCATGTCGCTCTTCGAGCTGCGGCAGGTCGTGCTCGACTCCTGCGCGGGTCTCGCCGCTTTGCACGGCGCGGGCCTCGTCCACCGCGACATCAAGCCCGCGAACATCTGGCTGCGCCTGCCGCTCGCCGGCGGCGTGCGCTTCGACCCGGCCGAGCACCGCGACCCCGCGCGCACGCCCCCTCTCTCGGCCGTCGTCATCGACTTCGGCATGGTGCGCGCGACGCGCATCGGGGCCGAGGCCGCCGGGCGCTTCGTCGCCGGCACCGCGGGCTACATGGCGCCCGAGCAGGTGCTCGATCCCGTCGATCTCGACGTGCGCGCGGACGTCTATTCGCTGGCGGGCACCGTCTACAACGTGGTCACTCGCCGCGCGTTCTTCGACGACCTGAAGAGCCCTCGCGACCGCGTCCTCGCGCACATGCAGCGCGACCCGCTCGAGGATCCGGCGCGGCTCGAGGGCTTCCCGGCCGCGATGGCCAAGCTCCTGCGCCAGGCCACGGCGCTGCGCGCGGCGGACAGGCCCTATCCGATCGAGTTCGGCAAGGCCTTCGCCTCCGCGCTGTAGGCGCCGCCGCGCGCCTACGGCCGCCTCGACACCACGCGCAGCGGGACCGCGGGCGCCGCCCGGGCTGGCGCCGACGGTGAGGTCCCGAGCGGGCTGCGCAGCTCGGCCCAGCGCGCGAACGCGTCCGCCCACGCGGCGCCCCCTCGCGCGGTCGGGTGAATGCCATCGACGCCGCGCTCGAGGTCGAGCCCGCTCGACCGGAAGAACCGGCGATCGCCCAGCGCGCGCTCGATCATGGCATTGACGCCCGTGTCGACTCGCCAGTTCGGCGGGCCGATCCACGCGAGCTCGCGCGGGGCCGCCTTGCGCGCGAGGAGCCCCACGAAGGGCTCGCACTCCTCGATCTCGCGCACCGTGAGCTCCGACGACCCGAGCACCGCGACGACGATCGTGGGCTGCGTCTCGGCGATCAACCGGTCGAGCTCGTCGACGCGCGCCCACCGCAGGATGGTCGATCCGTACCAGACGACCGGGAAGACCGCGTGACCGTTCTCCCGGGCGATCTCGGCCAGGCGAGGAGCGAGGACGGCCACCATCGAGTCGCCGAAGATCAGCACGCGCTGCGGGGCGCGGCCCGCCGCGTGCGCGGGCGGCGGGGGCGGGGCGCCGCGGTCCGCGGCGAGGGCCGTGGGCGGCGGGGTCGACGCCTCGGGGCGCGCCGACGCGGAGGCCGGGCCGCGGGCGCCGGTGCCCCTCCGCAGGCGCGGCGCGGCGATCGCGTACGCGGCGAGGAGCAGCGCCACGACGGCGGCCACGGCGACCACGTGAAGCGCGCCGCCGCTCGGGCTCGTCGCGCGCGGCGTCGGCGTCGGGCGATCCGTCGACGCGGCGCCCCCGCGCGAGCCCATCAGGGGCCCCGCGGAGGCGCCGGGATCGCGCTCCACCAGGTCACGCCGCTCGGATCGATCCGCACGTAGTAGACGCACTGATCGTCGGCGACCGCGTGGCGCATGTAGATGTGCTTCATCGGCTCGACGTGGGTGACCTTGCCGCTCGCGTCGAGCACGCCCATGCGTCGACCGCGGTCGGTCTGGCCGAGCAGGACGTCGCGGTCGCCGTCGTGCGCGACGGCCCAGGTGTCCCAGCCGGGCGCGCTCGCCAGGCGGACCGCCGGCGGGACCGACCGGTCGAAGGGCCGCTCGACCGGGGCGCCGCCGGTCAGCGGCAGGAAGGCGAGCCCCCAGCCACTTTCGACCAGAAACAGCCCGCGCGCGTCGACCGCGAGGTCCCCGTAGACCACCGGGGCGGAGTTCGAGTGCACGCGGCCCGCCCCGCGCGTGGAGAGGGTCTCGACGGCGCCGCCACGCAGCGGCACGCGGTTCACGCTCTCGCGACCGTGGCGGAGGTCGTAGTTGACGCCGTATGCGTAGCCGTCGTGGATCCCGCCGAGCCAGCCGAAGCGCTCGGCGACCCGCTCGATCGGCCCGCCGCCGCGGGGGACGCGTCGCAGCGTGTCGTCGCCCCCGTAGAAGCCGCCTTCGCGGGTGGAGAAGTAGACGCTCCCGCCGTCGATCGCGACGTGGCGCGTCTCCTGGCTCGCGAACTTCGCGAGGACCGAGAGCCCGCTGCCGTCGCGCGCGAACCGGTAGATCACGTACGGGCCGCCCCAGCCGGCCTTCTGCGCGATCGCGACGAGGCCCTCCGCGTCGATCACGGCGCCGACGAGGCTCGTCGGGTGGTTGAAGAGGTGCGTCGGCTCCATCGCCGACGTGGCCTTGCAGCGGGGCGCGCCCTCGGCCGCGCGCGCCGGCGCGCCGGGCGACGTCGGAGGAGCGTCCGCGCTGGCGACCGCCGAAGCGAGGGCGACGGGTCGGGTGGCGCTCGCGTTCGGCGAGGGCAGGGCGCGATCCGCGTCCCGCGCCGCCGCGCCGGTCGTCTCGGCGACCGATGCCGTCGTGGTCGACGACGGCTCCGGCCGATCGCAGCCGATCAGCGCCGCGACGACCGCCGCGGTCGCGCCCGCGCGGGTCGGCGCGGTCCCCGTGGCCCCGCCGCGCCGCCGCGTGCCCCGTCGCTCCGAGGTGCCGCAGGCCGGTGCCGAGTCGACGTTTCCCATTGCACGATCCCGGGTACACCCCCCGCGGCCGACCGCCAAGCCAGCGTCGGCGCGCCCCCGTGCCCCCGCCGACCCCGGGCTCGCCGTCGCAGGGCCGGCGCATCTTAATTGCCGGGGTTTCTCGAGCCGGCCGAGCGCGGGAGCGGGCGCCAGCGTGCAGGGCGAGGGCGGGAGCGGGGGGCGAGGGCAGCGAGCGGGCGGGGGGGCTCGCTCGGACTTTCCGATCGTGCCCCCGTGCTCGGCCGGTTCAAGGCCTGCGCCCGGCGAAGACGCCGGGCTCGCCGCGCTTCGCGCGGTCGCTGCGCGAGCCTTGAGCCGGCCTCCGCGCGAGGGCCTGACGACGGGGTCCTTCACCAAGGAGGCTCCGAATGCTGCGTATCTATCCCGTCGTTCTTGAAACCATCGAAGCACTTCGCACGGTCACCGCTCAGATCGAGCGGCGCGACCGCGACCTCGGTCGCCAGCTGCGTCGCGCGGGCTCCAGCGTCGCTCTCAACATCGCCGAGGGCATGTACAGCCGCGGGCAGCTGCGGCAGGCGCGCTATCACACCGCGCTCGGTTCCGCGCGTGAGGTGCTCGCGTGTCTCGAGACGGCGCGCGCGTGGGGCTACATCGCGACCCTCGACGACGTCCTCGTCGCCAAGCTCCATCGCATCATCGGCACGTTCGTGCGCCTCGCGGCGTAGCGCGCGCCCGGCGGTGCGGGGCCCCTCGCGCTCCGCACCGCCCTTCTCCCCCCGGCCCCCTCGCTCTCGCCCTGCACCCTGGCGCTCGCTCTCGCTCCCGCGAGGCGCGCGGCGACGTCGTCGCACCCGTCAGCTCGCCGAGTCGCGCGCGACGCTTGCCTCGATCGGGCAGCTCAGCACCGTGCGCAGGTAGTCGACCCGCCAGCTCGCCAGCTTCCTCTTCTGCGCGATGCTGCGCGGCTTCCGCGGCGACGGCGCGTTCGTCAGCATGTTGAGCGCCATCTTCCGGAGCGCCGACAGGTTCTCCGCCCCGTTGCGCTTGCTGATCCGCGCGCGGTCCTCGCCGAAGGTCACGTCGAGCACCCAGTGCAGCTTGTTCTCGACGTGCCAGTGCCCACGCACCAGCGCAAACATGCGCTCCGCAGGCGCCACCAGACTCGAGATGTACGCGCGCCGCTCGCGGCTCGTCACGCCGCGCACGGTCCGCTCCGACTCGACCAGCACCAGCGACGCGAGGTCCGTCCACTGCTCCGAGCGCGACAACCACGACACGTCGTGTTGCACCCACACGCGCCGGTACTCGCTGCGCCCGTGCCCCTTGTCCGCCTCGGCGTGGTACGTCGTCGGCGACGACTCGAGCCGCGCCAGCGTCGCGTCGTCGAAGGACTCGAGCACCTCCTGATGAAGTGTCGGCTGATTGCCCTTCAGCCCGAAGAGGTAGTGCGCACCGCGCTCGCGAAGCGTGCGCGCGATGCCGCGCTGGCAGCCCATCGCGTCGATGCTCACCACCGCGCCACGCAGATCAAGCAAGCGAATGAGCTCAGGGATCGCGGTGATCTCGTTGCTCTTCACGTCGGTCGCGTACTGCCCGAGCACCATCGAGTTTTCGCTCACCCACGCGTTGATGAGGTGCAGCGCCCCGCCTCCGTCGGGCCCCGCAAACGCACCGCGCACCGTCTTGCCGTCGATCGCGACGAGCTTGCCCTCCGTCGACCTGCAGAGCGCCGCCGACCACGCGACGAATCCTGCCCGGAACGCCGACGGATCGAGCGCGCCGAGCACACGCCGCAGCGTGTCCGCGCTCGGCACGCCGTGCGGCAGCTCGAACAGCAAGCGCAGCTCGTCCGACCCCTCCGCGACGAGATCGTGCATGTCGTCCCAGCCGCGGCACTCGCAGATCGCCCCGACCAACACGATGAGCAGGATGTCGCCGAGTTTGTGACGGCGCGTGCGCGCCACGCGCGGGTCGGGCAGGTCGTCGAAGTAGGTCAGCCACGTCGCTCGAGCCATGGGCTCGAAAAAGCAGATTCAAGCCGCAATTGCCGCACGAATCGGCGCGGC
>CAIVJW010000342.1 GCA_903906315.1 uncultured delta proteobacterium | reverse complement strand
CGCCGTCACGAGACGAACCGCGTCGGCCTTGAACTCCGCCGTAAACACACGTCGCTTGCGTCTTGCCATGGGTCACTCCTGTTCGGCGTATCACGCTTCCGGGAATGTCCACGAAACCGGGGGAGCTCCATCCCACGGTAGGGGACCGAGGGCTTCGAGCGCAGGGCTCGATGCAGAGCCGGTCGACGACGGCGCGGACGCGGGGGTGGTCATCGAGCTCGAGCAGCCCGCCGCCGGAGGAGCGCGCATCCTCGCGCCCGGCTGGGTCGATCGTCGCCACCGCCGGAAGTCGAGCGCGTCCGGTCGTGCGAAGAGTCCGGGCTCCGGATCCTTCGCGCCCACACGGGGCAGGCACTTCGGTCAGCGGTGAACGAGGTGCGGTACGGCGCGTCTCGAACAAAGTCGCGACGTCCCGACAATCTCCCGGACCGTGTGCGCGGCAACCGCTCGATCTTTCGCGGGATAGGAGTCGTGAAGGGACCACCAGCGCACCGCGCTGACGTGACCTCCCGGCGTCGACCCTGACGTCGTTCACCTGCGCCGCCCTGGCGCCATCACGTGCGCCGGGGCCGAGGGCCCTCGTGCGCCTGCGAGGACCCCATGGACATCGACACCACCCGCGCGGCCTTCGACGAGAAGGTTCGGGCGGGCATCTTCAACCCGGTCGCCCGGCAATCACCCGAAGCGCAGGAGGGCGGTGACGTCATCGCGCGTCGCTTCGATCAGGCGGAGCATCGCCCGCGCGGCGCCATCGGCGTCCGCCAGCGGGAGGCGCCGCAGGATCCGTCCGCCTCCGCGTGCCCATTTCGGGTCGAACGTCGCGTCGGCCTTCATCGCGAGCGATGGCAGTGCGGCGGTCACTTGCGCGAGCTTCTTCGACTCGCAGTGCAGCTCCACGCCGATTGCGTCTTTGCCACCACCCCACCGGAGGAACTCGTAGTGGAGCCCGTCGGGCCAGCCTTCGGGCCGCACCACGCGGTAGTAGTCCTCCGATCCCGTGGTCCGCAGCTCGGCGGGCGCAATGGCGTCGTAGCGCTCGATGATGGCGGCGAGCTCCGGGCGCATCGTCTTGCCAGCCTCGACGTCCGCCATCGCGTCGGCGACGTCGTGCGGCGACGACGCCACGACCGCCACCGCCAGTTGCTTTCCCTCGACGGTGCTCACCGTGATCGCGGTGCGCGACACGATCTCGGTGCGTGCGGCCGACGAGGGGACGAGCAAGATGTCGGACTGTCCGTCGGCGAGGAACGGCTTGATCTCGATCACGTGCAGCTTGAACGCACCGAGCGCGGCTTGACCGGCAACGGCGCGGACGAGCTCGCGGAGCCCGTCGGGTACCCCGTCGCACGCGATCACAAGGTGAATCTCGCCGTCGCGCATCCTGCGTCGAAGCGCCGCGGCGAGGCGTTCGGGGGCGAGCGTGGTTGGGAACGTGCGCCGCACGAACGCGTTCCAGGACTCGTCTTGCTCGTCGCCGAGCCACTCGAGCGCCGCGTCGTCGCTCAGGTTGGCCACGCAGGCGGCGTACTCGATGAGCTGCGCGACGACGCGGCGGTCGCGCAGCTCCGGGTTGTCCGTGAGCTTCACTTCGACCATCACGATGTGGCCGGACGCGCTCACGAGCACGACATCCGGGATGACGGTGCGGCCGGTCGGCGTCTGCAACTGCGTCTGCCGAAACGCGACGACGTCCGGCCCGATCCCCGTGTCGTAGGGGTCGAGGCAGAGGATGTCCGGGTTCGAGGCGATGACGGACTCGAGAAAGGTTTCGTCGCGCTTGCACTCACGCAGCGTTGTGGAGCGCCACGCGCGGGCTTGGTCGTCCTGAGGGACGAGATACGGCTTCATGGATGCCTGGTGCTCTTTCGTCGGCGGGCAGAACGGACTTGTCTCAGTTCGCCGACGTCGCCGCCTCGGCGATCTTGTCGCGCAGCTGCTTCGTGTAGCCCTCCGCTTTGGCGAGCCACGCGGTCACGCTGGTCTTCGGGAGCGTCTGCCAGTTCGGCCCGAGCGCGGCCACGACGTCGGCTTCGGCGATCCCGAACGCTTCGGCGTACGTGTCGGCGGCGTAGCCGACCATGGCGCCGTTCGCCCGCGGTCCGACATAGAGCAGGGTCTTGCGCTTGTTCGCGGGGGAATTGATGGTCAGGCACGAGGGCCACGCCTTGAGTGGTAGCCCGAGCCGCACGGCCATCGGCTCGACCGCAGCCATCTCGTCGCGCAGTCCGACGGCGCCGGCGACGTCGAGGACGCGTGGGACGCCACCCGTGGGCTTCGGCTCCTCCGCAGCTGCGCGGTCGTCGATCTGCCGCGCGAGGAGGATCGTGTCGTTCGGCTGCGCGAACAGCTCGAACGTGACCACGCGGATCGGGAGCCGTAGGCCCTGCTCTTCGAGGAAGCGAAGGCCAGGCTCGAGGTCCGGCCCGCGCGATGTTCCGACCAGCAAGACGCCGAAGAGCCGCGCGTTCACAGCTTCGACGACGGTCGCGTCCTTGGCCTTGTCGAGGCGCCGCAAGAGATCGTCGGCGTCCATGGTTCCGAGGGTCATGGCGTAGCCGAGCGCCTGGTGGAGGGCGGCGAGGTCGACGGGGCCCGCTTTCAGCTCGGCGACGACGATCTGCCCCTCTCGCGTGAGCCCGAGCAAGTCGAGCCGCCCTCGACCCGGAAGCGTGATCTGGCGTCCAATCCAGATGACCCCATCGATCACGAGCGAGCCATCGTTCTCGATCCACGTCTCGATGTGCTTCTCAAGCGACGCCAGCTCGGGCAGCCGCACGGGCTTGTCGCTCTCGATGGTCCACAGGGCGACCTTCGTCATGGTGATCCTCCGCGCGCAGAGGAGCGCGACCCCACGCTCACGTCAACGCGCCGTGGGACCCCTGGCTTCGCCGAGCGCGGTGGGCGTCGGGGCGACTCGCAGCGACGTGCGCGTCCCATGGCCCTCGAACGCTCGGCCCCACGGGCAAGGGCTTCGGTCAGTCCTGACCGAGGTCGTTCGAGCCCCTCCTCGTCGCGTCGCCCCATCGGGGAGCACGCCGACGACGACTGCAACAAGTACGCGAGCGGCGCGGCGCGCTCTCAAGCTCGCCGCCATCGACGGCCGTAGCCAATCCTTCCTCCGCCGCCTCACCGGCATCAACGAGGCCCGCGCCGCGCCAAGCGCGACCTCCTCGACCCCCCTTGGCGCGGCCGCGCCACCTGGTTCGCGTCCGCTCCGAGTGCGGCGGCCTCGTCCACGCGGTCTCCGGCGCTCCCCCCGGCGCGGGCTGGACCGGTTCAACGTCCGCGGCTGCGTCGAGTGCAGCACCGACCTCGCCGGCTCCCGGCTCGTCGACGTGCTCCCAGGGCGCCACGTCGGCGCCGAGGCGCTCCTCAGATACGAGATGGACCGATCCGCGCCGTCGAGCGAGGATCGAGCGGCACGCCGACGCGTGCTCTTCCTGCGCGCACGCCCTGATGGCGCTGGCCGACGGCGAGCGCGCCAGCGCGGAGGCTGGCGAGTAGAGTGGGCGCATGAGCGCAAAGAGGAAGAGAGAGAGGGCCGCGGCCCTCGCCGCCGCCAGCGCCCGCCAGCCGCTCGCGCCCGGGACCGAGCCGCCGATCGTCGCCAGCGTCGACGCCGCCGCCTGGAGCGCCTGGCTCGCCGAGCACCACGCGTCGTCGCCCGGAGTCCGGCTGAAGATCGCCAAGGAAGGGTCCGGCCACGCCTCGGTGAGCTACCCCGAGGCAGTCGTCGAGGCGCTCGTCTGGGGCTGGATCGACGGCCAGAAGGGGAAGCTCGACGCCGCCTGGTGGCTCCAGCGCTTCACGCCGCGCAGCACGCGGAGCATCTGGTCTAAGATCAACTGCACCAAGGCCGAGGAGCTCATCGCCGCCGGCCGCATGCAGCCGCCCGGCCTCGCCGAGGTCGAGCGCGCCAAGCGCGACGGGCGCTGGGAGCGCGCCTACGAGTCGCAGAGCCGTGCCACGGTCCCGGCG
>CAIVJW010000341.1 GCA_903906315.1 uncultured delta proteobacterium | reverse complement strand
GCGGCAGCTTCTCGGAGCAATCCAGCAGGTACCCGGCGAAATCGGCCGGCATCGCCGCCCCGCGCACCTCGCCCAGCCGCGCGCGCCCGACCTCGACGCACGCCTCGAACGCGCGCGACGCTCGGAGCGCGTGGACCCAGCCGACGAGCGCCTCGCTGCGCGCGGGCGACCCCTCGGCCGCCGCCGCCGCGGCCTGCGCGTAGAGCCGCGCGGCTCCTGCGAAATCGCGCTTCGCGTGCGCCCCGCGCGCCGCCGCCAGCGGGCCCATCGATCCCTCGCGCCCGGCCCACATCGCGGCCACCGACTCGCTCACGAAGCCCGCGAGCTCGCCCGACGAGAGGCCGCCCGGCCAGTAGCCGACGACGCGGTCGTTCTTCGGATCGATCACGAGGAACGTGGGCCACACGCTGATCGCGTGCGCTTCGAGGAACGCCGCGCTCTCGGGGCGGTCGGTGTCGATCGCGACGAACACCGCGTGATCGCCGAGCCGCGCGATCGCCGGGTCGGCCATCACCTCCGCGCGCACGGACAGGCACGTGTGGCACCACGGCGCCCAGGCGTCGACGACGAGCGCCTTGTCCTCGCCGCGCGCGCGGGCCAGCGCGGCGGGGTAGTCGCCCTCGAGAACCGCGAGGAGCGGCGCCGGCGGCAGACCGGCCGGAGGCGGCGGCGCCGAGGAGGGTGCGACGGAGGGGGCGGAAGCAGAGAGCGTCGCCGACGCCACGGGAAACGCGGGGTCGGGCGCGCGCGGCGGAGCGGAGGCGCACGCGGCGAGGGCGACGAGCAGCGGGGGGAGGCGCCTCATGGGGTCCCCACTTTAGTGCACCGCCGAGGCCGTCCCGCAGCCGACGGCGCGCGCGGGCGACGATCGCGGTGCTATCCTGAACGCATGAACGACAGCGAAGTGCCGCCGGAAGGGTCGCTCGACGACGTTCCCCAGGACGCCATCGCGGTGAGCGATCTGAAGTCCAAGTTCGCCGACGTCCTCTGCCCCGTCCACGGCATCCCCGCCGACTTCCGCAACGAGGCCGACGGGTCGGTGGTCGAGCACATCTGCTGCGAGGTGCTCGCGCAGATCCTGGCCGAGCTGAAGGCCAAGGACCCCGACGAGGCCTGACCGGCCGGCGTCGATCGCCCGCGACGCGCATCCCAGCCCGCGAGCCGCCCCGCTGCGCGGTCGCGATCTCCCCTTCGGCCTCGCGCCGGCCCCCTCCGCCCCACGAAGCCGCATGCCGCCCGACCCCGTCTACTTCGACCACAACGCCTCCACCCCCGTCCTGCCGCGCGTGCGCGTGATCGCCGCGCGCGCGCTCGCCGAGGGCTTCGGCAACCCGAGCGCCGGGCACGTCTTCGGCCTGCGCGCCCGCGCGTTCGTCGAGGCCGCTCGGGCGGAGGTCGCCGCGCTCGTCGGCTGCGACCCGGACGAGATCCTCTTCACCGGCGGCGGCACCGAGTCGAACAACCTCGCGCTGCGCGGGGTGGCGGCCGCGATCGACGGACCGATCCGGTTCGTGCGGTCCGCCGTCGAGCACCCGGCCGTCGACCGCCCGATCGCTGCGGTCGTCGCCGAGGGGCGCGGCGAGGTCGTCGAGATCCCCGTCGACGCCCGCGGCGTGGTCCGCCTCGACGCGCTCGCGCGGATCCTCGAGTCCGCGTCCGGCCGCACCGTCGTCAGCGTGATCCTGGCGCAGAACGAGACCGGCGTGGTCCAGCCGGTCGCCGAGGTCGCGCGGATCGCGAAGGCCGCGGGCGCCTTGGTGCACACCGACGCCGCGCAGGCCGTCGGCAAGGTGCCGGTCGACGTGCGCGCGCTCGGCGTCGACCTGCTGACCATCGCGGGCCACAAGCTCTACGCGCCCAAGGGCGTCGGCGCGCTCTACGTGCGCCGCGGCGCGCCCCTCGCGCCGTTCGCGGTCGGCGCCGGCCACGAGCGGGGCCTGCGCCCGGGCACCGAGAACGTCGCGTCGATAGCCGCCCTCGGCGAGGCGTGCGCGATCGCGCGCGAGGACGTGGCCGACGAGGCCGCGCGCCAGCTCGCCCTGCGCGACCGGCTCGCCGGCTGGCTGCGCGGCGCCGGCTTCGTCGTGCACGGCGCGGGCGCCGATCGCCTCCCCAACACGGTGAGCGGGCGCTTCCCCGGCGTGCGCGGATCGGCGCTGCTCGCGGCCACGTCGGCCGTCGCGGCCACGACGGGCAGCGCGTGCCACGCGGGCGTCGAGCGCGCGTCCTCGGCGCTGATCGCGATGGGACTCGCCCCCGAAGACGCCCTCGGCGCGATCCGCCTGAGCCTCGGGCGCGGCACGACCGAGGCCGACGTCGACCTCGTCGCGGGCGAGCTGCTCGCGAGCGCGGCGCGGCTCGTCGCGCGCTGAGCTACGCCGTCGACGCCGCCGTCTCGGCCCGCGCGCGCTCCCGCGCCCGCTTGCGCGCCGTCTCGCGCGGCTCGGGGTGCGACGCCGCGGTGACCGCGCGCTCGATCGCCGCGAGCCAGTAGCGCCCGTCGGCCTCGCGATCCGCGACCACGCCGTCGAACGGGCCGTGATCCGTGTCGATCACGACCACCGACCGCCCGTCGCGCGGCAGGACGCGCAGCCCGGTCACGTCGGGCATCGGCACCGCCGCGCCGTAGTGGCCGTCGGGGGCGAGCCCGACCGCGCCCTCGCGGCTCTCCCACGGAGCGACGAGGAGCTTGCCCGCGTAGACCGCGAGGATCGGCGACGACCTGCCCACGAACGTCGCCGCGTGCCTCCCCACGCTCACGTACGTCACCCCGAAGAACGTCACGAGCGCGCCGAGCGCGACCGCGCCGACGCCCGCGTCCGTCGCCCCGCCGAGGAGCGCGCGGGCGCCGACCGCGGCGAGCGCCGCCGCGCCGATCAGCAGCGCCACGCCGACCGCCGTGGTCCGCGACGCGCCGGCGCGCGGGCCGAGGCTGGCGTAGTCGCGCACGACGAAGCGATCGCCCTCGCTGCGCAGGCCGAAGCGGGCGATCGCGAGGGCGCCGAGCGGCGCGTCGCCCGCCCGGGGCGCGTCGGCCGCGAAGCCCTCGGCGACGCCCGTCACGGGCACGCCGAGCGCGGCCCCGATCGCCTTCGCGAGCAGCGATCCGAGCGTCGTCGCGCGCCCGGCGGCCGCGTCCGACCATTCGCCGGCGAGGAGCCGCGCCGGCCCGTCGCCCGCGTCGAGATCGATCCACACGCGAGCGTGCGTCCGGCGGAGCGAGCAGCTCGGCGCGTCGCAGCACTCCGCGTCGGCGGTCTCGACCGCCACGCCACGCGCCGTGCGCTTCGTCGCGGCCCCGCCGCGCAGCGGGGCGACCGTCACCGCCGCCGATCCGCCCTCGACGCGGAGCCACACCGGGTCGACCGGCGCGGGCGCGAACTTCGCGTCGCCGCCCGCGATCGGCGGCGACACGCGCAGCACGACCGCCGCGCCAGCCGCGATCGCGGAGATCGCGCCGATCGCGCCCGGCGCGTCGACCGTCGCGTCGTGAGCGGCGGTCTCCTTCGCGATCCCCGCGGCCTCGAGCGCGCGGGCCACGTCCGCTTCGAATGCGAGCACGTCGGGCGTCGGCATGGCGCGTACCTGCACCCGTTCGCCGCCGAAGGGAAGAGGTCGCGCTCCGCCGCGCAGGCCCGACGCAAGCGAACGTGACGCCGCGTGAGCGCGACGCGACGGCGCGCGACGCCCGGCTACTTCGCGCCCTTCGGCTTCGGATCCTTCGCCACCGGCGCGCCCTTCGGCGCCGGCTCGAAGCTCGGGCGCAGCGCCTCGTCGACGACGAACGTGTCGCCCGTCGGCGACGCCGCGCCCTCGACCAGCACGACGCCGCTCTGCACCGAGAAGCACACCATGCTGGTGCACGCCTCGGTGCACTCGGGCTTCGGCTGATCGCGGCCGACGCAGATCACGTCGCCCTTGGCGTTGTGGCCCTTGCGGACGAACGCGTACTTGTTCGCCTTCGTCGGCTCCTGCGATCGCGGGTCGGCGGCGTACGTCGGGCCCTTGCCGAGGGCCTTGGTGACCCCCGGGTCATCGACCTTCCGGTCGAGCATCCACACGCCCTTGCTGGTGACCGCGAGCTGCTGCGGCAGGTCCGGGAGGCCGCTCACGCCACCCTGCTCCGTGGGTGTGGCGTGCGTCACGCGCAGGCGCGCGACCTCGGCGTCGTCGACGCGGCGCACGTCGTAGCTCTCGATGACCAGCACGTCACCCGGCGGCCCCGCCTTGCCGGCGACGCCGACGTTCTTGAGCGTGAAGCACGCTCCCGGCTGCACGACCGCGCGCCACGCAGCGCCCTCCGTCGGGGCGAGCGCGGCGATCTTCGAGCAGGTCTTGAGCGGCACGGCGGCCGGCGGCGGCGCCTGCGGTGCGGCGGACGCCGCGGGGGCGGCGCTCGCGACCTCCGGAGCGGCCGTCGAGGGCGGCGCGACCTCCGGCGGCGGGGGCGCGGCGGG
>CAIVJW010000340.1 GCA_903906315.1 uncultured delta proteobacterium | reverse complement strand
CGGCGCGGGCGGCGGTGCGGCGGGCGGCGCGGGCGGAGCGGGCGGAGCGGGCGGCGGTGCGGCGGGAGGTGCCGGTGGTGCCGGTGGTGCAGCGGGCCAGTGCGCGCTCCTGCCCGCGCCGGCCTGCAACTCCATGGCTATGCCCGCCGCGGCGAGCTTCGTGACCGGCGTCGTCGGGGTCGTGCCGGCGGTGTCGGGCGGCGGCGTGATTCCGCCGGGCACCTACGTGCTGACGAAGCAGATTGTCGGCCAGGGCGGCGTGCCCGGCACGCGCAAGCTCGCGGTGTACGGCGACGACACGTGCTTTACCGCCGTCGAGATCGCCCAGGATCTCACCGAGACGCGCTTCAGCGGGACGGTCTCGTACAACGGCGATACGTCCACGACGAGCTTCACGTGTCCGGTAGTCATCAGTGTCTCGCCGGCCTATCAGGTGCTCGCCCCGGTGGGTGGCAAGGTCGCGTACGCGACCCTCAATGGCAATGACTACCGGGAGTGGCTCGAGCTGTAGGGTTTGCGGGCGTCGCTCCTTCGCGCGCTTCCACACGCAGAAGTCCGCGGGCGCGATCGCCCCCGCGATCTCGAGCGCGAGGCGAGGACGAGCTTCGCGCACGGCGAGGCGCGGCCGTCCGTCGGCCACGAGCTCGGAGGTCGCTTCTGCGACGGAGGCGAGCGCGGCTCCGACGAGCGCGCGGCGGATCCGCTTTCGCATCCGCCACGAGCCAGAGCGCGGCGCCGAAGCTGCGTGCGGCGCGATGTGCCGTCGGTGGACCGATCGCGCAGCGTCCGGACGCGCTGGAGCGCTCGCGTCGCCGCGTGGTACGTTCGTCGAGCCGTGCCGTCCGACCCGCCGAGCCTTCTCGCTTCCGAGCTGCCCTCGCTTCGCGCCGGAGACCTCGCGCTCCGGGATCTCGCCCGCGATCGAGCCGAGATCGTCGAAGCGCGCAGCGACTCGCCGACCGGGCTTCGGCTCGTGTCGCTCCTTGGCTCGGGCGGGATGTCGACGGTGTTCCTCGCGCAGGCCGATCACGGCGTCCGATCGGGACACCTGTCCCCGCTCACCCCGCGCCGCGTCGCGGTGAAGTTCCTCCAGGCGGCCGCGTTCGACCACTTCCGGCGGATGAACCAGGACCCGTCGAACGTCTTTCTCCGTGAGGTCGTCGCGCTCGGCCGCATGATGGAGCGCCAGCCGCCGTCGGAGTTCGTGGTCGGCTTCTACGGCTCGGGCTACGCGGACGTCGACTGCGCGGGCCTCGTCCGCAGGCTCCCGTGGCTCGCGGTGGAGTTCGTCGACGGCGGCACGGACGGGGCGTCGCTGACGGACCGCGTCGAGCGCTCCGCCCACGGTGTCGACCCGATCCGAGCGCTGCGCCTGCTGCGCGGCGTGTTCGCGGGCGCAGTCGCGCTCCACGGCGAGGGGATCATCCACCGCGATCTCAAGCCCGACAACGTGCTGGTCGCCGGGCCCGTCGACGACGAGACCCCGAAGCTCGCCGACTGCGGCATCGCCCGCGTGGACGGCCTCGTCGCGACCATTGCCGCGATGACGCCAGCGTACGGCGGGCCCGAGCAGATGCTTTCGCTCGAGAGCGAGAGCAACCCGCTGGTAGGCCCGTGGACCGACGTGCACGCGCTCGCGGCCGTCGCCTGGTTCATCCTCGGCGGTTGCGACTGGTGCCTTGGCGACAGCGACACGAAGTGGAACGCGGGCGAGCGGCGCAGCCTGCGCACCGCCGAGCGCGTGCACCCCGGCTTCATGGCGGAGCCCGCCTTGCTCGCCGAGATCGACGCGGTGCTCGCGCGCGGCGCCGCACCGCGGCTGCCCGACGTCGCGTGGGCGCACCCCGAGGCGGCCCGCTACCGCCCCGGACTCGCCGCGCTCTTGCCGGCCGCGATGACCGGGGCGGCGCGCTTCGCGAGCGTCGAGGCCTTCCGCGACCAGCTCCTGCCGCTCCTCGAGCGGGCGGCCGTCGCGTGGGCCGCGCGTGCGGGCCGGGAGAACCGCGCCGCGACCGCCTTCCGGCCGACGCAGCTGCTCCGCGCGGCGACGTCCGGCGCGCCGAGGTCGCTCGCCCGCGAGATCGCGCCCTGCGAAGGTGTGGCGCCAACGGCCCCCGGCTCCGTCGTCTTCCAGCCCGATGGTCGCGTGCTCGCGCGCTTCGGCGATCGCCTCTACTACTTCATCGACGACGAGCCGCACGGCGTCTCCGTGCCAGCGAACGTGCGCCCGCTGCTCGGAGCGTCGTCGTGGCTCACGCGCGGCCCGGGCGGCGGCTTCGCGGCCATCGGGGCCGAGCACGTGCTCCTGGTCCTCGGGGGTGCGTTCTCGCGCATGCCGCTCCCCGCGCGCGCCGACGGCGGCGAGATCGGGCCGATCCAGGCCGTCGTCGACGACGGTCGCACCTTCGGCGTGATCACGGCCGAGACCGACGACAGCAACGGCGGGCCGGAGCTGTGGACGTCGGGCGACGGCACGCGCTGGGCCGCGCCGGTGGTGCTGCCGCTCGGCGGCGACGTGCGCCGCGTGGCGTTCGGCCCGTACGGCTTCCTCGTGGTCGGCGCCCGTGGCGGCAAGCGCGCGCGCGCCATCTTCGTCGGCTTCGACTACCAGCCGATCGCGCTCGTGGTCGGCGTCAACGACCGGCCCCCTCTGCTGGCGTGCGTGTGCAGCGCCGGTCGCGAGGCCTGGGGCGCGGGCACCGGCTTCGTGCTGTCGTTCGACCGCACGACCGTCCGCGAGGAGATCGTCGACACGCAGGAGACGCCCGTCGCGATGGGCCTCGACGTGGTCGGTGTCCCCTGGCTCGTCACGACGCGCACGGTCGCGCGCCGGCACGTCGAGTCCGGCGCAGGCCGGTGGAGGGTCTACCACCAGCGCACCGCGACCGAGGCCCCGTTCGTCGGCATCGGCTTCACGCCCGATGGCGCGCGGGTCCTCGACGAGCTCGGCGGCGGCGTCCACATCACGCCGGACGACGTCGAGACCTGGCGCGCGCGATCGAGCGCGCCACAGTCCACGTCGTAGCGGCGCGACCCGCGCCGCGGGTATGCTCCGTGCCACGGGGGCCAGATGAACACGCGCGCTCGATCCTCCGTGCGGAGAGCCTTCTTCGGATGCACCCTGCTGGCCGCGTTTGCCGCGTGCGCGGGCGGCGGTGACGCCGGGCGGGCGAGCCTCGTCGCCGACCTCTCGGCGCGTTTCCCGGCCGCGAGCGCCATCCTCGCCGAGGCGAGGGCGGGCGACGTGACGAGGACGCCGCGCGGTCGCCTCGGCCTGCGCTCGCACGTCGAGACCAAGAAGACCGGACAGTGGGTCTCGCTCGCCCGACCCGTCGCGGTCGAGGCCCAGGCCGACGGCGCGCTCCGCGTCGACACGGGTCGCGGCGTCGTCGTCGCGCGTCGCGCGGGCGCGCGGCCGGCGCGGGCCGAGTCGGACTCGGGCACCCTCGTCCTGCGCGACGCGAGCCCGGGTGTGGACGCGGTGCTCGTCGCTCGCGATCACGGGGTCGAGGAGCTGCTGCGCGTGCGCGCCGCGGAGGCGGTTCTCGCGTACGACCTCGAGCTGCCCAAGGGGTGGAGCGTCCGGCCCGCGCGCGGCTTTCCCGACCGCGTCGAGGTCTGCGACGCGCGGGACGTGCCGTGGCTGCGGCTCGTCGCGGGCGAGGCGTGGGCGGAGGACGGGCGCGCGATCGCCGTGCGGCCCGTGATCGAGGGCCGCCGCGTGCGGCTCGCGCTCGCCGAGCGGCCGGCGGGCGAGGTGGTGGTGGACCCGGAGTGGCAGTCGACGGCGGGGCTGAACAAGCAGCGCTATGGCGGCACGGCGACCTTGCTCGCCACGGGGCAGGTGCTGTTCGTCGGCGGCGAAGGCGGCTACAACCGGCCCGGGCTCGACAGCACGGAGCTCTTCGACCCCGACACCAACACCGTCACCGGTGGCCCGACGATGGCGACCGCGCGGTTCTCCCACGCAGCGGTCGCGCTCCCGAACGGCAAGGTCCTGATCGCGGGCGGGACGGCGGACGTGCTCCAAGCGGGGCACCAGCCGGGCCTCGCCTCCGCCGAGCTCTACGATTCCCGCACGAACGTGTTCGAGGCGACGGGGGACCTGGCCCACGCGCGGTTCCGTCACTCGGGCACCCTCTTGCCGACCGGCAAGGTCCTCGTGACCGGCGGCAGCTCCGACGTGCTCGAGGCACTGGCCTCCTCCGAGCTGTACGACTACTCGACAGGCAAGTTCGAGCCGGCAGGCGATATGCCCGCCGCGCGCCAGCGCCACGCGGCGACTCTGCTGGTCGACGGTCGGGTCCTCGTCACCGGTGGCGTTCGCTCGCTCGCGAGCGGCGTCCCCGATGCGGGCCCGAGCGATTGCCTGAGCACCACCGTCGTCTTCGACGGAAAGGGCACCTTTGCCGAGGGGCCCGCTCTGACGAGCAAGCGGTGCGAGCACGGCGCGCTGCGCGTGCCGGACGGTCGCGTGGTGCTGATGGGCGGGTCGGCGGTCTTCGCGACGAAGGACGAGCTCGCCGATCCGGCGACGAAGGACCAATGGCGGGAGCGCGTCGCGGAGTACGTCGATCCGGCCGGCGGCCCGACGACGCCGCTGCCTGCAGGCGAGGTCGCCGACGGCGTCGTGCCCCAAGGGCGCGCCGCCGTGGCCCTCCTGCCCGACGGCCGGGCGCTGCAGGCCAGCGGCGTCGACGCCAACGGCGCGCAGCAAGCGGCGGCGGCGCTGCTGGACCCCGACGCGAGCCCGGCGCTCGTCTCGCTCCCCGGCGTCGACATGGAGCTGCCCAACCTGACGCCCTTGCCGACCGGCAACCTGCTCCTTTCCGGCGCCAGGACCTCGCTCTGGATCTACGACTCCCTCGACGTGCGGGCGCACGCTTCCGGCACCCTCACGGAGCCGAGAAATGGCCACACCGCCTCGCTGCTCCCCACCGGTGACGTGCTCATCGCCGGCGGCGACCAGGGGACCAAGCCGCTCGCGTCCCTCGTCGTCTTCCGTTCGGCGACTGGCACCTTCGAGCCCCTCGAGGCGACGCTGAGTCAGCCCGCGACGTACCACACGGCGACGACGCTGCTCGATGGCATGGTGTTACTCGCTGGTGGCCTGCACGCCGGCAGCGCGTCGGCGAACCAGCACGGCAACGTGTTCGACGCCGGGCCGCCTGCCAGGGTGCTCGACGCCGTGCCGCTCGTCGCGCGTCGGTGCTCGCACGCGGCGACGCTCCTGCCGGATGGGCGCGTGCTCCTGACCGGAGGCGCCACGGGGGCAACCGCAAGTGGCTTGGAAGGAGTCGTCGACACGGCCGAGCTCTTCGATCCGGCGACGGGGATGTCGGTGGCGACGAAGGCGCGCATGAGCACGCGTCGCCTGTTCCACACCTCGACCCTCCTGCCCAATGGCAAGGTCCTCATCGCGGGCGGCGACTCTGCGGGTGATGCCTCGCATCCGCTCGACATCGCCGAGCTCTTCGACCCGAAGACGGGGACGTTCACGCCCACCGCGACGCCGATGGTCACGCCGCGATACTGGCACGCGGCGGTGCCCCTCGCGGACGGCAAGGTGCTCCTCGCCGGTGGCGGCTCGGGAGCCGAGCTCTACGACCCCTGGGCCGACACCTTCACGCCGATCACCGCTCCCGTCGACTCGCTCCACTCGATGGCGGCGGCGGTGCTCCTCTCGGGGAACGTCGTTTTCACCGGCGGGACGACGGACGCGAACGAGGTCATGGCGACGGTCCAGCGCTTCGACCCCGTGACGCAGCAGATGACGGTGCTGAAGTCGGCGACGCTGGGCTCGCCTCGCGTGTTTCACACCACGACCCTCCTCCCGGACGGCGGCCTGCTCACCGTCGGTGGTATGGCCAGCCTCTCCCCTGCCGTGGCGCTCTCGTCGACCGAGTGGCTCGGCGGTCCCGTGCTTCGACCTGCGGTGGAGAAGGGGCGGCCCAAGCTGTCGGCTGCACCCGCGCAGGTGCACGCGGGCGAAGCGTCCTCCGTCGCGGGGTCGCTGTTCTCGCCTCTCGGCGAGGGCGCGGGGGGGCTGCACGCGTCGTCTGCCATCCTCGGGGTCGCGCGCTGGGTTCCGGCGCTCGGGGCACCGCAGGCGGGCCTGCTCGTGCCCTCCTCGGGGACGGAGCCGACGTGGACCGCGACCCGGGGGACGTGGACTCCGCTGGCCCCGTTCCAGCCCGGCGCGGGCCTGCTCTTCGTCGTGACGCACGGGCTGCCCTCGGAAGGCATAGCCGTCCGCGTCTTGCCGGCCATGCCCGGGACACCGTGTCGCGGCGCCGCGCAGTGCGCCTCAGGGGTCTGCGCGGACGGCGTCTGTTGCGACCTGGAGTGCAGCGGTCCGTGTCGCGCGTGCTCGGCGACGCTGAAGTCGCGCGGCATGGACGGTGTCTGCGAGGTGGTCACCGAAGGCACGAACCCGCGAATGCAGTGCGCGGCGCAGGCGGAGTGCTCGGTCGCGACGGACGCCTGCGACGGCTCGGGGTCGTGCAGAACGTGCCCAGGGGTCGGTCCGCACTGCGAAGGTCACGTCCTCGTCGGCGCCGACGCTGGCGCCGACTGCGCTCCGTACCAGTGCGCGAAGGACGTGGGCTCGTGCCGCTCCGCGTGCGACTCGAAGCTCGACTGCGTGCCGGGATACTCATGCTCCGCAAAGCGAACGTGCGAGCCGTCGCCGGCCGACGAGCCCCTCGCCGGCTGCACCGTCGCGACCCCGCGGCCGCGCTCCACGGACTGGGTCGCGCTCGCGCTCGCCGCTGCGTGGTCGTCCTGCGGGATCGGTCGGCGCTGGCGAAGGGCCGGCTCGCGCGCTGCGGGCTAGACCCTCGCCGAGAAGGTCTCGCGGATCCGGCGAGGCTCACCGCCTGACCCCGCCCCGTCCAGGTTGGCTGATCAGCGGTTCGAGCTCGCCGCGCTGCCTGGGTTGACCGGGATGAATGCCGGTGCAGCGCACCCAAGAAGCCCTGCACGGCAGGGCTCGGATCGATCCGAGCCCGGCCGAGGCCCGGGCTTCTTGGCCGCTGTGCACCGGCTCTCGAGCCGGTGCTCGAAAGGGACGGCGACCGCACCTTTTCGGCG
>CAIVJW010000339.1 GCA_903906315.1 uncultured delta proteobacterium | reverse complement strand
CGGCAAGAAGTACAAGCGCTGCTGCGCGCTCGCGCCGCGCGCCGCCGACCGCTCACGCTGACGCCCCGCACGGTGCGGGGCGCCGCGGCAAGCCCCCAGCTACGCCGATGGTGGAGGGGTTACGCGCAATCCGCCTTCTTGCGCGCCGGAACGATCTCGCTTGACGATCAACATGGCGTCGCCTTCATCGGCAGCCAGTCGACGGACCTCACCCGGCACGAGTTTCTTCTGCTTCGCGAGCTGCTGAGGCATCCAGGAGAGGTGCTTTCGCGCCGGGTTCTCCTTGAGAGAGTCTCGGGAATCCGATGGGATCCTGTGAGCAACATCGTTCCGGTCCATGTTCACAACCTCAGAAAGAAGCTCGACCACGTTCGAGGTCGGCCGAGAGGCCGTGGGGGGGCGCGATCCTGCTGGGGGACCGGCGCCCGCGAGGCGCAGCGCGCCGTCCTTCCGGAGCGTCCGCTCCTATGGTATCCACCTCCCATGAGCGCCACGACTTTCGATCCCAGCCAGTACACGCGGTCCCCCATCCTCACCATGGCCAGCGGCATCACGCTCTGCGGCGCGCTCGTCGACGCGTGCCCGGATGACGCGCCGGCTGGCGTGAAGAAGGCCAGCAAGAAGCTGGCGAAGGTCGCCGACGGCGCGCGCGCCGCCTGGAGCGCTCGCAAGCAGAAGCTCGCGAAGGTGTCGGACGCCAGCGCCCAGTTGCTCGATCAGGAGGCGGACTGGAGCTGGTCGGCGCTCCGGATGCGGCTTCAGGCGTACGCCCTGCTACCCGTCGATCGGTATCCGCTGGCGCCGCGCGCCGGCGAGCTGGTCGTCTTGCTGTTTGGCGACGAAGGGCTCGACTTCCTCAAGAGCGCGTATCCGGAACAGAGCGCCTCCATGGCGTCGGTGCTCGACCGCATCGACGGGGAGAAGCTCGCGAAAGAGATCGAGGGCCTCGCCGGCAAGGAGTTCGTCGCGCAAGTGCGACACGTGCAGCCGCGCTACGACGCGATGGTCAAGGCGATGCTTCAACGTGACGAGACGACGGGCGAGAACCTGCTCGACCAGGTACGAGCGATGCAGGGCGCCATCGTCATGTACGCGACGAAGGTGGCCGCGACGGCCGATGAGGACGACCTCGACAGCATCGAGGTCGTGCGCGCCGCGCTGCGGGCGATCGACAATCACCGCGTGGCGCTCGGCCGGCGCGCGGGCGCGAAGGGCGCCGCGGCGGCGGAGGATGGGGCCGCTCCGGCAGGCGAAGCCAAGCCGGTCGGCTGAACGCGGGCGCGAAGCGCCGGCGTGCGGTCTGCGCCTGGGTGAATCCTGGGTGACGCGGTGCCGGGACCCGCCGGCCCAGGATGCAGCCAGGCGACCAGGGTCCCCGAACCTGCGCGGTCTGCATCGAACTTGGCGAGAAGGGAGCCGGGAGGGCGGCGCGCGCGGTTGGACCTGCGCGTCAGGCTCCCGGCACCGCGGCGGCCTGGATTCACCGAGGCTCAGCTCGCCCGCCCCCGCGCTTCGCGTTGACGTTGCCCGCCGGATGCGTTCCGGTGCCGTGGGAGCGAGAAGCCGCCGCTGCGGCCGCGCCCAAAAGGAAATGCGGCATCCCAGCTCGCGCGGCGTCGGAAGTGTGAGAGCCAAGCTCCGGCTCGGCGCTCGCGTCCGCGCGCGGAGCCTCGGTATCGCCGCGACCGTGCTGATCCTGTCGGCCAGCACCGCCGCGAGCGCGCACGACAGGCCGGCCGCGCTGTCAGCGATCGAGATCGATCTTCACGGCACCTCCGCGTGTCCTGGCCGCGAGCGGTTCGACGCGCTGCTCTCTGCGACGACGGCGGGCATGCGGCTGTTGGAGGGCGAGGTCCTGCGCGTCGACGTGTTCGGAGCGGGCCGCGGCGTGCGCGGCGTCTTGACGGTCACGAGCGCGGGCGACGAAGCGCGCGTCCGCTCGTTCGAGGCGACGACCTGCGAGGCCGTGCTCGACGCGCTCGCGCTCGGCGCCGCGCTCGCGTTCGTTCCCTCGCAAGAGGCCGCCGCCCCACCGGCGCCCGCGTCCGCCGCGAGCCGACGCGCGCGACGCGCCCGCCGCGCCGACGCCTCGCCCGGCGTCGCACCCGACCGCACCGACCCGCCGACGTGGCGGTGGAGCGCTGGCGCCCAGGTGGCCGTGCTCAGTCTCGGCTCGGGCGCGCCGCTCGTCGCGGCCCCCGTCTTCCTCGGCATCGAGCGTGACCACGGCCCTTGGGCGCCGGCGTTTCGCGTCGCGTTCTTTCAGGCCGGCGCCTCGCTCGCGGTCGGCTCGGCGAGCGCGGCCTTGCGGTGGAGCCTCGCCCGCCTCGAGCTCTCTCCTTTCGCCGTCGCGCTGACGGACGGGCTCGTCGCGCGCGCCTACGGAGCCGTCGACGCCGGCGCGCTCCGGGTGTCCGCGGGCGGGCTGGCCGATGCGCGGACCGCCGTGCGGCCGTGGATCGCCCCATCGCTTGGAGGCCGGCTCACGCTGAACGCCCTCGGCCCGCTGTGGCTCGAGGCCGACCTCAGCCTCGGCGTGCCCCTCGTGCGCGACACCTTCGCGCTCGCCCCGACCACCGACGTCTACCGGGCGCCAGGCGTGGTGCCGATGGGAGGCCTGGGGCTCCGCGTCGCCCTGCCGTGATCGATCCGGCGGTGGCGGGCCATTGCGCATGGGAAGCTTTGCAGATGAGGGCGGCTGAGCTCGTGCTGGACGGACCGGAGGTAGCGGCCGCGGAGACGCGGCGCGCGCCTGCGGACGTTCGGCTGCGTGCTCTGTTCGAGGCGCATTTCGACTTCGTCTGGCGCTCGCTGCGCAGGCTCGGGCTCGACGATGCGGCCGCCGACGACGCCGCGCAGCGCGTCTGGATCGTCGCCGCGCAGAAGCTCGAGCGCATCGGCGTGGGCGACGAGCGGTCCTTTCTCTTCGGCGTGGTGCTCCGCGTTGCCTCGGAGGCGCGCCGCGCCCAGGAGCGGAGGCGGGACGTCCAAGACGAGGCCTCGCTCCTGGCAGCGGAAGCTCCGGGAGCCGATCCGGGCGAGCTGCTCGACGCTCGCCGCGCGCGCGCGCTGCTCGACCGCGCGCGCGCGGCGTTGCCCTTGGAGCTCGGCGCCGTCCTCGTGCTCCATGAGCTCGAGGAGCTGAGCTCGCCCGAGATCGCCCGGGTGCTCGGCATCCCGCTCGGCACGGTGGCTTCGCGGCTGCGGCGCGCGCGCGAACGGTTCGACGTGATCGCGGCCGAGCTCGTCGCGAGAGCGGTCGCCGACGCCTCCTCGGACGAGGCAGGGAGGGCCGGGCGATGACGGCAGCAGACAGGCGGATGTCGGCCCGTGATGCCGGGAGCATGCTGCTCCGGTCCGCGCGGCTCGATGCGCCGACCGACGACGCACGTCGAGCAGCGCTGGCCGCGCTGGGGCTCCTCGACGGCGGTGCCGGCGGGCCTCGCGGCACCGCGGACGGCCCGGCGCCCACGGGCGCGCCGACGACGTCATCCCTCTCGCTGTTCGCCGGCGCCGGGACCTTCGTCGCGACCGCGGTGGCGCTCGCGCTGGCGGCGATGCAGCGCCCCTCACCGGCCACGCTCGGATACGGCCTGGCTGCGCTACTCGAATCGACCGAGCGCGTCACCGCCGTCGCCGACGACGAGCTGGCGCGTCCGACGCCGCTCCGCCCGCAGAGCCCGGACCTCGGCGTCACGCCACCCGCGAGCCCGGGCGCGCCGAGGCCGATGCTCCGGCCCGCCCGAGGAGGCGCGGCGAGCCTTCCGGCCGGAAGGGCAGAGCCCTCCCTGGAGCGCGAGCTCGCCCTGATCAACGGAGCGCGCGCCGCGGTGACCTCCGGCGCTCCGCGACGGGCGATCGCGCTCCTCGATCAGCACACGCGAGAGTTCCCGCGGCCAGCGCTCGAACAGGAGGCCGCCGTCGTGCGCATCCGCGCGCTGGCCAGCGCGGGTGACCGTGCGGCAGCGGTCGAGCTTGCCAGGAGCTTCCTCGAGAACCACCCGGCCAGCCCCTACTCGGCCGCGGTCGAGTCGACCTTGAACACCCAGCCGGCGGCCGACGGGGTGGAGCCGTGATCGATCCGGGCGCGCCGGGCCATTGCGCAGAAGGAGATTGGCAATGAAGCAGAGTTGGCGTTGCGCATTCATCGGCCTTCTGGCGCTCAGCGCGTGCGGGCAGCGAGTGATGATCGGGTCGCTCGACTCCGAAGCCGCCCCGCAGCACGCGGCGCTCGCCAGCGCCGACGGCGGCGGTGGTGCTGGAGGCGACGACCTGCTGGCGCACGGCGACGCCGGCCCCGCGGGCACGCTGATTTCGTTCACCTGGGAACGCACCTGGCCGTGCGACCAGGGCGCCTGCCACCAGGAGATGCAAATCGACGCCGCCTGCCACGTCGTGTGGAACGACGGCGAGACGACGCGCAGCGCGGACGCCTCCAAGGATCCCTCGCGTTGCGCCGAGCTCGCGGCGAGCCTCGCCGAGCCCGCGGTCGTCGCCGCCCTGCACAGCGCGAGCTCCTGCGAGGGCGCCAACGGTCAGGAGGTCGTTCACGTCGTCACGACCACCGGCGACGTGGCCAAGGACATCGTCGCTTGCTGGGAGCCCTTCGGCCACGTCCGCAAGGTCGTCTTCGCCTTCGCGACGAACGCTTGGGGCTACTTCGACGGCGGAGCCCACCCCAACTTCGGACCGTGATCGGAACCGCGCTCGGCCCGTCGGAGGGGCGACGGGAGCGCGAGGGCGGACCGATCCGCTACGGCGAGGCGATGGCCTCGAGCCTCGACCGCAGGCCGGGCTCGATCGCGACCTTCTCGCCCGTCCGGTAGTTCAGCATCACGATGACCGTCTGCCCCTCGGCCGCGACCTTCCCTTCCGCGTTCGTCACCCGATAGGCGAGGACGAACGACGTCGTGCCGACGCGCACGACGTGAGCCGTGGCGCTCACGCGATCCGGGAAGCGCAGCGGCACCCGGTAGTCGATCTCGGTCCGCGCGAGGATCGGGCCCACCCCGCCGCTCTCCGCAGGATCGAGCACGCCGGCCTGCTCGAAGAGCGCGATGCGCGCGGACTCGAACCACCGCAGGTAGACCGTGTTGTTGACGTGCTGGAACGCGTCCATGTCGCCCCAGGCGACGGGAGTCTCGAAGGTCACCGCCATGCCGCCGAGCATCGCACGGAGCGCGCTCGCCCGCCGCGCGCTCCCACGCGCCGCGGCCCCCGGGACGGCGCCGGCCGATCCTGGCCGCCCGCAGCCTCGATCTCGCGCATCCTCGCCCGCAGCAGCTTCGCCGCGCGATCGCGTCCGCCGTCGGCTTGCCCGAGGCGGCGGTCGTCGGCGAGCACGGCATGACGGAGCTCTCGAGCCAGCTCTGCTTCGCCATCTGGGATACTGCCGATCAGAACCTCGACTCCAGCTAGACCCTCGCCGAAAAGGCCCCGATCTGCGTGCGAGGTCCCCTGTCGCGGCGCAGCGTGCGGGGTCGTCGCCGGGCGATGGTCGGCGAAATCGACTCGCAT
>CAIVJW010000338.1 GCA_903906315.1 uncultured delta proteobacterium | reverse complement strand
GCCGAGGAGGTTTGCTGGGGCTCGTTCGACCACGCTGTCGAGCGATTGGCGAGTACGACGGGAGCCTCGATCGCGAAACGCCAGGTGGAGCAGCTCGCGCGCGCCAGCGCGGTCGACTTCGAAGCCTTCTACTCCGCGCGCCGCGGCGGAGCGTCGGGTGGCCGAGCTCGAGGCCGAGCTCGCGCGACGACCGTAGGCACGCGAGGGTCACCCCGGGAGGCGCTCTGCGGGAGCGACGAGGTCGGCGCCGCGCCGGTCCTACGGCTCGCAGGTGCGGGCGCGAGGGTGCGGCTCCAGTCCGCGCGATCCGGCGCCTCGGCGCGATCGGCCCTACGCGCGGCGGCTCGGCGGCGGCAGGTCGACCACCGTGTCGTGCGGCTCGCTCGGGGCGGGCGCGCGAACCGACGGGGGCGAACCGACCGCGGCGGGCGCACGCGGCGGGCTGGGCGCCGGGCCAACGCGCGAGAGCGGCGATCGCAGGATGTGGATGGTCGGCCGCTCCGGCGAGCCCTCGGGCGGCGCGGCGGGCGCGATCGGCAGCATCGCCTCGCGGTCGACGATGGGCGCCTGCTCGCCCCAGCGCCACACATACGGCAGCCCCGCCACGAGGAGCCGCTGGTGGAGCCACGACGGCAGGAAGCGCCGCAGGAGGTCGAAGAGGGCCGCGTCCCAGGTGCCCGCGACGCGCAGCGGGGGCCGCGCGTGGCCGATCGTGGCGACGATCGTCTCGGCGACGTCCTCGGGCCGGAAGAACGTGAGCGTCATGAGCGCCTCGATGAGCGCGTTCATGCTGAAATAGTGCTGAAAGTACGGGTCGCTCGGGTCGGCGAGCGCGGCGACGCCCTGGTCGGTGAAGTAGACCTTGAGGAACGCGTCGGAGTTGATGAAGCCCGGGCGCACGAGCGTCACCGAGATGCCCCAGGGGCGCACCTCGTACCAGAGCGCCTCGGACGCGCCCTCGAGCGCGAACTTCGACGCGCTGTAGATCGCCATCGTCGGCATCGCGGTCATGCCCCCGACGGACGAGACGTTGACGATGCGCCCGAAGCGCTGCTCGCGCATGTGCGGGAGCACGAGCCGCGTGAGCGCCATCGGCCCGAAGAAATTCGCGTCGAGCTGCGCGTGCGCCTCGTCGTCGCGCACGTGCTCGACGACGGCGCGGTAGCTCACGGCGGCGTTGTTCACGAGCACGTCGACGCCGCCCCAGCGCTCGCGCGCGGCGTTGACGACCGCCTCGCGGTCCTCGGCGCGCGTGACGTCGAGCGCGTGGAGGAGCACGCGCGGGCCCTCGACGATTCCCTCGACGGCGAAGCGCGGCAGCGACTGCGCGCGCGCCGTGAGCACGAGGCGGTGAGGCGTCGTGGCGAGCAGCTGCCGCGCGACCTCGAGGCCGACGCCCGTGCTCGCGCCGGTGAGGAGCACCGTGAGCGGCCCCGCCTTGGTCGGCGGGCGGCGGCGACGAACGAGGCGGACGAGGGCGCGCCACTGGTTGTGCACGCCGCGGAGCAGCGCGGCGAGCCGCGTGACGGGCGAGGCGCTGCGCCACGCGAGGTACGGGACCGTCGATCGGTCGTCGACGTTCGATCCGTCGCTCGGCGCCGAGCCGCGAGGCCGATCCGCGCCGTCGCCCTGGGTCGGGTCGCTCACCGCGCGTACGCAGCCGGCGCGCCGAGCGGGAGCCTCGACGGGAACGCGAAGCGGACCCGCGCGAGGGGCGGCGACGCGGCCCTCGGGGCGTCCGCGCGGACGGCCGACCGCTTCACGTCGTCACCGACCGGCGCCGCCTCGAGCCCGCGATCCGATTCGAGCTGGGCGTCGGCGCATCCATCGCGATAACGACGGTCCACCCCCGGTCCGCGCCTGTCAACGTGCGACCGCGAGCTCGCCCCGCGGTCGGGGCGCCGCGCCGCTCGTCAGGCCGGCGGCTTGCGGCAGCAGAGGACGCCCGACGGCGCGGCGAGCGTCACCCCGGGCGCGCAGCTCGGGGTCGCCGATCCGGCGTCGAGGTAGTAGCTGCCGAGCGCGCCGAGCGGGTGACAGGCCCCGTCGATGGGCGCCGACGCGCCCGTGGCGGCCTTGCAGCTCTGGTCCGCGTAGGCGGTGACGGTGGAGCTGCACGCATCCGACGTCTTCGCGCAGCCGCAGTTGCACGCCGCGCCTCCGAAATCGGCGACGGCCTCGGAGTAGGCGTCGAAGGGCGCGGGACACGCCGACCCCGCGGGCAGCAGCGCGCACGCATCGTCGAGGCCGACCGCGGGCGACAGGCACCCTCCGCCCGCGCAGCCCGCGCCCGCGACCACCTCGCACATCGCGCGCGACGTCGCCGGGACGGCCGCGGCCTCGGGCACGCAGCTCGTCGCGCCCGTCGGCGTGCTGGTGCCGAGAAACGCGCTGTTGGTGCCGACGTTGACGTAGTAGCAGCCGTCGTTCGTCTTCAGGCCCGAGGGCTGCCCGCTCGCGCAGTCGTCGAAGTTCCAGCGCGTGAGCTGGAACGAGCAGGGCGCGCTCGTCGCGCTGCACGAGCAGGCCGCCCCCGCGCACGAGCCGAAGGATCGCGCCTGCGTCCCGGCAGGACAGCCTCCCTTGCCGGAGACGAAGACGCCGATTGCGCCCGCGGGCACCGCGACGCACTGGAAGCCGGCCGACTGGCAGTCCGTGTCCGCGCAGTCGACCGCGCCGTCGAGATCGTCGTCGACGCCGTTCAAGCAGTCTGCCTCGAGCGCCGGCTGCGACCCGCCGGCGCCGGTCGTCGTGGTCGTCGACGCGCCGCCCGCCCCCCCGACGCCCGTGGTCGACGTCGACGCGCCACCGCTGCCGCTCGAGGTCGTCGACGTCGACGCGCCGCCGCCGGCGCCGCCCGTCGGTCCCCCCGTCGAGGTGCCGCTCGCGCCGGATGCCGTGGTGCCGGAGGCGCCGAAGAGGCCGCCCTCGGCGGTGCCGCCGCAGCCTCCGCCGATCGCGAGCGCCGCGACCGCGGCGAAGAGGCGCCGACCCGAGGGGTCCAGGCGAGCCGGGAGACGACCGCTGTGCATGCGCGCGATGGTACACCAGGCCCGGCGGACGCCTGAGTCGCTCGTCCAGGGCCGCGCCGCGGGGCGTCGCGCACGGGGGCCTGCCACCACCCCGTGGCGGGCGCGGAGCGCGAGGTCGGGCCGAGAATGCGGGGTCGGAGCGAAGAGCCCACCGATCGCGACCGTGGCGTCGGCCTGCATCTCGAGCCGCACGAACGACGCGAACGGCGCTTCTGCACGCACGAGCTCGGACACGCGCTCGGCCGAGCCCATCGCGCCTGCGACGCGCTGGGCGACCGGCTGGCGCGGCAGTCGGCGTCGGACCTCGGTGCCAGCGCGGTGGACGCCCCAAGCCACGTGGGTAATAGATGCGCCATGGGCCTCGCCTCGAACCCGCTCCTCCGTCGACTTCTCTTGCCCATCTTCGCGTGGCTGAACCCGGGGGACGTCACGATCCGCCACCACTTCACGGGCGCGCCCGTCCGGCTGCACTCGTTCCGGCACAAGGGCTACTGGTGGCACGGGGCAAAACGCGAGTCCGAGACGATGGAGGCCTTCCGGCGCATCCTGCGCGGCGGCGACACCGTGATCGAGGCCGGGGCGCACATCGGCTACATCACGATGTTCTTCAGCCGCCTCGTAGGGGCAACAGGGCGCGTCGTCGCCTTCGAGCCCGGCGAGAACAACCTCCCGTACGTGCGCCGCAACATCGTTGGGCACGACAACGTGCGCCTCGTGGAGAAGGCCGTCGGCGACCGCGCCGCGACGATGAAGCTCAACATCGAGAGCCTCACCGGGCAGAACAACTCGCTCATCGATCACTTCGATGGTCTCGCGCGCAACCAGCGGGCGGCGTCCGTCGCCGCCGAGGTGCGCGCCGTCGACGTCGAGGTGATCCCGCTCGACGCGTTCTGCGCGGCCGAGGGCCTCCAGCCGGCGCTCGTGAAGATCGACGTCGAAGGGTTCGAGCACGAGGTGCTGCTCGGCGCCCGCGAGACCCTCGCGAAGCATCGGCCGATCGTCATGGTCGAGGTGCAGCGGCACGCGGAGGCAATCTTCGACCTCCTGCGGGGGTTCGGCTACGACCTCTACCGCGTCGATGGGACGCCGGTGCGCAGCCCCGCTGACTTCGACATGAACACGTTCTGCCTCGATCCGGCCCGCCACGCAGCCGCGCTCCACGCCCTTGGCTGGAACCGCTAGCCGACGCTCGGGAGCGTCTCGCCGTTCGTAGTCAAGGGAACAGGACGGCGTCGAGCGCGTCCAGCGACGCCACCTCGACGTCGGGGGCCGCATTCGCGTCGGGCGCCTCGACGCAAGCGTGCTCGCCGCCCTCGCGTCGCACCCGCACGGTCCGCCAGCCCAGTGCGCGGGGTGCTTGGAAGTCTTTGTTGGGGTTATCCGCCACGTACACGTAGCGCGAGGCGGGCCGACCGAGCCGGCTCATCACGTCCACGAACCCGCGCGGGCTTGGCTTCCATGCGTCACGCCCGCCGAGCGCGTCGGTGTAGCAAACCGCGCCGAACAAGCGCTCGATGCCGAGCGATCGAACCTTCGCGCGTTGCACCGTGAGGTAGCCGTCCGTGACGAGGCCGAGCGGCCCCCGCGCACCCCAGCGCGCGAGAGCGGCCCGGGCATCCTCGAACAACGCCAGCGACGTCGGCTCGTGGTCTCGATAGGCCTCGACGAGGCGCGCAACGAGCTCGGCCGAGGCCGGCTGGCCGACCTCCGCGAGCGCTTGGTCGAAGATGCGGCCCCTCGCGCCCGCGCCGAAGAGCGAGATCGCACGGGCGAGAAACGGCCCCTCTCCGACCTCGGGTACTGCGTCGCCGAACGCCCGAGCCGCCGCCGCGAGCCCGCTCCTCACGTAGTCCCGCTCGGGATAGAGCGTATCGTCGAGATCGAAGACGAGTGTCAGACCGGACGCGCTCAAAGGACGCTCGACTCCGGCACGAACACGGCCTCGTCCCACCGCAACATGAGAAGCCGGTCCTGGAACCCGTCCATCGCGATCTCCGCGTCTTCGCCACGGATCCAATCGATCAGCCAACCGCAGTAGTCGCCTCCGGCGGCGGCAGAGAGCGGGAAGCCACCGCCGAAGCGCGGGTTGATCTCCAGGAATACGAGCTCCTGGGTCCCCTCCTCGACGAAGCACTGCACCGTGATGACGCCGACAGCGCCCGGCAGCGCCGCGACCACCTGACGCGTCGTCTCGATGAGCCGGGCATCCTTCACGGTCATGCCTTTGCTCACTTCACCCGCGCGCGTCTCGATCCGCAGGCGTGGGACGACCATCCGAACGCGACCGGCGAAGTCGACGAGCGCGTCCATCGTGTACTCCCGCCCTCGAATCAGCTCCTGGACAATCGGGTTGGGGATCCGACGATGGTAGAAGGCGAGCTCGGCCGGCCCATCGATGCGCGTCACACCGACGCTGCAGCTCCCGTCCGCCGGCTTCAACAGCACGGGCCAGGCGGCCCCGGGGTCGGCCAGGAGCGCATCGGGGTCGAGAATCTTCGGACTCCGCACCCCGATGGAGGTGAAGAACTCGCCGGTGGAGCGCTTGTCGAGGCTCAGCGTCGTGGTCTCGGGCGAGGAGACGACGAGGGTCGCGCCGACGGCCTCGAACGCGGCCCGGTGTGGCGCGAGCAGGTGCAGCTCCGTGTCGATCAGCGGGACGACCATCCGAATCGCGTGGCGTCGGCAGAGCTCGAGCAAGGCGGGGACGTATGCCGCGTCGGTGACGCGCGGAACGAGCTCGGCCGCGTCCGCGGCGTGCAGCGCGGGGGCGTGTCCGCGCAGGTCGCACGCGATGACCGGACCGCGCAGACAGCGCCGGGCGAGCGCCCGCTGGAACTCGTGGACGAGGGCGACGCGCCGACCGGCGCTCGTGAGGAGGATCGGAAAGGAGCTTTCGGTCATGGCGAATTCGCGGGGCCTCGGGACCGGCCTCGAGCGGCCGCTACGTGCGCCTCGCGATGAGGGCGCCGGGACTCGACCACGAGGGCGTTCGACGGTAGCACCCACGCCACGACCGGCCACCGAGAATCGACGGTCGGAGGGCCGTCGCGAAGCGCGCGACCTACGAGGAGTCGACGCCCGGGTGAACCGGCGGCGCCACCGCGGTCGCCAGCGGCCAGCGGCCAGGGGTAACGGTCGCCACGCGGACCGCATGTGCGCGAACCACGGCAGCGGGTCGAGCCGTCGAGGGGTTGGTGGACCTCCGTCGCGACGCCGCGCACTGCGAGCCTGGCACGCAGGTCGGCGCACGCATCGCAGCGGATGACGAACGGGCGGTCGGCGTGCTCGCGGTCGGTCAACGCGGCAACCCCGTCGCCCGGACCACCACCCCCGGCCGTCAGGCACGCGAGGAGCGCGTCGGCGGTGCCGCACGGTCGCGCCGACCGCACAGAGGCATCCCGCCAGCGCAGCGATTGCCGCCTCGAGCTGCTCGACCCCTTCGTGCAAACGTAACGTGAGGCCGCTCCCCTCGAAGCTCGTGTGCCTGGGCGGCGGCTGAGCCCGCCTCATGATGAAGCCGTCCTCGTTCACCGCGACGTCGCCGCCGGCGGAGGCCACCCCTCCGCCGCGCGCGCGGCGTAGAGTCGCCTCGGCCGCGAAGCTGCGCCTCCTCAAGGCCGCCAAGGCCTACGCATAGCGCGATGAGAGGGACGCGCTGCAGCGTCAGGCTGGCACCTGTAGCTCGACCCTCGCCGAAAAGCGCTGCCGCCTTGGCGACCGACCAAGAGCCCTGAGCTTCACCACGGAAGCACCGAGGCACAGAGTTCAGATTCGATCTGCCTCCGTGCCTCCGTGGTGAGCTTCTGCTCCGGGTGGCCCGGAATCCCCCCGCGAGGTTGCTCGCAAATCCTTTTCGGCGAGGGTCCAGCTAGCGAATGGCGGGTTTCTGCAATATGACGAGCATGTTGAGAGCCAATTGGATCCGCCCCCCAGTGGCGGATGCCACCACTCGCCCCACCCTTCCAACAACACTCCGCGGCGCAAAAAACGACCGATTTCCGAGCGAGTCAGTCGGGTTGTCCTTGACCGTTCTGAGGGTCCATCCCCGCTGGCCGGCAAGGACTTTGAACGTCGTCGGACTGTAGAGTCGTATGTGCTGCGCGGGCTGAAGATGATCCAGTGTGGGGATGGGCATCCCCAATCGTCTGTTCGCCCAGGCTAGCGGACGTACGAAGGCCCAGTTCGGCGTAGTGAACACCACAGCCCCTCCCGGTCGTAGCGCACGGTCGACGGCATCCAGAAAGGGCCGCGGCGTGGGCACGTGTTCAATGACTTGGTGCATCAGGACTACATCGACTGGTTCATCGAATACGTGTTCGACGAAATCCTCGGAGCGAACGTCCACGCCGTGAAGGAGGGCCGCCATCGGGGTGCAGTCCCGATTCAAATCGAAGCCGAGCGCTTTCCATCCGCGCCGCTGAGCAACTCCTAGCTGCGTCCCGACACTGCATCCGACCTCGACGATTCGCCCCCGCGGAACGATTCGCTCGATCTCGTCGAGTGTCTGGTTCCAGATGACGGTGCCGGCGAGAGCTTGCCTGGTGAGCGTCTCGACATAACCTTCTGCCTGGTAGTCGAAAGGCGCCACTCGGGGGGCCCTGACCAGCTCACAGTGCTCACATTGGACGTAGATCCCAGCACCCGGATAGGCGAGCACGTCGCGAAAGGCGACGCCCCCGCAGACTTCGCATTCTGCAAATACATCGGACATTTCAGGTCCTGGCTCTTGCGTGAGGAGGTGACGTCCCGCGCCTGGCGCGGCTGAAGGGCTCCTGTCGAAATGGCGGCAGTCATTCGTCGTACCCCCGCGAGTTGCGCCGTTTCGCTTGGAATCACGGAAGGCACCCGGGAGAAGCATGAGGCACTCCGCCACGGGGCAAGAGACCGCGTAGCGCTTTGTGGGCTGCCACATGAGGCGCGTTCCAACGGGGCGGCGGGACGGCAGCTGCCACCGAGGCAACGGGTATCCGTAGCAAGAGGGTCTGCCGTGGGAGGCGAGAGCTCGCGGACCCTGGGGAGGGCGAGCACCGCTCTTCTTGCAGATCACCCAGAATAGGCCAGGGCGACCGCTCCGACACCAACGAACCGTGGCCCGTCGGTTCGCCAGCATGACAGGGAGCGCAGGGCCGCGCGCTCGCGCGAAGCGCGACACCAGGAGCTACGAGGCAAGCAGGAAGGTGCCCAGCGAAGTTGTGCGCGGTCCGTGCCTCGACATGAACAGCTTCCATGACGACGGGAATTGCACCATTCGCCCACGCGGTGTCGTGACGGCCAGAAATGCGCTCGGTGATGCTGCCCGGTGACCCAAGCACGCGGTGCCTTCGGCGGAGGCCGCTCGGACGCCTCCATGCGAGGCAGGGACGCCCACCTCGCGCGCGAGCGACCGGGCTGGCGAGTGCGCCGCAGCCGGAGTTCGCGGAGCTCGCGAGGCGGCACGAAGCACCTACCTCGCGATTGTTCGCCTCGCGCAGCAGCGCACCCCTCCTGTACGCACGCGTCTCGAGGTCGGGTGAGCCGAGCAGGGTCTGCAGCTCGCCCACCGCGGTGCCCGTCCACCGCTGAAAACGCGGGCGCACAGCCGGGGCCTCGAGGTCGGTGCACGTCGGCGGGAGGAGCGCTCCGGAAGGCGACACGGCTCGAACCTTAGCACGCGCCTCGGCTTGCGCGCCCCGGGCTTCGGGGCATGCGCGTCGGTGGCCGACGAACCCGTGTCGGCCTGGGCGAAGCGCCACCGCTTCGGCGTCCTCGACAGCGTCGCGCTACCTGAGCGCTCCTCGGCAGGCCGGCGACAGCCTCATCACCGACCACGCGTACGGCTCGGTGTTGCCGGGGCGCGTCGCGAGCGCGCGGCTCCAGCCACGCACGGACGTCCCCACACCGCACGCACTCAGCCAACGCGCTGAGGACCGGCCACGAGGTCGCTGAGCTGGCCAAGGCATGGGCCATCGCGGGCGGCGGCGGCGTGGGCGACCTCGGCTTCCAGAACGTCGCGAAGGTGTGGCGGCAGAACCGCCCGAACGTGACCGCGTCGGCATCATGGGGGCGTGGCGCTCGCAGCCTCGCCCGAACCGTCCGCGCCTTCGCGGCGCCTCCCGCCGCGCGCCCGTTGACGTCAAGCTGGCCGCCACGCCCCCGGGGCGAAGGAGGACGCCGATCGCGCGGTAGATCGTGCTGGATGTTCACGCCGCAGGCACGACGTTCGGGGCGGTCGGGGAGTGGCGCAGCGCGCAATTGAAGCAACCCGCCGCCCCGTCCCGCGCCGCCCCGGCTGCCCGCCGCGTCAGCGTGCGCCGGAGGCGTTCGACCGCGCGGACCCCGCGGCACCGCCGGTCGAACCTGGCGCGCCCGCCGAGCGATCGCGGCCCTTGTCTCTCTCAGGGTCGAAAACGCGGGCCCGGAGTCGACCGCCTGGGCGCGGGGGGCGCCGACCTTCGGCGGGGGTCGAGCGACCTCGGTTCGCCGCCCTTGCGCTCCTCGCGGCCTTGGGTCTCATTCTCCGGGCACTTCCGCGCACGCCGCTCGCGCGGCCCCCTCTCGCCGAGGCTCTACCCGGCCTCGGCCGCGACGCCCCGGAGCCGCCGCACCGCGCTCGCCGCAGCGCTCCGCGCGCGCAGGATGGGCCGCAGGATGGCCCGCTCCGCGCGCGGCGACACGGCCGCGAGCCGCGCCGACGCCTCGACCAGCGCGCGCTCGACGAGCCGCGCGGCGGCCGGCTGCTGGCGCAGGTTCAGGCTGTACATCAGCTTGAACACCTCGCGGATCTCGGCCTTGATGGGCTCCGGGTAGTCGAAGAAGTCGGCGTCGAGGGCCGCGCCTCGCACGAAGACCTTCGTCTCGAAGTACGAGTGCGTGTCGATCGACGGCGCGTCGAAGCTGCTGTCCGATCGCAGCCACCAGTTCGCGAAGCCGTAGCGATCCTTGTACTCGTCGTAGATGCGCGTGCCCGGGAAGGGGACGAGCACCGACGCGACGGCCGGGTCGAACGTGGTGACGTGCGGCGCGATCTCCACCATGTGCCGCCGCGTCGCGGCGATGGACTCGTGGTCGTCCCACGGGAACCCGAGGATGAAGAAGACGTGCGGCTCGATGCCGAGACGCGCGACCTCGGGCAGCACGCGGCGCACCATGTCGACCGTGTGCGGCTTCATGATCCGGCGCAGCGTGGCCGGGTCGCCGGACTCGACGCCGAAGTCGATCCGCTTGCAGCCCGCGCGCGCCATCAGCGCGAGCAGGTCCCGGTCGAGCGTCAGGTCGATGCGCGTCATCATGCTGAACGTCGGCTGCGGGCGGAGCTCGATCAGCCCCTCGCAGATCGCGCGCATCCGGGCCTTGTCGACGCTCATCGCGTCGTCGACGAAGTGGAAGTGGCGCGTCCCGTAGCGCTGCTGGATGTCGGCGATCTCGGCGACGATGTGCGCCGCCGACCGGAAGCGGAAGCGCTTGCCGAACAGCGCGCCCGCGCAATACGTGCACCTCGCCGTGCAGCCGCGGGAGCTGAAGACGTTCTGGTGCAGCGACGGGTCGCCCGGAGGACCGTAGTCGGCCGGGTCGTGCAGGTGGCGCGCGGGCAGCGGCAGCGCGTCGAGGTCGATCGGGGCCGGCAGCGACGCCGTGCGGACGAGGGCGCCGCTCGCGTCGCGGAAGACCCAGCCGGGCACGGTCGCCGGGTCGATCTCGCCGACGAGCGCGCGGCACGCCGCCTCGACCGTGGGCTCCGCCTCGCCGATCACGGCCGCGTCGAAGCCGTGCGCGGGCGGCTCCTCGGGCACGAGCGTCGCGTGCGGCCCGCCCGCGAGCAGCTTCACGCCGAGCGGGCGCAGCGCCGCGGCGAGGCGGTACGACTCGCGCACCAGCGGCGTGACGAGCGTCATGCCGACGACGTCGGGGCGCAGCTCGCGCACGAGCTCGACGAGGTCCTCGGTCGTCCTCCGTCGCCGCGCGGCGTTCGCGTCGATCAGGCGGACGTCGTGGCCGGCTCGTTCGAGCACGGCCCCGAGCACCGTGATGCCGAGCGGATACGCGGAGTGAACCTGCGTCTTGGACGGCGGATAGAGCAAGAGCACCCGGAGCCGCCGCCCCTCGGTCCTCGGATTGGTGACGTCTCGCGGAGACGGAGTCCCACCCACGACGTACCTCCCTCGCTGTTCGCGCCGCTTGGGCCTCTCTCGGCCCGGCGCGCTTTCCGGAGAACGTAGGACGCCGCGGCGGCTTCGCCAGGGCGCCGCGGGCGATTGCGCGCCCGCGCCGCGCGCCCCCCGCCGGCCCGCCACCCGTCAACGCGCCGGCTGGATCACCGGCGCCGTCGTCGTGACGCCCGCCCCGTACCAGGGCGTCTTGCGCTGCATCACGAGGCACGCGCTGCCGTCCCCGTTGTCTATCGCGACCACCGCGCCGCTCTTCGAGAAGCCGTAGACCTGGTCGCTCCACGCCGCGATCCCGTACATCCCGCCGTATCCCTTCGGGCTGTCCCCGTCGGCGCAGCCCGGCCTCGGCACCACGGCGCCGACGACGCGGCGGACGATGGGATCCAGCGTCTCCGATTTCAGCTTCGCCATGTCGATCTCGACGAGCGTGTCGGTGCCGTCGCAGTCGAGCGACGACGGTGGCGCCTTGCAGTCGCGCAGGGTCGCGAAGCCGATCGGGGCGCCCGCGTTCGCGAGGAACACGACGTCGCCCGAGAGCTCCCACGGGCTGCCGACGGTGTCGCCCGTGACCGCGGGATCGAGCGGGTAGGCGTGGCCGCGGCCGTCGTCCTTCGGCACCGCGCCGAAGCGACCGTGCGGGGTCACCGCGCCGCTCGCGGTGTCGACGGCCCACAGCTCGCCCGCCGTGTTGCCCGCGACGAGCGTCTCGCGCGCGTCGTCGATGACGCCCGCGGGCGCGAACGTGAGGCCGAAGAAGGACACGTTCTTCGGGTCGGCGGCGTTCGTGATCGCGAGCGTGGAGGCGCAGCGCGCGACGCCGCCCTCGACGACGATCCGGTGCACGTGGCCCGCGCTGACGCCCCACAGCTCGCCCGTCGCGTCGACCGCGAGATCGGTCATCGTCGGGTCCTGTCCGACGCCGCCGATGCAGTCGAACGCGCCGAGCTTCTCGACCGTGACGCCCGCCTCGCTCGGGTCGACGCCATAGAGGTACTTCGCCGTGTTCGCGTAGGCGGGGTAGCGCGTGCGCAGCGCGATCGGGTCGTCGCCGCCGTCCGCGGCCCCGGCCCCGACCGCCGCTCCCGATCCTGCGTCCGCGGGCGCGCAGCCCTGAAAGACCAGTGCGGCAGCGACGCCGAGGGTCGTCCGTGCGCGCGAGGAAAGCAGCATCGTGGAGGTCTTCGAGGGCCTGTGAAAGGCTAGCACCGCGCCGCAAAACGCGCCCTGCGGCCGTGTCTCGAGGGCCCCGCGTCAAAAAGTGCGCGTTTCGGGCCCGATTCTGCTTTCCAACACCCGCGCTCCGTGGTGAGGTTGCGCCCGCGTGCGGCGAGGTGCTGCCCGCGGGAGGAGATTATGGCTGCGAAGAAGACCGCTGGCGCCAAGGCTGCCAAGGCGATGACGAAGAGCAACGTGATCCAGGCCGTCGCGGAGACGGTCGGAGACGGGCTCACCAAGAAGCAGGTCAAGACCGTGCTCGAGGCCCTCGCGAGCGTCGGCTACCGCGAGCTGAAGAAGAACGGCACCTTCACGCTGCCCGGCTTCGCCAAGTTCCGCGTCATCAAGAAGCCCGCCACCAAGGCGCGCCAGGGCATCAATCCGTTCACGAAGCAGCCGCAGACCTTCGCCGCCAAGCCGGCGAGCAAGGCCGTGCGCGCGCGTCCGATCAAGGCGATCAAGTCCGCCGTCGCCTGACTGCGGTCGGGGCCACAGGGCCGCGGCGCCCGCGCAAAAGCGCGAGCTCCCGCGGCCCTCGGCTTTTTGTGGGTCGCGCCGGTCGATCGCCCCCTTCGATCGCCCCGGGGATCGCGGGGATCGCACGGGCCGGTCGCTTGCCGGGAACACCAGCCCCGCCCGGCGGTCCCTCCCTTGGCGCGCACGTTGTCGGCGCCGGGAGACCGTCGGTATGAGAATCCTCCGCTCGCTGACGAAGGCGTCGGTCCTCGGCGCCGCGCTGCTGCACGCGAGCTGCGCGCAAGGCCCGCGGCCCCCCGATCCGCGCGCGCCTCCGGCGACCGCGACCGCGACCGCGACCGCGACCGCGACGATCGCGCGATCCCCCGCTCCGGTCGCCTCGGATCCGGCCGTCGCCCTCGCGCGCGCGCCCCGATCCGAGGCGCCCCGCGCGACGGCGCCGATGGCGGGCGATCCTCCCGCGGGGTCGCTGCGGGAGGCTCGCCTGGTCGCGTCGAGCTGCGAGGAGGACAAGGCCCGCACCGAGGCGCGCGTCACGGCGATGCGCGCCGCGGTCGCAGCCGAGCTCGATCGCTGGCGCAAGGCGCAGCCCGGTTGCTGGGCCGACTACCGCAGGCGCTGGGAGCTCGAGCGCGCGGCGTCGGCGACCGGCTACGGCGGCCTCGGCGTCAGCGGCGTCGGCGAGGGCGGCGGCGGGCGAGGCGAGGGCATCGGCCTCGGGTCGTTCGCCGTGATGGGGCGCGGCGGCGCAGGCTCGGTGCGGGCCGCGACGAGCGCCTCGGGGACCAACAACCAGGTCGTCGGCGTCGACGAGGCCGACCTCGTCAAGACCGACGGGAGGTACGTGTACCTGGCCGTCAACGGCGCGCTGCGCATCGTCGAGGCGCTCTCGCCGCGCGTCGTGTCGGTCACGAAGCTCCCCGGATCGGTGCGCGAGCTGCTCGTCGAGGGCGATCGGGCCGTGGTCTACACCTCGGTCGGCGCTCGCACGAAGCGCTGCACCTACGGCTACGACTGCGTCTTCGCGGGCGACGGATCCTCGACGCGCATCACCGTGCTCGACGTCACGAACCGGGCCGATCCCAGGGTCGTGCGCCGCATCGACCTCTCGGGGTCGCTGATGGCCTCGCGTCGCATCGGCACCACCGTCCACTCCGTCGTCGCCGACGGCGACTCCGCCGAGAAGCAGGCTCCGCTGCCCACGTGGCCCGACGACCTCGCGATCTGCGGGACGGCCGAGGCCGTCGTCCGCGCCAAGCTCGCGGCGCTCACGATCGACGCCGAGCGGAAGATCCGCGCCGCCGCGCCCGCCCTGCCCACGATGACCGAGGGCGGCGTCGCGACGAAGCTCTGCGGCGGCCTCCTGCGGACGTCGTTCGAGGACGGGCAGGCGTTCACGACGGTCGTCTCGTTCGACCTGAACCGCGACGCCGAGGTGCCCACGACCGCGACCCTCCAGAGCCGCCCCGGCGCGGTCTTCGCCTCGCGAGACGCGCTCTACCTCTCCGTCACGCACAGGAAGCCGGCGGGAGGCGGGCGCTGGTACTCGTTCTCGTCCTCGGTCGACGAGGTGAGCGACGTGCACAAGTTCCGCATCGGCGCGAGCCCGCGAGAGACGCGCTACGTCGGCAGCGGCGTCGTGCCGGGCCACGTCCTCAATCAGTTCGCGATGGACGAGTGGTCGGGCTACCTGCGCGTGGCCACGACGCGCGGTCGGGTCCCCGATCCCAAGGTCGAGAGCGCCATTTCGATCCTTGCCGAGGTCGAGGGTGGCAGTCTCGTGCGCGTCGGCGCAATCGAGAAGATCGCGCCCGGCGAGGACGTCCGCGCCGTCCGCTTCGACGACGACCGCGGCTATGTCGTCACGTTCAAGAAGACCGATCCGCTCTTCGTGGTCGACCTCTTCGACGCCGCTCGCCCCGCCGTCCTCGGCGAGCTGAAGATCCCCGGCTTCTCGACGTACCTGCACCGCATCGACCGCGATCACCTGCTCTCGATCGGCTTCGACGCCAGCGATCACGGGGATTTCGCGTACTTCGACGGCGTCCTGCTGCAGCTCTTCGACGTCTCGACTCCGACCGATCCGCGGCTGCTGCACAAGGAGAAGATCGGCACGCGCGGGTCCGGCTCGGAGGCCGCGACGAACCACCTCGCCTTCAACTACTTCGCCGACCGCGGGCTGCTCGCGATCCCCATGACGATCTGCGAGGGCGGCGGCGACGGCCAGGCCGGCCGCGACCTCGCCTTCAGCGGCCTGCTCGTCTACGACGTCAGCGTGGCAAAGGGCTTCACCCGCCTCGGCGGCGTCGCTCACGCCAAGCGCGGCGCGAGCTGCGACGGCTGGTGGTCGGGGTCGACCTCCGTGGTCCAGCGCAGCGTGTTCCTCGACGACCTCGTCTACTCGGTGGCGCTCGACCGCGTGAAGGTGCAGAAGCTCGGCCGGTTCGGCGAGGACGTCGCGGATCTCGCCCTCTCGCCGTAGGGGGCTCGCCCGCGCCGCCGCCCCGGGACATCCTGTCCGACCGTGCCCCGCCTCCTCCCCGGCGCGCCCCTCGCGGCCGCCCTCGCCCTCGCGCTCGCGCCGGCCCTCTCCGGGTGCGCGACCGTCGCCTACGTCGCCCAGGCCGCGCAGGGGCAGCTCGATCTCGCGTCGGCCGCGCGTCCCCTCGATCGCGTCCTCGCCGACCCCGACACGTCGGCGCGCACGGCGGCGCTGCTGCGCGAGATCGCGCCCATCAAGCGCTACGGCGAGCGCCACGGCCTGCGATCGACGTCGAGCTACGCGAGCTACGCCGAGGTCGACGGGCCGGCGGTCGTCTGGGTCGTCAGCGCGTCGGCGCCGCTCGCGTTCCGGTCGCGCTGGTGGCGCTTTCCGTTCGTCGGGCCGATCAACTACCTCGGCTGGTTCGACCGGGGCGACGCCGACGGTCACGCCGATCGGCTGCGCGCCGCGGGGTGGGACGCCGACGTGCGCGGCGCGGTCGCCTACTCGACGCTCGGGTGGTTCTCGGATCCCGTGCTGTCGACGATGATCCCCGACGGCGACGACGCGCTCGGCGAGCTCGCGAGCACCGTGCTGCACGAGTCGGTGCACGCGACGATCTACCTGCCGGGCGCGACGGAGCTGAACGAGTCGCTCGCGGAGGTCGCCGGCGAACGGCTCGCGTGCGGCTACCTCACCGAGCGCACCGGGCCGGGGTCGCCGGAGGTCCTCGGGTTCCGAGACGCGCAGCGGCGCGGGCGGGCACGCGCCGACGCGCTCGCTCGCGCCCGCGCGCGCCTCGAGGCGATCTACGCATCGAGCGCGCCGCGCGACCGCAAGCTCGCGGACAAGGCGCGGGTCCTCGAGGCGCTCGAGGCGGAGGTCGGCGCGCGCCGGCACCTCAACAACGCCTCGCTGATCCAGGCCAAGACGTACGACGGTAGCGCGAAGGAGGTCCTGCAGCTCCTCGCGGCGTGCGGCGAGGACTGGCCCCGCGTCTTTCGCGTGATCGGCGCGTGGGCGAGCGATCCGAGGGCGGCCACGCCGGACGCGCGCGCCGCCGTCGCCGGCCTCGCGCGCGCGGGCTGCCCCGACCCGGGCGGCGCCGTCGCCGGGCGCTGATCGCTACTTCGCCTTCGGGAGGATGACGGCGTCGACGACGTGGATGACGCCGTTCGAGGTCTGCACCGTGCCGATGATGTTCGCGTCGTCGACCATCACCTTGCCGTCCTTGACGTGGAACGTGACCTTCGTGCCGTCGGCCATGCTCATCGTCTCGCCGTCGTGCAGATCCTTGATCTGCTTGACCGGCACGGCCGCGTGATGCTGCAGGATCGCGCGCAGATCGGGCTTCTTCTCGGGCTTCAGCAGGCCCTCGACCGTGCCCTTCGGCAGCTTGTCGAACGCCGCGTTCGTCGGGGCGAAGACGGTGTAGGCGCCGCCGGGGCTCGCGAGCACGCCGACGAGGTCGCCCGCCTTGAGCGCCGCGACGAGCGTGGTGTGGTCCGGCGATCGCGAGGCGACGCCGGCGACGGTCTTGTCGTCGGCCGCGAGCGGAGGCTCGACGGGCGCCGCCGGCTTCTGCGCCTCGGCGGCGGCCGTCGCGGCGGGCGCGGGCTGCGCCGTCGGGGCGGGCTGCTTGTCTTCACACCCGGCGAGCGCCATCGCGACCACGAGGACGAGCTCAGTCTTCATTGCCATTCTCCCCGACTTCGCCCGCAATGGGCGCCGATCGCCGGCCGCGCGCGCCCCGAGCGCGAGGCGCGCCGCACGAACCGGCCCATCACCGATAGGCCTCGGGGACGCCCGTTGTCGACGGATCCGTGGGCGCGACCGGGTGCCGGATGACAAACGTCAGTCCGCCGACCGGACGAGCGCCGGCGCGCGCCACTGCAGCGCGCACCCCGCTACGATGACCGCCCGGTCACGCGTCCGAGGGGGGCGGGTGGCCGTCGTCCGCCTCGGCGTCCGGGGCGGGCCCGTCCGCGACGCCGCGCGCGAAGAACTCCCGCACCGCGACGCCGTTCGTCGGAAAGAAGAAGTCGCGCCCGATCTTCTCGCGGAGCCCGTAGCGGTGCAGGCGGTCCTTCACCGGGTCCTTCATCTCGGCGAACGCGAGCTCGACGTCGCGCGTCGCGAGCTCGGCGTCGAGCTCGGCGATCATCTCGGCGGCCGTCGTGTCGACGTCGGTGATGGGCTCGGCCGCGACGACGACCCAGCGCACGGGGGCGTCGGCGTCCTCGACGAGGCGCAGCACGCGGTCGCGGAACGTGTCGGCGTTGGCGAAGAAGAGGGGCGCGTCCCAGCGATAGAGGAGCAGGCCCGGGACCTGCCGCGCGGTCGGGTAGCGGGTGATGTCGTGGTAGCCCTTCACGCCGGCGGCGTGCCCGAGCACCGCGTCGTGCGGGCGCCAGGCGCGCCGGATGAAGTCGAGCAGCGACACGGCGACCGCGAGCGCGATGCCGACGAGGACGCCGAAGAGCGCGACGGCCACGAAGCCGAAGACCGTGAGCAGGAAGTCGGACCGGCGGACCCGGAAGAAGACGCGAATCGATCGCACGTCGAACATGCCTATCGCCGCGGAGAGCACGACCGCGGCCAGCGCCGCGATGGGCATCGACCGGACGAGGCCGGGGGCGGCGACGAGCAAAATGGCAATCGCGACGGCGCCGACGACGCCGGTGAGCTGGGTCTTCGATCCGGCGGACTCGGCCACGGGCGTGCGCGACGCGCTCGAGCTCACGGGGAAGCCGAGGAACAGGCCCGCAGCGGCGTTGGCGACGCCGAGGCCCATGAGCTCGCGATCGGCGTCGACCCGGTAGCCGTTGCGCGCGGCGAACGTGCGCGACAGGACGCTCGTGTCCGCGAACGAGACGAGCGCGATGCCGGCGGCGCCGACGACGAGGGGCCAGAGGTCCGCCAGGCGGATCACGGGCAGCGCGGGCAGGGGCACGCCGCGCGGTACCACGCCGACCACGGGTAGGCGCCCCGCGAGGTCGAGCGTGTGCGAGGCGGCGGTGGCGATCACGACGGCGACGAGGACGCCCGGGATCCGCGGCGCCGCGGCCTTGATGCCGAGGATGACGGCGAGGCACGCGAGGCCGACGACCGCCGCCTCGGGGCGGGTGCGGCCCTCGGCGAGGCCGCGCGCGAAGGCCGCGAGGCCGCCGGCGACGCCCTCGCCCCCGGCCGAGAAGCCGAAGAGCTTGGGGAGCTGACCGACGATGACCGTGAGCGCGATGCCGTTCATGTAGCCGACGCGTACGGGCTTCGAGAGCAGGTCGGTGAGGAACCCGAGCTTCGCGACGCCCGCGACGAGGCAGATCCCGCCCGTCAGGATCGCGAGCATCGACGCGAGCGCGACGGCGCGCGCCTCGTCGCCGGCGGCGAGCGGCAGGACGGTGGCGGCGACGAGGGCCGCGAGGGCCGAGTCGGGGCCGAGCACGAGGATGCGCGACGGCCCGACGATCGCGTACGCGAGGAGCGCGGCGATCGTCGCGTAGAGGCCCGTGATCGCGGGGAGCCCCGAGGCCTCGGCGTAGCCCATGCCCGCGGGAACGAGCAGCCCGGTGAGCACCAGGCCCGCGACGAGATCGGAGGCGAGCCAGGCGCGCCGGTAGCTCCGGAGCACGTGGAGGCCGGGCAGGAAGCGCCCGAGGCCGCGGGCGGGCGGCGTCGGGAACGCGGCAGCGAACGCGCGGATCGAGGGCCGGACGCCGGGGGCGAGGCCGAGGGGCGGCTCCGCGCTCACGGGGCCTCGGGGTCCGCGCCGGCGAGGAGCCGCGCGGCGCGGGCGCGCGAAAAGCGGGCGAGCTCGGCCGACATCGACGCGCCGATCGCCTTGATCGCAGGGAGATCGCCGCGCGCGCGGAGCTCGGCCTCGAGCTCGCGGCAGAGGTAGCGCACGCACAGGTTCGGGCGGTGCGCCGGGTCGAGCGAGCAGCCGGTCGGCCCGCGGAACGAGCAGCCGGCGTGGTCGCCTCGAGGCGCGACGAGGCTCGCCGGGGTCGTGCCGGACAGGCGGAGCGCGGCCACCTCGTCGTCGCCGAACACGCCCGCGGCCGTGCCGCCGCAGCAGTGGCCGCCGTCCCAGCGCCCGTGCGGCAGGGGGTGGCCGCGCGCGCAGCCGGCGCAGGCGTCGACGAGGCCGAGGGCCGCGATCATCCGGGCGCGCAGCGAGGCGAGCTCGCGCGCGGCTTCGACCTCGCCCGCGCTCGCGACCGCGGGCCCCGGGGCGGCCGCGAAGCGACGGCGCAGCTCCGCGACCTCGTCGGCCCGCGTGCGGGGCTGGCGCAGGCGATCGACGAGCTTTCGCGCCAGGACGAGCATGGGCAACCCTACCCTCGCGGGGCTCCGGCGACCACGCGCCGCTCGCCGCGCGTATACTCCGCCGCGCGCCCGCGAGGACCACGCCGAGCGGGCCGGGGAGGCCGCGCCGTGATCGGATCGAACGTGAGGGGCGTGCTCGACTTCGCGGCTCGCCTCGCGTTCTTCGCGATCGCGCCCTACCTGCTCGTCTTCGTGGCCGCGCTCTTCCCGGTCAAGGGCGCGCTCGTGCAGATCGGCGTCGCCCTCGCCGTCTTCATCGCGGGCGAGGCCGCGCGCGGGCTCGCCGAGCGGTCGCGCGTCGCGCGCTTCCTGCTGCGCAACCAGCTCGCGTTCGAGGCCTACTACCGCGCCCACCCGCCGCGCCCGTTCCTCTACTACGTCTTCTTCCCGATCCTGTTTCCGTACTGGCTCTGGGTCCCCGAGGCGAGGCGCGAGCTGCTCCTCTTCAAGGGCTACACGCTGCTGACGTTCCTCCTCCTGGTCGGGTCGCTCGCCCACCAGTACGCGACCGCGTTCCCGCCCGAGCTCGGGCTGCGCGAGTTCGGCCCCATCGCGGCGTACACGTTCCTCGCCGAGGCGGTCGTCGTCGTCATGATGCTCATGCCGCTCGTGACGACCGTCGTCCACCTGCACGCCGCGCGCGCGCCGCGGCGCCTCGGAGCGCTCCTCGTCGCCGCCGTCGTGTCGCTGTCGCTGGCCGGGGCCCGCATCGGCCAGCGGCGCGACCCCATCGTGTCGTACGCGACCCGCGCGCGCGTTCGCCTGCGGACGGAGGCCAAGCCCGCGCAGGCGCGCGAAGCGCAGGTCGCCGCGCTGCGCGCCGCGCGCGAGGAGCTCGCCACGTCGAAGGACGACGTCGAGAGCGACGGCAAGGTCGAGGGCGAGCCCCTGCGCCGGGCGCACGAGGCGCTGACGCGCTACTACAAGGAGGACGAGGCGAACGCGTTCGACCTCTGGTGGGCGAGGAAGAAGAAAGGCGGATCGGTGCTCGTCGTCTACTTCGAGGCCAGGAGAAAGCACGGGCCGATCTGGCTCGCGATGGACGGCGACGGCGCGCCGACCCACGACGAGAAGCGCCTGCCGCGCGGCGCCTTCCTCGCCATGCGCAAGGCAGCGCAATGAGCCGTCGGCGCTCCGCCGCGACGCAGGCCGATCCAGGGGCTAGACTCGCCCCTATGCAGCACGAGGCCGGTCACGAGCCCTCCACCGCGGCGACCGCGTTCGCGCCCGCGCACCGGGCCGGCCCGGAGACGGTCGAGCGCGCGTGGCGCACGCTGAGCGAGCTTGCCTTCGTGCGCGAGGTCGTCAACTCGCTCCCGTTCGTGGTCGCCGTGCTGAACCGTGACCGGCAGCTCGTGTTCTGGAACGACGCGCTCTTCAAGGCCATCGGCGCGGAGGACGTCGGCGACGTGCTCGGCAAGCGTCCGGGCGAGGCCATCCAATGCGTCCACGCCACCGAGGGCCGGGGCGGCTGCGGGACGTCGGAGGCCTGTCGCCACTGCGGCGCGCTCCGCGCCGTGCTGCGCTGCCTGGTGACCGACGGGCCGGCCGACGAGGAGTGCCGCATCAGCACGCGCGTCGACGGCCAGGGGCACAGCCTCGACCTCAAGGTGACGGCCCGCCCGGTCAAGGTCGAGGGCGAGACGTTCGTCATCGTCACGGTCGCCGACATCAGCGACGCGAAGCGCCGCCGCGCGCTCGAGCGGCTCTTCTTCCACGACGTCATCAACCTCGCCGGCGGCCTGCGCGGCATGGTCGAGCTGATGCAACAGATCAAGGACCCGGACCGGCTGCACCGGCTGACGAAGGACCTGTCGGCGATCAGCGACAGCCTGCTCGACGAGATCATGGCGCAGCGCGAGCTGTCCGCGGTCGAGAGCGGCGAGTATCACCCGCGCCCGGACGACATGCTCGTCGGCGATCTGTTCCACGAGGTCGCCCATCACCTGCGCCACCACGAGGCCGCGCGATCGCACTCCATCGTGGTCGAGCCCGTCGCCGGCGACCTGCTCCTGCGCGCCGACCACACGCTCGCGCGCCGCGTGCTCGTGAACATGCTCAAGAACGCCCTCGAGGCGAGCCCGCGCGGCAGCGACGTCCGGCTGACGGCGGAGGTGGGGGCGCCGGGCTTCGTGCGGCTCTCCGTGCACAACGCCGGCCACATGCCGCGCGAGGTGCAGCTGCAGATGTTTCAGCGATCGTTCTCGACCAAGGGGGCGGACCGGGGCCTCGGCACGTACTCGATGAAGCTCTTCACCGAGCAGTACCTCGGCGGGCGCCTTCGCTTCGAGTCGACCGAGGACGCCGGCACGGTGTTCACGACCGAGCTCCCCGCGTCGCCGTTCGGCCGTTCGGCCGCAGCGCCGCCCGACCTGCCCGGCGACGCCGAGTGACAACCTGGGCGGCGCGCCCTATTTCGCGCCGTACACGCAGTAGGTCGCGAAGAGCGCGGTGCCGGCACACTCGGGCGCGCACTCGGTGCAGTCGCCGCACAGGATGAGCGTCGCGTAATCGGCCGCGCCCGCCGGGTGCGCGGCGTCGCATTGCGCGTTGCACTCGGCGGAGTAGCTGCAGCCCTTGTGGCAATCGAGCTCGGCCTGGCACTCCGGGTTCTGCTTGCAGGCGTCGAGCTCCGGCGCGCACGGGCCCTGGATGGCCTTGACGAAGCACTGCCGGCACGCGAGCGGCAAGCCCGGCTCGCCGGGCGAGCTGCCGCCGGTGCCGCCGCCGAGGCACGCATCGAGGCCGGCGCAGCCGCCGCCGAGCGCCGCGCAGACGCAGTCGAGGGGCGGGAAGCTCTCGCAGGTGGGGGGCGCGCCGTGACCGCACCCTTCGAGGAACGCCTGGACCGCGGCGCATTCGCACGCGGGGACGGGCGTCGTCACCGTGCTCGAGGAGGTCGAGCTGGTCGTGGTCGTGGTTGTCCCGGTGGTGACCGAGGTCGTCCCGGTGCCGGTCGTGACCGAGGTCGTGGCCGTCGTGGCGCCCGACGAGCGGTCGACGACGACGTTGCCGCCGCACGCGAGGAAGGCAGCGGTGGAGGCGAGGGTGAGCCACGCGGCGCGACGGACGATCATGCGCGCATCTTCCTGCCGATGCGCGCCGCCACGCAACGCTCCGCGCGCCCTCACGGAAACAGCGCGGCCTCGACGGCCTTGGCGTCGAGGTACGCGGTCGCGACCGATCGACCGGCGAAATCGCCGTAATCGGCGGCTGCCGAGGCCTTCGCGGGGTCGTGCGGCCACGTCGTGATGGGGGTCATGTGCACGCACCACGAGGCGCCGGCGTCGCAGCCCGAAGCGGAGGCGTCGATCTCGAAGAAGCCGCCGGCGGCCGCGTACGTGGCGCCGGCGCCCACCATGACCCCGTGGTTCGGCGAGTCGGTGCCGGTCGCGCCGTCGCGCGCGCCGACGAAGTAGGCGCGCGAGAGGCGCGCGACGATCGGGGCGGAGAGGCCGTTCGTGCCGCCGTCGAGGTCGAAGTAGACGACCTTGCCCGCCGTGACGCCCTGCGGATCGAGGCCGCCGGCGAGCTGCCCGAGCAGCTCGTGGGCGACGAAGCTGCCGCTCGAGTGCGCCACCGCGAGGATGAACCGGGTCGCGGGGCCGACCTCGACGGCGAGCTTCGCGGCGATCTTCGAGTTGCCGATCTCGAGCTGCGAGTAGCCCGGATCGGCGGGGCCTTGCACGCAGTAGACGTACCGGACGCCGCGATCGCGCAGCGTGGCGTGGTAGAGCGCGGTCACCCACGCGCACGACGAATCCAGCGTGACGGCGTAGCCCGCGTAGCCGATGAAGACGCTCTCGCCGATCGGGTTCAAGGCGTCCTTGCGGGCGACGCCGTGGCCGATCGACGCGCCCGTCTCCCACGCGAGGGAATCGAACTCCGGCGGCGGCGCGCCGCCCGCGCCGCCGAGGCCACCACCCGCGCCACCGAGGCCTCCAGCCGCACCGCCCGCGCCGCCCACGCCACCGACCGCGGCGCCCCCGCCGCCGCCCGCGTGCGTCCCCGCTCCCCCTGCGGCCGAGCTCGTGGTCGCGGGGGCCCCGCCCGCGCCCGCGCCGCCCGCGGGCCCGATCGTGGGCGAAGACGACGCGCCGCCGACCTCGTCCCCGCCGCACGCGGCCAGGACGACGAACGCGAGGGGCACGAGCGCGCGGAGGGCGGGCGCGGCGAGGATCATCGCCGCAGGATCGGGCGGCGCGCGGCCCGGCGTCAACGCGCGGCCGCGCGCTGCGGCTAGCCCCTGCGGAGGCCGGTCGCGTTGGCCAGCAGCATCTCGCGGAGCGGCTGCGCGCGGTCGCGCGAGACGGGCACGCGCACGCCGCGCCCTTCGTCGCCGAGCCCCGGGCCGACGAACAGGTGCGTCTCGGCGCCGTCGCGCTCGAGCTCCTTGATGGAGGCGATGTTCACGAGCCAGTTCCGGTGCACGCGCGCGAAGGCCCGCCCGAAGGAGGTCTCGATCGCAGCGAGCGAGAGGTCGAGGTCGAATGTGCCGTGCTCGGTGTGCACGAACGTCATGCGGTCGGCGGCCTCGAACGCCCATATTTCCCTTGGCTCCAGGAAGATCAGGCTCTTCTTGCGGCGCGCGACGATGCGCAGCGCGCCCGGTGCGGGGGCGCCGGCGCGCGGGGCGCGGGCGCGGACGCGTCGGAGGCACTGCGCGACGCGGTCCTCGCTGAAGGGTTTGAGCAGGTAGTCGACCGCGCCGAGCTCGAAGGCCTCGAGGGCGTGCTGGTCGAAGGCGGTCGCGAAGACGAACGCGGGGGGCCGGGCGTGCGCGAGCGATCGGACGAGGTCGAGCCCGGCGCGCTCGCCGCCCGCGCCCGAGAGCTGCACGTCGACGAACACGACGTCGACCGGCAGCTCGGGCGTCGCCTCGAGGACCTCGCGCGCCTGGCTCGCGTCGGCGACGGCGCCGACGACCTCGGCGAGGCGCGAGGCCTCGATGAGCTCGACGAGGTAGTTGCGCGCCGGCCACTCGTCCTCGACGACGAGGGCCCGCAGCCGCGGCGGATCGATCGCCATCGGGGGGACGGAGATCATGCAGCCCCCAGGCTCGCGTCGGCGAGCGGACCGCGCGGCAGATCGACGATGGATCGGGTGCCGGCGTCGCTCGACTCGAGCCGCAGCTCCGCGCCGCCCTGGTAGCGCAGCTCGAGGCGGCGCCGGACCGCGTGCAGGCCGAAGGCGCCCGATCGCGTCTCGCGCGCGGGCAGCCCGGGCCCGTTGTCCTCGACGGTGCAGACCACGCGCCCGGCGCCGGGATCGCCGGTCACCGACGCGCGGATGACCACCTCCCCGTCGCCCGCGCGCCGGAGCGCGCCGTGCTTGACGGCGTTCTCGACGAGGGGCTGAAGGAGCAGGCGCGGCAAGCGCACGTCGCGCGCCTCACCGGCGATCTCCCAGCGGAAGACGAGGTGCCCCGCGTGGCGCGCCTCGAGGATCTCGGCGTAGCGGTGCAGCCACGCCATCTGGTCGTCGAGCGATTGCATCTCGTCCTCGTCGCGGAGCGAGTCGCGCAAGAGGTCGCCGAGGCAGACGAGCAGCCGCCGCGCCTCGCGCGGGTCGTCGGTCACGAGGCCCGCGATCGCGTTGAGCGTGTTGAGCAGGAAGTGGGGCTCGAGGTGGGCGCGCAGGCGCGCGAGCTCGGCCGCCGTCCGGAGCTTCTCGGCCTCGAGGCGGAGCGTCTCGGCCTCGAGGGCGCGCACGCGGGCGTCCTCGATCGCGAACGGGAAGACGAACGCGAGCGTCCACAGGCCGAAGTGCAGGACGCCGTGCGAGAGCCCCCACAGCGTCGCGCGCGCGAGCACGGCCGGCGAGGTGCCCGAGTGCATGCGGATCCACGGGTAGTGGTGGTTCAGCTCCCAGAAGATCGCGCCGACGCCGGCGCCGAGCGCCCCGGCGAGGACGATGCCCGCGCCGAGCGTGCGGAGCGATCCGAGCTGGCGCCGCGTCGCGGTCGCGTAGAGCACGGAGAGCGCGCTCATGAGGAGCGGCAGCTCGATCGAGAGGAAGAGCGCGCTCGAGATCAGGCGGCCGCGGTCGTGGCCGGCCGCGACCTGTGTGCCGAGCTGGAGCAGCACGACGAGGGCGACGACGCCGACGCCGAGTAGGCGGCTCGCGCGCGCTCGCGGCATGGCCTTGCGCGCCGGCGGGCTCGGGTCGGACGGTGACACGGCGGCGAGCATACTCCGCGCGCCTGGCGCGCGCCCGGCGAGCCGCTTTCCCCGCGGGCGCGCGGCGCCGTAGCATCCGCGCCGGAGGTCGCGATGCAGACGACGACGCTGGTGCTCGGCACGGGGGCGACGGTGGTGGCCGCGGTGGCGGAGGGCACGACCGCGAGCGAGGCGGACTGGGAGATCGCGCGCGCGACCGGGATGCTGCGCGACGCCGAGGCGCAGGGCGCAACCGAGACCTGGCTCGTGCGCGCGGTGGGCCCCGACGAGGCCGATCTCGACGCCGACCCGGCCGTCATCGCCTACAGCTCGCGCGAATGGACGCGCGCCGGCGTCGAGGAGCTCGAGCGCTCGCTCGCCGAGCTCGAGCGCGCCCTCGCCGCGTCGCGCGACGAGCTCGACGCCCACGCGGCGCGGGCCGCGGCCGCGCTCGCCGCAGCGCAGGCGGGCCGCGTCGCCTACATCGCGCGCGACGCCGACGGCGTCCACTTCGCGAGCGAGGACTGACGCAGGCGAGGGCGCGCCGCCCGCGCCGGGGATCGGCGCCCCCCGTGAATCGACGCCTCGGCGATCGGCGCCGGGGTCGGGTCAGCGGATCTCGTCGTAGTAACGGCCGCGCGGCGGCTCCGCGAGGAGCGGTCGCACCGCGGCGAGCGTCTCCGGCGGGATGCGCGTCGCGGCGGCCTGGTGCGCGGCGACGCTCTCCCACGTCTCGACGATCACGAGCCGCGCGGCGTCCTCGCGGTCGGCGAGCAGCACGCACGCGACGCAGCCCGGCGAGGTCTCGACGATCTCGATCACGCCGCGCAGGAAGGCCCGAAGCTCGGTCGCCTTGTCGGCAGCCGCGTGGAACTCGTTGATGCGCACGGTCGACATGGCCTCTCCTCGTCGGGTCGGCGCGCCGCGAGGCGCGGCAGCCGAACCTCGAAAGGTAGCCGATGCGCGCGACGCGCGCGGGATCATCGGCGTCCCGAGCGATCGCGGCCGCGAGCGTCCGGCCCGCCGCCGCCGCCGCGCCTCGCGTAGACTGCGCGCGTGAGGGTGCCGCAGCCGGGCGAGGTGTTCGCCTCCGTCTACGTGATCGAGCGCGAGCTCGGCCGCGGCGGCATGGGCGTCGTCCTCGCGGCGCGCGACGCCCGCAACGGCCAGCGCGTCGCCCTGAAGCTCCTCGGCGAGGACGCGGCGGCGGCGGCCGAGGGGCGATCGCGCTTCGTGCGAGAGGCGCGGCTCGCCGCGAGCATCGAGAGCGATCACGTCGTGCGCGTCCTCGACGTCGGCGACGAGGCCGGCACCCCATGGCTCGCGATGGAGCTGCTCGAAGGTCAGGACCTCGGCGCGCTGGCCAAGCGCCGCGGCGTGCTGCCGATCGACGAGGCCGCGGGCTATGTCCTGCAGGCCGCGGTCGGCCTCGCGCACGCGCACGCCCGCGGCGTCCTGCATCGCGATCTCAAGCCCGGCAACGTGTTCGTGTGCCGGCGCGCGGACGGATCGCCGCTCGTGAAGCTCGTCGATTTCGGGCTCGCCAAGCGGGCGGCCGGCGAGCGATCGCTCACGCGCTCGGGCGTCGCCCTCGGGTCGCCCAGGTACATGGCGCCCGAGCAGTACCGGTCGGCGCGCGACGTCGACGCGCGGGCCGACGTCTACGGGCTCGGCGCCATCCTGTATCGCCTGCTCGCCGGGAGGCCGCCGCACGACGGCGACACGCTCGAGGCCGTGCTGATGTCGGTGCTGAACGAGCCGATCGCGCCCCTCGCGACCGTGCGCCCCGACGTCCCGGCGGCGCTCGAGGCCCTCGTCGCCGCCTGCCTCTCGCCCGACCCCGACCGCCGGCCCCAGCGCGCCGACGATCTCGCGCGCGCCCTCGCGCCGTTCGCGCCGTGGGCCGCCCAGGTCGAAGGCATCGCCCCGCCCTCGGCCTCCGACCCGACGCTCTCCGACGCGCGCCCCTACGCCGCGCCCGCCGCGTTCGGCGCGTTCGCGTCGACGCCGCTGCCGACCGCGGGCTCCGCGCACAGCGCCACGCCCCGCGCCGCCGTGGCCCCGGCCGCGCCACCACAGCCCGCGGCCTCGCCCGCGAGGACGGCGACCCTCATGGTCCTCGCGTTCGCGATCGGCGGCGTGGTCGTCGCGGGCGGCCTCGTGACCGGCCTCGTCCTCCTGAGGCCGGCCGGTTCGAGCGGGGCGAGCGGATTCACGGGGATGAACCCGCTCCCCTCCGAGCTCTCCGGGCGCTTCGACCCTGCCGAGCGCATCGATTTCGTGCGCCGCCGCGTCGCCGCCAAGCGCCCCGCGCCCAGGCTCCTCGGCATCAACGTCTCCACGCGAACCCACGACGGGCTGCTCGCCGTCGCGAACGTCGAGGACTCGGTCCAGTACATCTTCGGCACCTCCGCGACCGACTGCCCGTGGCTGATCGTCACCTTCGGAGCCGGCTCGACGTGGGACGCCTGCCCCGCCGGAGCCCCCACTTCGCCGCCGATCCCCGACCCGAAGTGCACGACCCAGGGCGCGATGCGCGCGATCACCCGCAAGCTCGGCGGCGCCCCGATGGCGTCCTCGTTCAACTACTTGGTCACGCCGCGCGGCCCTCGATGGCTGGTGCAGGTCGGCCTGGCGAGCTTCACCGTCGACGGCGCGACGTGCGCGGTCGCGCCGCCCGACTGACCTCGCGCGCCGACCCGCCACGCCCCGAAGACCGGCCTCGGATCGCGGCGGCCCTGGCGGCCCGGGATCCACCCCCGCGCGAACCGCGCCACCGAGCGCAAACCCTGCGTGACGCCTTGCAGCACTGAACGACGCCGGGCGCCAACCTACCGCATTCACGCGCGCGGCGCGGGCCACGGACCGACCCACGTGGCCCACCGGGCACCTTTTTTGCTATCCGCCGCAGCCATGCATCTTACCCGACGACATGGCCTGACGTTCTTCCTCACCCTCGCGGCGCTCGGCCTGGGCGCCGCCGTCCACGGCCCGGCGGCCGCCGGAAGCTGGCCCGCCGGGGTCACGTCCTTCCAGTCGAAGCCCAACGGGGCCGTCGGCGCCAAGGGCAACCTGTCGAAGGGCGCTCCGATGGACCTCGGCTGGGCCTCGAACAGCTCCGTCGCCTGCTTCCCGGGCACCGAGCGCGTCAACTTCGGCGGCAATCACGTCCTCTACGCGACGCAGATCCCGAAGTACTCGGAGATGAAGATCACCGTCACCCCCGACGACCCGAAGCTCGATCTCTCGGTCTACGCCTACACGATCAGCTCGACCGACACGACGCACGTCGCGCCCAACCTGCCGAGCTGCGTCTCGTGCGAGGCCGGCTACGACCAGGTGAGCGACTCGAACCCGGGCGCGCCCGAGAGCGTCAAGCTCGTCGCCACCAACCACCCGTACAACGTCGTGATCGGCGTCGCCGGCGTGAAGGGCACGACGACGGGCGCGTACACGCTCAAGGTCGAGCTCGTCACGAAGGAGACGAACGACGCGCCCTCGGCCAACCTCGTCCCGATCGTCGTCGACTCCAAGGCGGGGCAGACCGTCGAGACCACCGGCAAGCTCGAGACCGGCGGCAAGATCGACATTTCGTTCGCCTCGAACAGCCAGGTCGCGTGCTGGCCGGCGACCGAGAACGTGAACTTCAACGGCAACCACGTCCTCTACCGGACGACGATCCCGCCGCAGTCCGAGATGATCGTGACGGCCGAGCCGACGGACCCGAAGGTCGACGTCAGCGTCTACGCGCTGATGATCGGATCCAAGGACACCAAGCACTACCCGCCGAACTCGCCGAGCGCCGTGACATGCGAGGCCGGTTACGACCAGAAGAAGGACTCGAACCCCGGCGCCGCCGAGAAGCTGAAGATCCAGGCCACGACGCACCCGTACAACGTCATCATCGGCGTCGCGGGCGCGCCGGGCACGACGGAGGGCGCGTACAAGCTCAAGATCGACGTCCACCCGCGCTGATCGCCGCGCGCCGGCCGCCTCTCGCCGCGCGGGGGAGGCGGCCCGGCCCGCTTCACGCGGCCTTGCCGGCCGCCGCCTTCGCGCGCTTCCCGCCGATCACGGCGATCGCGGTCCAGCCGTCGATCGAGCCGGACCGCAGGACGCCGGCGCCGGCGGCGCTGACGATCCGGTCCGACGCGGCCTCGTGGCTGCGCCGGATCGCTTCGCTTCGGTCAGCGGTCGAGCCAGTCGGGCAGCAGCTGGCTCTTGGTGCCGGTCGACACGATCCAGAGCTGGTGCGCCGCGCGCGTGGCGGCGATGTGCAGCAGGTAGCGCGCCTCGTCCTCGACGGGGAACGTCGACGCGTTCACGTCGACGATGACGACGTAGTCGTACTCGAGGCCCTTCACCTGGCGGATCTCGGTCACCTCGACGCCCGGCTTGAAGCCGAAGTCGAAGTGGCGGACGCGGCGGAGGTTCGGGACCTCGGCCATGCGCAGGGCGTCGTAGTAGATGTCCGCCTGCTCGGGGTGGCGCGCGAGGATGGCCACGGTGGCGCGAGGCTCGCGCGCGAAGAGTGGCCGGAGCGAGTCGCCGAGGAACGCGACGGCCGCGCCCGGGCTCGGGAAGTGGTGGTGCTCGACCGGCGCGCCGTGGCGATGGGCGATGGGGGGCGTCGGGTCGGCGAGCGGGCCGAGCACCGCGCGCGCGACGTCGAGGACCTCGCGGGTCGATCGGTAGGCGATGCGCAGCGGCTCGACGTCGACGCGCGAGAGGCCGAGGTCGTCGAGCACCGCGCGCCAGTCGCGGAAGCCCGAGTCCAGGTGCAGTCGCTGCGAGGTGTCGCCGGCGAGCGTGACCGATCGGTGCTTGGACACGATGCCGAGCAGGACCGAGAGATCCAGCGCGGAGAGGTCCTGCGCCTCGTCGACGAAGAGGTGCTCGAACTCGATCGGGTTCTTGCCCTTGCGCAGCTCGCCCTTCAGCAGCTGGAAGGCCCGGAGCAGCAGCGTGTCGTCCTCGAGGTCGAGGGTCGCGAGGTCGTCGGCGTGCGCCGATCCGTCCGCGCCGACCTCGACGCCGTCGTGGCCGGGCTCGCTCGCGGCGGCCTTGCGCTCGGCGCGATCGCCCGGGTCCAGGTCGATCACCGCGGGGCAGTGGTCGGCGCACCAGCGCCAGGCGCGCTTGACCTGCTCGGGGTCGAGATCCGGGTCGTTCGCCTTCGCGAACGCGGCCTGCACGCGGTCGAGGTCGGTGAGCACCTCGGCCCAGAACCAGAGCACGCCGCGCGAGTCCCGCCGCAGGCGCGTGTCGCCCGCGAGCTCGCGCGCGCGCTCCTCGAAGAGGTGCAGCATCGCCGGGTGCGTCTTGTAGCGGGTGACGACCGACGGCGTGTCGTCGGCGATCGGCGCCTCGAGCCACGGGAAGGTGCGCATGCGCATCGATCGCGCCCACTCGGAGAACGTCTCGACGGTCACGCCGCCGATGCCGAGCGCCGGGAGCACCTCGGCGATGTACGCGCGGAGCGCGGGGCTGCCGACGATGACGAGCATCTTCTCGGCCATGAAGCGCTGGCGGTTCGCGTACGCGAGGAACGCCATGCGGTGGATGCCGATGGTCGTCTTGCCGCTGCCGGCGCCGCCCTGCACGACGACGATGCCGGTGTCCGGCTTCGAGATCAGCTCGAACTGGCGGGGATCGAGGAGCGCCGCGATCTCCGGTAGGTGGCGGTCGGTGCGCGCCTGGAAGCCTCCGCCGCCGGTGCCGAGCGTGCCGGCCGCCGCCCGCGCGAGCGCCGCCATGTCCTCGGGTCGCACGGCCATGCCCTGGCCGCCGCCGAGCTCGGCCTCGCGCTGGCCGAGCGTGCGCCAGCCGCCGTCCTGCGCCTTGACGTAGATGGCCGCGGGCGCCGACACGCGCAGCAGCTCGGCGTCCTCGATCGTCACCGTGCGCCGCGTGAGCACCTGGCCCTCGACCTCGCGATCGCCGAACGTCTCCTCGTACTCGGCGCCCTCCTCGTACCGGTAGTAGATCTGGCTCACGGGCGCGTGGCGCCAGTCGACGATGCGCACGTCGGCCTTCGAGTCGACGAGGGTCGTCTTGCCGATCAGCACGTCGCGATCGGCGCGCCCCTTCTCACGCAGGCGCAGGTGGCCGAAGTACGGGATCTTCGGGTCGACCGGCTCGACGACGTTCTCGGCGCGGCGCGCGGCGATGCCCTGGAGGCGGATCATCTGCTGCTCGAGCGCCGGCACGTCCTCGAGCCGCGCGCAGGCGATCTCGTCGCGCAGCGCGATCATCTGGTCGTGGTAATCGAAGACCGGCGGCGGCGCGGTCGGCTTGACCGTGGCGAGGTGGGCGCGCACGCGCTCGAGCAGGCGCTCTTCCTCGTGGGGGATGGCGAGGTCGGGCGCGGCGGAGGCAGGGGCCTCGCCCGGAGCGGCGGCGTCTTCGGAGGTTCGGGGCATCAGGATCTCGGCGGGGGAACGAGCACCGCGGCGACCGGGCCGGGGCGCGAAGAAGGGGATCCCTATTGGCGCAGGCCGGAGCGGCGCGCAACCTCGAGGCCCCGACGATCGCCCGCGCGCGTCCGTCGGCGCGTCCGTCGGCGGGCTGGAGCCGCGATCGCGGGCGACCCGACGGCCGAACGGCGCGCTCCCGTGAGCCTGTCGCGGTCGCGCGGCCCGATCCGAGAGCACGCGCCGACCGGGCCGGAGCTGGATCGCCTCCGCGACCGCTATACTGCCCGCGTGCCCGTCCACGACGACCCCGCGACGGGCCCCGCTCCCGCCGCGACGATCGTCGCCGCCCGCTTCGCGCGGGGCGTTCGCGTCGCGCTGGGCTCGTCCGGCGAGGTCTTCCGCGGCCACGATCGCGCGACGGGCGAGCCGGTCGCGATCAAGCGGCTGCACGACTTCCTCGCCGGCCCCGAGGCCGTGGCTCGCTTCGAGCGCGAGGCGGCGCTGCTCGCCCGGGTCGCTAGCCCGTTCGTGGTCCGCTGCCTCGCGCACGGCGCCGACGAGGACGGCCGCGCATGCCTGGTCCTCGAGTGGATCGAAGGAGAGGACCTCGCGCGGACGCTGCGCGCGGGCCGGCCTCCCCTCGCCGGGGCGCTCGAGATCGCCCGGCAAGCGGCCCTCGGGCTCGCGGCCCTGCACGACGCCGGCATCACCCACGGCGACGTCAAGCCGTCGAACTTCCTCGTCGCCCGGCGCCCGGACGGCCGCGTCTCGGTCAAGCTCGTCGACCTCGGCTTCGCTCGCGCGGCGAGCCTCGCCGACCCGGCCGCCGACGGGATGATCGTGGGCACGCCGGGCCACCTCTCGCCCGAGCAGGTGCGCGGATCCGGGCACGTGGGCCCTGCGTCCGACCAGTTCTCCCTCGGAATCGTGCTCTACGAGCTCGTCACGGGCGCGCGACCCTTCGACGCGCGCGAGCGCTTCGCCCTGCTCGCCGCGATCGCGCTCGTGGACCCGCCCCCGCCGCACGGCCTCGTCCCGGGCGTTCCCGCCGCCGTCGACGCGATCGTCGCGCGCGCCCTCGCCAAGGACCCGGCCGCGCGCTTCGCGTCGACCCGCGCGCTCGCCGACGCGATCGCCGCGGCGCTCCGGCTTGGCGAGGGCGCGCCCGCCCTGCCGACGATCGCCCCGGACGGTCGCCTCGTGACGGTGCTCCTCGCGGCGCTCCCCGCCGATCGATCGCGATCGGCCCATGGGGGGTGGCGCCGCGGCGACTCGAGCCCACCGCGCGCTCCCTCCGCCCCCGACGTCCTCGACCCGACCGGCGAGCGCGCCGCCCTCGCGAGCCTGGTCGCCGCGCACGGCGGCGTCCCGCACGTCCTGGTCGGTGGGCGTGCGATCGCGGTGTTCGGGCCCGATTTCGACGGCGTCGGCCTCGCGACGCGCGCCGCCCGCGCCGCCCTCGCCGCCTCGCGGCTGCGCGGCGTGCACCTGGCCATCGCGACCGGCGCCGCGAGCCACGGCCCGACGGGCGTCACCTGCGCGCTGCTCGACCGCGGCGCGACCGCGCTCGAGCACGCGCTCCATGGCGCGGTCCGCGTCGACGACGCCACGGCGCGCCTCCTCGACGCCGGCTTCCTCGTCGAGCCGATCGACGGGGGCGCGGTCCTGCGGGCCGATCGCGCGCCCCTCGCGCCCGGCGCCTGAATCGGCGCGGCCGGGACGGCGCCCACCGCGGCGGCCCGATCGACGCCGCCGGCGATCGCGTCACTCCGACGAGAGGGCGAGGATCGGGAAGCCGAGGATCGGCACGAACGCCATCAGCATCCCCAGCAGGAAGCCGCCGCCGCGCGCGCGGGCCAGCGCCAGGCACAGCAGCACCCACATCACGAAGTTGAGCCCCGGGACGAGAAACAGCAGCACCCACCACGTCGGGCGGCGGGCGAGCTTGATCATCAGCAGCAGGTTGAGGATGGGGATCCACGCGACCATCGCCTCGCCGCGGTGCTCGGTGCGCTCGGCGATCTTCATCAGCGAGAACGCCGCGACGACGTAGAAGAGCAGGCCGCCGCCCAGGAACGAAGGCTGCAGCAGCCGGCCGAGGTCGAGGCTGAGCGCGAAGAGCGAGCTGGAGGCGATCACGCGAGCAGCCTAAGCACGATCGCCCGGCGGTCAAACGCGCACGCCGCGCCGCTACGCGGTCGTCTTGAGCTTGCGCCGCGTCGCGGCCCGATCGATCGCGAGGTCCACCAGCCGACTGACGAGCTCCTTCGCCGAGACGCCGCTCGCCTCCCAGAGCTTCGGGTACATCGAGATGGCCGTGAAGCCGGGGAGCGTGTTGATCTCGTTTACGTAGAGATCGCCCGCCGGCGACAGGAAGAAGTCGACGCGCGCGAGCCCGGCGCACTCGAGCGCGCGGAACGTCTCGATCGCGAGCAGCTGGACGGCCGTCGCCTGCGCGGGCGAGAGATCGGCCGGGATGCGGATCGTGGCGCCCGTCTCGTCGAGGTACTTCGCCGCGTAGGAGTAGAAGCCGTCCGCGTGGTCGATCCGGATCTCGCCCGGGATCGAGGCGATCGGCTCGTCGTTGCCGAGGACGGAGCACTCGACCTCGCGGGCGTTCGGCACCCCCTGCTCGACGATGACCTTCGTGTCGTACTCGAACGCGAGGTCGACCGCGCGCGCGAGCTCCTCGCGGCTCGTCGCGCGGCTGACGCCGACCGACGACCCCATGTTCGCCGGCTTCACGAACGACGGGTACCCGGCCGTCGCCTCGGCCGCGGTGATCTCCGCGTCGCGCGCCCGATCCCACGCCGGCCTGCGGATCGTGCGGTACGGGACCATCGGCAGCTCGGCGGCCGCGAGCAGCCGCTTCATCACGTCCTTGTCCATGCCGACCGCCGATCCGAGCACGCCCGCGCCGACGTACGGCACGCCGGCGAGCTCGAGCAGGCCCTGCACGCAGCCGTCCTCGCCGAGCGGACCGTGCAGCACGGGGAACACGACGTCGAGGCCGGTCGGCGGGCCGCCCGCGATCGCGAGCGAGGCGTCGCCTCCCTCGCTCGGGTGCGCGACGAGCGCCACGTCGGGCCGATCCGGGTTCAGCTTCGCGAGGCGCGGATCGCGCGCTGCGGCGAGGAGCAGCGCCTCCTCCTGGAGCAGCCAGCGGCCGCTCTTGTCGATGCCGACGAGCACGGGATCGAAGCGGTCGCGGTCGAGCGCCGAGACGACGAACCGTGCGGACAGGAGCGAGATCTCGTGCTCGGCCGACCGGCCTCCGAAGAGGACGGCGACCCGGAGCTTGCGGGGCGCAGTCATGCGCCCACTTGTAGTGGACCCGCCCGCGGCCGGGCCACTTCCGGGCGCCGGCGAGGCCGGCGACGCGCGGACGCTACTCGTCGACCACGCGGAAGAACGCCCGCACGGTGCGGATGCCGACGCGCTGGACGACGTGCCCGTCGGCGAGCTCGAGGTCGACGTTCGCGACGTTGCCGCGGTCGACCGAGAGCCGGGTGACCGCGACGCGCGAACCCTTCGCGATCGAGGCCCGGTGGAGCGCGAGGTCGGAGACGGCCTGGAGCTGCGTCCCGACGGCGAGGTCCTCGGGCGCGCCGGCCTCGGCCGAGGCCGGGGCGATCAGCGCGGCGCCGAGGGCGATCGCGAGGGCCGCGAGGAGGCCGCGAGGGAGGATCGACGAAGGTCGCATCGGCCCGGATTCTACGCGGGCGATCCCCGTTGTCATTCCCGTTTTCACTGGGGAATTCGCACCTACATCGCCCCCCTCGACGGATGCTCAGCCGTGCGTCGGGCGCCACCCGTCGAGCGCGCGTCCGACGAAGTCGAGCCGGTCCTGACCCCAGAGGAGGAGGTCGCCGACGACGAACGACGGCGCGCCGCAGAGCCCGCGCCGCACGGCCTCCTCCGTCGAGGTCTTGAGACCGTGCTTCACCGCCTCGTCGCGCGTGCCGGCGACGAGCGCGGGCCCGTCGAAGCCGGCCGACGTGGCGATGGCGACGAGCTCGCCGTCGTCGGAGAGGTCGCGGTCCTCGACCCAGGCCGCGCGAAAGATCGGGCCCACGAGGGCCGCGCGGTGGTCCGCCGGGACCTGGAGCACCATGCGCAGGGGCTTCACCGTGATCATCGGGAAGCGCGTGGGGAAGCGGAAGGGCACGGCCCAGTGGTCCGCCCAGCGCAGCATGTCGGCCTGGATCACGGCCTGCTTGGCCGAGGGCATCGAGAAGAGGGGCACGTCGGGCGTGCCGATCGCCTTGAAGAGCGCGCCGAGCAGGAACGGCCGGTACGCGACGCTGGCGTGGTGCCGCGCCGCGACGGACTCGATCTGCGTGGCGCCGAGGTAGGCGAACGGGCTCGAGAAATCGAAGTAGAACAGCACCTCTTTCATCGCGCGATCCCTCCCTCGGGCGGTCGGTCCAGGCGGGCGCGCGGGCAGCAGAGGTCGGCGAGGACCTCGAGGCGCGCCACCCGTGAAGTGTAGCGGGGCGCGACGCGGTCGGGCAGTGCGGAGCGGCTACGTCGCGGGGCCGAGCAAGCTCGCGACGTGGTCGACGAGGTCGCGCTGTCGGTACGGCTTGGGGAGGAACGCCGTCCGGGCGTCGAAGGTGCCGGGGACGCTCTCGTCGGCGCTGTAGCCGCTGCAGAAGAGCACCGGCAGCTCGGGGCGGAGCTGGCGAAGGTGCTCGGCGCAGGTCGGCCCGTCCATGCCGGGCATGGTGACGTCGACCACCGCGCACGCGACCCGCACGGACTCGTCGCGCAGCGCCGCGAGGGCCTCCTCGCCGCCGCTCGCCTCGATGACCGAGAAGCCGGCGTGCAGGAGGACCCGGCGCGCGACGCGGCGCACGTGGACGTCGTCGTCGACGACCAGCACGGCCCCGAGGGCGCTGTACTCGCCGCTCACGAACCCGGGCGGGCTGGGCGACAGGTCGCTCGGCGGAGCCTCCGAGGGCGGCAGGGCGGCGCCGGAGGAGGGGGACGTGAAAGTGCCCATGGCGGACATATCGGCGCGTCGCGCGGGAACCGTAGGAGAAACTTCGCCGATCGGGGAGAGTCTGCACGAACGCGCAGTGGGCCGGGGCCTCGGGCCGGCCTTGCACTCTCGGCGCGCGGGGAATACGTGGGGGTCATGAGCACCCTGGGTCTCCTCGCCTCGCTTCGTCCGCGATCGACCTCCCGCCTCGCCGGCGCGATCGCGCTGGGCGCCCTCGGCCTCTCCACGCTGGGCCCGACCGGCTGCGGGGAGAGCGACCCGGTCACGGCGGCCTCGACGACCACCACGACCACCACGGGCGCCGGCGGCGCGGGCGGCGCGACCACGGCGGCCGGCGGGAGCGGCGGCGCCACCACGACCGCGGCCGGCGGGAGCGGCGGCGCGACCACCACCGCGACCGGAGGCGCGGGCGGCGCGGGCGGCGCGACCACGACGACGACCGGCGAGGGCGGAGCCGGCGGCGCGCCGGTGGGCGCGTGGCCGGACTGCACGACGCAGCCGAAGGGCTCCTTCCTGAGGACGATCCCCGACCTCTGGGCCGCCAACCCGCCCAAGCAGACCAAGGCGGGCACCTGGGTCCCCGGCGTCTACGTGACGGCCATCTCGGCGGGCGGCTGCGTCGCGGGCACGGAGTGCCAGGTCTTCCTCCAGCAGGACGAGACGTACGCGGACCTCGCCGCGGGCGCGAAGCACGCGATCAAGCTCTTCGCGTCGAACAAGGTGTCCGAGCACTTCACGAGCCTGAAGGTCGGCGACAAGGTCGACGCCTTCGGCAGCGCGTGGCGGTCGACGCTGAACGGCGCGAACGAGCTCGAGATCGACGTGAACCTCGCCTATCCCGGCTGCGCGAACGTGGTCGGCACGGGCGATCCGAAGCCGGTCCAGGCGACGCTCGCGGACCTCACGATCGCCGGCTACGAGGACACGATCGGGCCGCTGCTCGTCCAGGCGGACCTCGTCTCCGGCAAGCCGACCTCGAACACCGCGATCTTCGGCATGTGGCCGACCGGGCAGTTCCCCGACGGCGGCCCCGAGGGGTTCGTGAGCCTCTCGTTCTATTTCCTGCAGGGGCAGGCGTTCAGCGGGCTCACGATCGACAAGCTCCACGACTTCAGCTCGGTCGCGGGCGTGTTCGGCGAGCTTCTCATGCCCGGCCCGACGAAGTTCCGCGTGATCTACCCGCGGCAGATGACCGACGTGGTCATCGCCAAGGTGCACTGACCGCGCAGCGCCCAAGCTGGGCCGCGGGCGAGGCCGACCTCGGCGACCGCGTGCGCCCGTCGAAGCGCCGCCCAGGCCAGGTCATCGACGACAAGCCCGCCGATCCGGCGCCGCCGGCGGACGGCGCGAAGAACGGCTGATCGCCGCCGCACCCCCAGAAATCCGCCCGAATACGGGTTGTGCACTTCCCCAAAGGCGTTCGCAGCCGCTGGGATCGCCTTCTGCGTTTTGCCAGAGGCGTTCGCAGCCAGTGAAACGGCCTGCGCATTTCCCCCCAGGGCGATCGCAGCCGCTGGGATCGCCTTCGGCGTTTCCCCGAAGGCGATCGGAGCCGCTCCGCGTCGCGAGCTCCATCGGTGGGGCCCGCAGCAGAAGGCTCAGCTGAGCTGCGCGAGCACGTCGTACACGCGGTCGACCTCGAGCTTCGCGGTGCCCCCAGGCGCGGTCAGAGTCACCGTCTCGCCAGGGCGATGCTCCGTCACCGACCAGCCGGTCGCTGCACGCTCGACGAGGGTGATGCGCCGCTCGCGATGGGAGACCAGCAGCGCAGAGCGCAGGGAAGGGAGCTGCTTGTAGTGCGAGAGCTTTTCGCCGCGGTCGTAATCCTCGGTGGAACGGCTCGTCACCTCGACGATCACCGAGGGATTGGTGATGGCGTTGCCGTCGGCGGCGGCTCGCTCGAGCGGCCCGCACACGAAGCTGACGTCAGGGTACGTCGTGAGCCCGGACGCCTGGATATGCACGCGGACGTCGGACGATAGGGGGGTACAGCCCGCAAGCTTCGGGCCCAGCACCTGGACCACGCGCAACGCGAGCGCGCCGTGCTCGGGCGTTCCGCCGGCCATGGCGTAGATCTCACCGTCGCAATACTCGTGCTTCACCTCGCTCCGCTCCTCGACCGCGAGGTACTCGTCGTACGAGAAGTGGAGCCGACGGGCGGTGGACATCGCCGCACTCTAGCGCGCCCCAAGCCCGAGGGGCGGGTCCTCCGGGGCCTTGCGCCGAGCTCGCAGTCCCGAGCCGCCCGCCGTCGTGTACTCGCACACGTCGCGCAGCCCGCAGAGCCTCACCGACCACGAAGCCGGTGCTCGAAAGGGACGGCGACCGCACCTTTTCGGCGAGGGGCTAGCGCGGTGGGTGGGCATCGATCCGCAGACCCCCCTGGGCTCTGAAGCCTGCTCTGTGGACCGCGTTTCTGAGGGATTGCCTGGCCTTGTAGGTCGGCTCGGGGTGGGTCGACGTGACCCGGTCGAACCCCGTCGTCACGACGACCGGTCGACCCTCGCGAGCGCCCCCGCCGGGCCGGGCGCGAGGGTCGGGCCGGGCCGCTGGCGGTCGTGACGGCGGACCTGCGGTGATGACGGGGCCGCCCGGGTGCAGCCTGCCGGACTCGCGGCCGACGACCTCGCGTCGTCGTCGCGTCGCAGAACGCGCGCACGCTCGAGGCCATGAACCAAGAGAAGACCCAGCCGCGCACGGGGCGCGCGCGTCACACCGTCATCGTCTCCGATTTGCACCTGTGGCAGGCCGCACCGCCGTGCGGATCGTGGATGCGCTACCGACAGCGCGACCTCTTCCCCGATCGCGAGCTCACCGCGCTCACGGCCACGCTCGAGCGATCGATCGCGCCCGGCGACCTCGAGCTCGTGCTCGCCGGCGACGTGCTCGACTTCGACGTCCCGGCCGTGCAGGGCGGCGAGGTCGCGCGCGAGGTCGCCCCCGCGGACGAGGCGGGCACGCTTCGCGTCGTCGGCGGGATCCTCGACGATCACGCCGAGGTCTGGACCGCCCTCGCGCGGCTGATCCTGCGCGGCGACCGCGTCGTCCTGCTGGCCGGCAACCACGACCTGCCGCTCGTGTTCGAGGGCGTGCGCGCGCTCGTGCGCGAGCGCCTCGTCGCCGCCGCCGCGCGCCTCGCCGCAGGGCCGGTCGACGTCGCCCGGATCGCGCGGGGCGTCGTCTTTCGCGCCTGGTTCCACCGCACCGACGCGGGCGTGCACGTCGAGCACGGCAGTCAGTACGACACGTACTGCGCCGTCGCGTACCCCATGACCCCGGCGCTGCCGGCGAGCGGCGGGCTGCCGCCGACGATGGGATCGCTCGCCATGCGCGAGCTGGTAGCGAAGCTCGGCTTCTTCAACCCGAACGTCGACTCGACGTTTCTGCTCACCGCGCGCGGCTACTTCCAGCACTGGGTCCGCTACTACGCCTTCACGCGCCGGTCGCTCGTCCTCACGTGGCTCGCCGGATCGCTGCGCATCGCGTTCGGCCTCGCGGTGCGTCGCGAAGCCGACGACCCGGCGCGCGTCGCGCGCGACGTGGCCGCCGCCGCCGCCGAGACGGGGTGCGACGTGGCCACCATCGAGGCGCACCGCGCCCTCTTCGACCGCCCGAGCCTCGGCCGCGTCGCGCGGCTGCTCGCGCTCGACCGGCTCGGGCTCGCGGTCGGCCTGCTGCTCGCGATCGCGATCGCGGTCGGCGCGAAGGCGGTCGCGGTCGGCGTCCTGATCGCGATCGCCACCACCGCGGGCGCGATCGCGCTGCGGGTCTCCTCCGGTGCCCACGAGCTCGACGCCGGGTACGACCGCATCGAGCGCACGCAGCGCGAGATTGCGCGGCTGCATGACGCGCGCGCCGTCGTCTTCGGCCACACGCACGTACCCGAAGGCGCCTGGGACGAGGCCGGAGTGTTCTTCGGCAACTCCGGCACGTGGGCCCCCACGTTCGCCGACGTCGCCTGCACCGAGCCGCTCCGCCACGGCTCACCGTTCGTGTGGCTGCGCGACGAGGGCGAGCTGGCGGGCGGGCTCTACCGCTTCGTCGACGGTCGCGTCGAGCCGGTCGCCGCGCGGATCGGCGCGCGCGGACTGCGAACGCCGCGTGCGGCCGCGTGAGCGCCGCGGGGATGTCATCGAGGCGTGACGGGGCCGCGGCACCCTGCACGGAGGAGGCACGAATATGACGGCCATCACGAAGACCCACCGCGTCCTCTTCGCCGGCGCGGTCGCGCTCGCCGCCGGCCCCACCGCGTCCGAAGGAGCGACCGTCCGCGTGGCGACGGCAGCGACCTCGATCGACGCGGGCGCTTCGCAGAACGTGCGCGTCTCTCGCGCGTCGCACGACGAGGCGATCGGGCGCCTGTGCGGGGGCGCGTTCGACGTCGTCACCGGGCCGCGGCCGATGAGCCACGCCGAGCGGTCCGCGTGCGCCGTGGCGGGGCGGCCCGCGTTCGAGGTACCGATCGGCTACGAGGCGCTGGTCGTGGTCGCCGAGGACGCGCCATGGATGGACGCGATCACCACGTCCGAGATCGCGCGGGCGTTCGGGCGGTCCGCCTCGGGCGAGCGGACGCGCGCGTCGGATCTGCGCGCCGGTTGGCCCGACACGCCGATCACGCTCGCGGCAGAGGCGCGCGTCGAGGGCCGCCTCGCGGTCGAGGACACGGCGCCGCTCGCGGGGGGCGTGCGCGACGACGTGACGCGGGTCGCGAGCGCCGCGGGGCTGGCGCCGCGACCCTCGGAGGCCTTGATCGCCATCCTCCGCTACGACGCGTGCGCCGCGCTGCCCGCCACGCTCCGCGCCGTGCCGGTCGTCGAGGACGCGCAGGGCGCGACGCCGATCGCGCCGTCGCCGCGCACGCTGCAGCGGCACGAGTACCGCGCCCTCGCGCGCCTCGCGTACGCGCACGCCACGGCGCCGACCGCCACGCGGCCCGCGGTCCTCGCCGTGCTGACGCGCCTCATCGACGCGCCCACCGATCTCGTCGCGGTCTCCGACGAGGCGCGCGCCTTCGCGCACGCGCAGCTCGCGGTGCGCGCGCACGGGCGCTGACGCGCGCCGCGCCACCGGCATCGCGCCGTCGCGCAGGCGACACCGAGCGCGTGCACCATGCAGCGCCATGAAGACAGCCCCCCTCCGCTTCGCACTCCCGCCGACCACCGGTGCCGAATCGCGCGCAGTCGCGGCGCTCGTCGACGATCTGGCCGCGATGGCCGGCGCGCAGGTACACCTCGTGCGGGTGCCGACGTATGCGAGCCTGTTCGACGCCGTCGACTGGGGCGCGTGCGACGCCGCGTGGGCGCCTCCGCTCGTGGCCCTCGACCTCGAGAGCGCGCGATCGGCCCGCACGATCGCGGCGATCGATCGAGGCTTCGGCACCGCCTACCACTCGGCCCTCGTCACCCGCCGCGACGGCGGCGTCACGAGCCTCGGCGATCTCGGGCGCGCGCGCGTGGGCTGGGTCGCCAAGCAGAGCGCGGCCGGCTACGTCGTGCCGCGCCTGCACCTCGCCTCGCTCGGCTTCGATCTCAGCGCGTGCTTCGGCGACGAGCGTTTCTTCGCGTCGCACGCCGGCGCTGCGCGCGCGCTCGCCGCCGGCACGGTCGACGTCATCGCGACCTACGCGACGTTCGACCCCGCGGCCGGCCGCGTCACGCCCCCCGACCTCGGCTGCGCGGCGCGCGTGCTCGCCGCCGCCGGGCCCATCCCGAGCGACGTCGTCGTGGCGCGGCCGACCGTGTCCGACGCGCTCGCGAGCGCGCTCGCGCGGGGCCTCGCGTCGCTCGCCTGGCAGGCCGCCGACGACGCGGGCGCCACCAGCGTGCGGCGCTTCGTCCCCGCGACCTCGCAGCACCTCGCGCCGCTCCGCCGGCTGCGTGCGCGCGGCGAGGGCGCCGCGCTGCGCGCGCTGGCGCGGCCCGCGGCGTGATCCGGCGCCGCCCGTGCGACGGCCCCGTGTGCGCTTCGTGTCGAACGCGTTACGACGATCGCACCTCGTTGCGAGCGCGCGCGTCGAACGATACGAGCGGCCCCGTGCTGCGCGCCGCGATCCCCCTCCTCCTCGCCACCGCCACGGCGGCGTGCGGCGCCGACGGCGGCGATCGCACCGCCATCGTGGTCGGCGCGATCACGGCTGCGGACGAGGCGATCGCGCGCGCGCGCCCCGGGCTCCTCGCCGGCAAGTACGCCCTCATGGCGAGCGACACCGTCTCGTTCTACCGCGGCAACCTGCCCGTATTCCTGCGCGACTGGGAGGCCGCCGACCACGAGCTCTCGCGATCGGCCTTCGCCCGCGACGGCGCGCCGGGGATCGTCGTCGGCGACCCGCACCCGGAGAACTTCGGCGTGCTGCTCGGCGCCGACGGATCGTTCGGCCTCGAGCCGAACGACTTCGACAGCGCGGATCGCGGCCCGTACCTCTGGGACGTGCGCCGCCTCGTGGTGGGCGTCAGCCTGGCGGCGCGCCTGTCGAACGCGGCCGATCCCGCCGCGCGCGCAGCGGCAGCCGCGGCCTCGCGCGACGTCGCCCGCGCCGCCGCGATCGCGTACGCCCAGGCGATCGAGGCCTTCGCGGCGGGCGCGCCCCACGCGCGCATCGCCGCGCCGCGCGAGGAGCTGGTCGTCTCGGACCTCTTCGATCGCGCCGTGCGCGATCGGCCCCTCCGCACCGAGCTGTCCGATCTCACGCGCCTCGGCCCCTCGGGGCGCACGCTCGTCCGCGGCCCGATCACGCCCGACGAGCCCACGAACGCGCTCGTCGACTTGCCCACCGTCGCGATCGACGCGCTGCCCGCGACCCTCGCGCGCTACCGCGCGAGCCTCGAAGCGCCTCCGCCCCCCGAGTTCTTCACCGTCCTCGACGCCGCACGCGAGCTCGGCTCCGGCGTCGCGAGCTGGCCTCGCGTGCGGGCGATCGTGCTGCTGCGCGGCCCGTCCGACGACGCGATCGACGACGTCGTGATCGAGGTGAAGGAGCTCGCCGACGCGGCGCTCCCCGTCGAGCCGCCCCCCGCGGTCGCCTACGACGACGTCCCCTCGCGCGTCATCGGCACGGCCCGCACGGCCTGGTTCGGCGGGGCGCGCGCGGCGCCGCTCTGGGGGGCGTCGACGTGGCTCGGGATGCCCGTGCAGGTGCGCCTGGAGTCGGGCGCGCAGAAGACGGCGCGCGTCTCGCGCCTCGAGAAGAAGCGCGGCACGCCCGAGGCGATCACGGCCTTTGCGCGCGTGCTCGGGGCGCTCCTCGCGCGGGTGCACGCGAGCGACGCCGCCGTGGGCGCGGTCGCGATCCGAGCCGCCATCGGCGCCGACCCGGCCGGGTTCGCCGACGAGCAGGCCGACGTGGGCGACGCGTACGCCGCGCAGGTCCTGGACGACCACGCGCGCTTTCGGGCGGCGATCGCCGATCTCGGCCCGACACTCGGCGTCGCGCCTTCGGACGATCCGCCGCCGCCCGACCTCCGCGCCCTCCTCGCCGATCCTGGCCTCCCGCCCGCGCCATGACGAGGAAGCCGCGATCCACGCTCGCCACGTCGCTCGCCGCGTGCGCCTTCGCCCTCGCGATCGCCACGCCCTCGCACGCCGACGAGCCGGCCGCTCTTTCACCGCCCACCTCCGCAGCGAAGCCGGCCCCCGCAACGCCGCCGGCAACGAAGCCCGCCACCGACGCGCCGCTCGGCCGCCCCGCCGAGCCGACGGCCGCGGGCACGACCGGCCTCGTCGTGAAGCCCGGCGTCGAGGTCATCGCCGAGTACCAGCTCCGCGTGACGCGCACAGCCGCCGGGTCCGAGTGGTTCCACACGTTCGAGCTGCCGCGCGCGCACGGGTCGATCACCGGCGAGTACGGCCCGGCGCGCGCCCGCATCGTGCTCGAGGCCGTGCGGTCCGCGTCCGAGGGCGCGCTCCTCGGCGTGGCCGGCGACAGCCTCGTGTTTCGCGTGCGCGAGGCGAGCGCGGGCTTCCGCCACGGCGGCTGGCTCGCGATCGACGCGGGCGTCGTCCCGACGCTCACCGTCCCCGAGCTCGACGGCACGTTCGCGATGCGCGCCCTCGCCGCGAGCCCCGCCGAGCGCGCCGGCCTGTACGCGCCCGCCGACCTCGGCGCGACCGCGCGCGCCCTGTTCCCCGACGGCTACGGCTTCGTGGCGATCGCCGCGACCAACGGCGAGGGCTACACGGGCCCGGAGCGCAACCGCGGCAAGAACCTCGAGGTCGCCGTCGAGGTGCACCCGCTCGCCGCGTTCGAAACCGCTCGCCCGATCGGCCTCTTCGCGTCGTACGTCGCGGGGTCGAGCGGCGTCGAGAAGGCCCGCGCCGACCGCGTCACCGGCGCCCTCGTGTGGCAGGGGACGCGCCTGCGCGGCGCGGTGGCCATCACCCACGCGTGGGGCGTCGGCGCCGACGGCGACCGGCGATCCCTCCTCGTCGACGCCTTCCTGCGCGCCGAGCCCGTCGACCGCCTGATCTTCGGCGTCCGCGGCTTCTCGTGGCTGCGCGATCTCGCGACCTCGAGCGATCGCGTCACCGAGCTGACCGGCGCGGCCGGCTACCGCATCGCCGACCCGCTCGAGGCCTTCCTCGCGGTCGCCCGCACGTTCCCCGAGGCCGTCGCGAAGGACGCGCTGCCCGGCCTGGATCGCTGGACCCTGCGCGCCATCGCACGCGCCTGCTTCTGAAGGAGATCACTCATGCTCGGTCGCCACGTCAGCTCGCTCTTTGGAGCCATCTTCACCCTCGCGGCCTGCGCGGAGGCCGGCAGCACGCCCGGCATCGGCGGCGAAGGCAGCAAGACGACGGGCGCCGGCGGCAGCACGAGCACGACGACCGGCACGAGCACGACGACCGGTACGAGCTCGACCGGCACGAGCACCGGCAGCACGACCGGCACGAGCGCGGGCGGAGCGGCGGCAGGCGGCGGTCTCGTCATCAACGAGATCGCGGCGGCGGGAGAGGACTGGATCGAGCTCGCGAACGCGGGCGACGCGCCCGTCGACCTCGGCGACCACGCGCTCTGCGACAGCGACGCGGACGGCAAGTGCTCGACGGCGGACGCCGTTCGCTTCCCCGCGGGCACGATGCTCCCGCCGAAGTCGTACGTGATTGTCGTCGGCAACAAGAGCCCCGACGCGGGCGCCGGCCCCGGCACCGAGTGCGTCACGGGGGGCCCGCCGACGTGCTTCTACGCGTCGTGGAAGGTGAGCGCGTCGAAGGGCGAGAGCGTGTTCCTGCTCGGCGCGGACGATGCGGTCGTCAGCGAGGCCCACTACCCGAAGGACGGCGCGCCCGCCGGCCAGACCTACTGCCGGCTGCCCGACCTCACCGGCGAGCTCGCCGCCTGCGCGCCGACGCCGGGCGCGTCGAACCACGCGCCGTAGGGGGATCGCGGACACGCCCCTTTCGATCACCGGCTTGAAAGCCGAGGCAAAGCGACACGGCAGCTCGCCCCCCGCTGGTCTCGGCAGTGGCCCGCCGTTTTCGTCACGGGCGCGTACCGCCCGCTCGTGACGCTCCTCTCGCTCCCCACCCATCCGGTCGACCGCCTGGCGAGTCTGCGGACGCATGCTCGGTCTACTGGCCGAGATCGCGCGCCTTGCAGCACCGGGGTCCTCGGCAAGGTTCACGGGTCGCGCGCCACCCAAGCGCGCGCCTCGCGCCGTGTCCGAGTTCCTCGAGGAGGGCGCGGGCACCGCGGACGCGGACGCGCACCAGCAGATGACGACGAGCAAGCGTGCGGCCCTGGCGGCCGTGGTGGGGATCGTGTGCCTCGGGGCGGTCGAGCCGATGGCGGGCGCCGAGCCGACGAAGAAGGACGACCAGTACGGCTACGTCTTCCAGGACGACGTGATGCACGGCGCGAGCCTGGGGGCGACCGGCCCGCAGATCACGGTCCTGAAGGTGGGGCGGCGCGACCGGCTGCTGCGGCCGCGGATGCACTTCGTCGCGGAGATGCTCAAGTCGGTCGAGAACCTCTGACGGCTGCGCGGGCGCGCCCGACGGGCCCGCCCGCTCTCCGGCGAGGTCGAGCGTCGCCCCTGACCGCCGCGGCGCGGCCGCCCCCTCTGCCACCCTCTGCCACCCTCTGCTTGCGCCCTTCCGCCCTATCAGCCGCGAAGGCCGGCGATCTGGACGAGGAGGCGGACCTCGTTCGCCGGGTCGCCCTCGAAGACGACGTGCCGAACGACGTCCGTGCGCAGCACCACCGCGCCGCAGGTCGGGCCCGCCGCCCCGGTCAGGGATCGGCCGCGGCGGGCTCTCCGGCGAGCACGCGGGCGACCAGGCCCGGCGACTCGTGGCGCTCGCGGCACAGCTCGAGCGGGAAGGTGAGCGCGCCTGCGCGGCAGACCAGCAGCGCCGCCGCGGCCTCGGCCTCCGATCCCAGGAGCTCGACCGCGTCGCTCGTCATCGCGTAGCCGGCGTCGCGCGCGGCCGCGAAGCCGAGGGTGACGGCGGCGTCCCCGCGGTTCGGCGAGATCCGGACGGCGCGGTCGGGGGCCGACCAGGCCACGACGGCGGGCGAGACCGCGACGCCGGTCGCGCCGGGCGCGTCGACGCGACGGATCTCGGTCGCCCGCGCGACGTCGTGCACGCGCAGGGCGCCGTCGCGCCAGGTCGAGGCGATCGACCGCCCGTCGGGAGAGAAGGCCAGGGCGCCGACGCCCGACTTGGGGTGGGTCACCGTGCGGGTCGGAGCCTGGTCGCCGGGGATCACGAGGGAAAGCGTGCCGTCGTACGTGCCCATCGCGAGGATCTTCCCCGTCGGCGAGAACGCGACGGCGGAGATCGATTCGTAGCTCCTCGCGACGGCCACCTCCGGCAGCCCCGGCGCGCCGTCGAGGTCGACCACGCGCAGGCTCCTCGTCGTGGCGTCGAAGGCGAGCCGGCCGCGGTCCGGGGAGAGCGCGACGTGCGTGCTGGCGGGCGGGATCGTCCTGGCGCCGCGGGTCACCGCGCCGGTCGCCGGGATCCACCGGAGGACGGCGCCGGACTCGACCACCACGACCGAGCGGTCGTCGGTCGCGAAGGCCACCTCCGCGGGCATCGCCGCGAGGCCGTCGAGCCGCGCGAGGGGGGCGCGCGCGGCGGGGTCCCAGACGTGGACGCCGTAGCCGTGCGAGGTGCCGGCGTCCTCCGCGGCCGCGACGCGGGCGCCGTCGGTGGACACCGCGACGCGGGCCGGGCGGCGGCCGCGCAGGTGGCCCTCGAGCAGGCGCGCGCCGGCCCGCGCCGCGCCGCCGACCGCGCGGATCGTCCCGTCCTCGAGCGTCACGGCGAGCGTCTTGCCGTCGCCGGAGAACGCGACCGCGCCCGTCGGCGCGGGCAGCGAGCCGCTCCTGCCGGGCGCCTGCCCGCCGCCGACGCCCGTGATCCGGATCTCGCCGTGGTCGCGCCAGGCGATCGACCTGCCGTCCGGGGAGAACACGGCGTCGCCCACCGGGAGCGGCGCCCCGGCGGCGTCGCGGAGCATGCCCGTCCGCTTCATCGAGGCGACCTCGATCACGCCATTCGGTGCGCAGCCGGAGACGACCGCGGAGCCATCGGGCGCGAGCGCGGTCACCCACGGCAAGCGATCGGCCGAGGGGTCGGCCGGGACGAGCTGGTCTCGCCGCCCGGCGCCGGTCGCCGCGACCCAGGAGGTCACGCGGCCGAGGCCGTTGCCCACGAACGCGGGGCAGGCGCCGAGCAGCGTCTTGCCGTCGGGCGTGAACGCGAGCATCGCCACGCGGCCGTCGATCTTCGCCGCCCAGCCGGCCGCGCCGCCCCCGACGCGGTGGACGCCCACGATCGCCGGATCGGCCGCGCCGACCCCGGCCGCCGAGGCGATCCGCTCGCCGTCCGGCGAGAACGCGAGCGCCTCGATCGCCTCGGTGAAGCCGCCGATCACCGCGATCTCGGCGCGCTTCGCCACGTCGACGATCCGGATCCGGCCGTCGGCCCCGCCAACCGCGATCCGCCGCCCGTCCGCGGAGAAGACGACCACCCCCACGGCGCCGCCCGCGCCGGGGAGCGTGAACGCGATGCCCGCGCCGACGTCCCAGAGCCGCGTCGTCCCGTCGGACGACCCCGTCGCGATCAGCAGGCCGTCCGGGGAGAACGCGACCGCGCCGACCTCGCCCGGCTGCCCGTCGAGCCGCGCGAGCTCGCGAAAGCCGTCCCGCAGGTCGCGGACCGTGACCCCGCCCTCGAGGGCCACGGCGACGGTCCGGCCGTCGTTCGCGAGCGCGATCGGGCCGTCGCCGGGGATGACGTCGCGCGCGACGGAGACGGGCTGCGCGAGCTCGTGCAGCGTGCGATCGAAGAGGCGCTGGGCGCCCGCGCGATCGCCGATCGCGCTCGCGGCGCGCCCCGCCCCGAAGAGGGCCGAGGGGTTCGGGCGGTGGGCGGCCCACGCGGCGAGGAAGCCGCGTCGCGCCTCGGCGGGACGCCCGGCCTCGAAGGCCTCGCGCGCCGAGCCCGCGAGGCGCGCAGCTGCGGCACGGGCCTCCGGGCCCGTCGGGCGCCGCTCCGACGCCGCCACCTGATCGCGCGCCGCCTTCGCCGCGGCGCGATCGGCGCCGGTCGCCCGAGGGTCGCCGTCGATGGCGTCCGCGAGGCGCCGGGCCGACCCCACCTCGCCGATCTCGGCCAGCACTGCCACCCGCGCGGCGCGGCTCTCCGCGGCGCTCGTGGGGCACAGCCGGTCGGCGCGATCGACGACGCGGGCGGCGCGGTCGAGGCGCCCCTGCTCGAGGAGCGCCGGCAGGCGCGCGCGCTCGCGAGCCGCGACCTCGCACGGCGAGTCCGCCGGCGGCGATCGCGGCGAGGCGATCGGCCCGCCCGGATCCGACGCGGGCGACCTCGGGTGGGCGGCGCCCGAGCACGCGGCGACCGCGCCGCACAGCACCCCGACCGCTCCCGCAGCCCCCAGCGCCCCGCCTCGCCCCATGGGCGCGCAACGTACACCCCGCCGCGCGCCCGAGGCCACGGCCTACGCCTCGGCCATCGACGCGCACGCGGCGGGTAGGCCGACGCCGCCGCGCACGAGGCGACCGCCACGCGCCGCGCGGTGGAACGCGGCTGCCCAACGGGCTCCGCCGTGACCCCCCGGCCGCTCGGGTGAGCTGTCGATGTCGCCTCAGCGCCGGCGACGCCGCACGGCGGCGACCGCCGCGAGCGCGAGCCCGGCGAGGAACGCGCCGCCCTCGCCGGAGCCCCCGGCGCCCACCGCGCAGCCCTCGTCACCGCTGCCCGACGGCTGCGACGACCCGTTGCCGGTGTGCTGGCCGGACCACGCGCCGCCGACGCCGGGGCCCGCGGCGCCCGATCCTTGCCCGCCGACGCCGTCGGGGCAGGGCGGGAACGTCGGACACGCGGGCGGCGTGCCCACGGTCTTCTCGGCCTGGAAGAAGCGCGCGACGACGGCCCGATCGGCGGCGGCCGCGACGACGAGATCGTCGGCGAGGGCGGCGCGCGGTCCCGGAAGGCTCAGGTCCCTCGGAATCCCGTGACCCGCGCGCGCGCGCGTCCGATGAGCGCCTCGATCGCCGCGAACGTCGCGTCGCGCGTGGCCTCGAGCGACCCCGACGGCACGATGGGATCCCCGGCGACGAGGCCGACGCGCGTGCGCCGCGCGCGCGAGACGCGCGCCATGTGCTGGGGGAAGGACTCGTCGCCGAAGGCCGTGGCGTCGCCCTCGTAGGCGATGCCGATCGGCACGATCTCGGCGCCCGTGCGCTGCGCGGCACGGAAGGCGCCCGGGCGGAAGGGGCGCAGCTCGTCGCCGTCGTAGGTGGTGCCCTCGGGGTAGATCATCACCCCGCGGCCCGAGGCGAGCGCGCCGCACATCGTGGCGAGGACGGCCGCGCCCGAGTGCTTGTCGGTTCGGTCGACGAAGAGCGTGCCGGCGCGGCGCGCGGCCATGCCGATGACGGGCCAGCGCGCGAGGTCGGCGCGGCTCACGATCGCCGAGTCGACGTAGGCGAGCGTGATGGGCACGTCGAGGCCGGACCGGTGGTTCATCACGAACACGCGCCCGTGGCCGCGCGCGTCGCGGCCCGGGTAGCGCCGCCCCTCGCCGAGGTGCGGGCCGCCGCCGAGGACGTCGACGCCGTAGAGGCCGAGCAGGCCGCGCCCGTAGCGCTCGACCCACTTCGACAGCAGGCCCATGCGGTCGGCGTTCGGGCCCGCGACCGCGAGGTCGACCTCGAGCGCGCCGTACATCGAGAACGTCAGGCCCACGAAGCCGGCGGTGCGGATCGGCAGGCGGATCGCGTCGCGGATCATCGGCCGGGCCTCGGGCGCGCTACTTGACCTTGGTGCCGGGCGGCACGTCGCGCGTCACGGTCGAGAGCGCGAGCGCGTCGCTCGGCCCGGCCGCCAGGATCATCCCGTGCGAGACGAGGTCCTTGGAGAACGCGCGCGGCTCGAGGTTGCAGATCACGAGCACGCGCTGGCCGACGAGGGCCTCGGGCGCGAACGAGAGGGCGAGGCCCGCGACGATGCGGCGCGGCCCCTCCGCGTCGCCCACGTCGACCTTGAGGTCGAGCAGCTTGTCCTTCCGGTGCACGCGCGCGGCCGCGACGATGAGGCCGACGCGAAGATCGACCTGGAGGAAGTGGTCGAACGGGATCGTCGACGTCGCGGGCGACACGCCCGTGGGCAAGGTCGACGGCGCGACCGTGAGCGGCGCGCCCGACGCCGGCGCGAGATCGACGCGCGGCGACGCGGGATCGGGGGGCAGCGAGACGATCGACGTCGACGCCACGAACGCGCCGCCCGGCAGCAGCGTGGGCAGGGGCAGGACGACGGGCGCCTGCGGCGTCGGCGCGGCCCCGGCGCTCGCCGGGGCGTCGCCGCCTTCGAGCAAGCGCTTGAGCACGGCGGTCGCGAGCTCCGGGTCGGCGCTGCCGCCGGTCTGCTTCATGATCTGCCCCACGAAGAAGCCGAGGAGCGTCGTCTTGCCCGCGCGATAGCCGCCGGCCTGCTTCGGGTTCTCGGCGATCAGCGCCCCGGCCATCACCTCGATCGCGCCCTCGTCGTTCATCACGGCCATCTTCCTCTCCTTCACCACCTCGGCCGGGCCCTGGCCGGTCTGCGCACAGAGCGCATAGACCTCCTTGGCCTGCTTGCCGCTGATCGTCCGCGCGTCGACCAGCGCGAGCAGCTCGGCGACGTGCGCCGGGCCGACCGCGAACGTCGCCTCGAGGCCCGCGAGCTTCGCGTCGCGCAGCACCTCGGCCTGCACGTAGTTGCCGAGCTTCACCGCGTCGCCGTAGCTCCGCAGGGCCTCCTCGAAGAAGGCGAGCACGCGCGGGTGCGAGGCGATCACCCCGGCCGCGTAGGGCGAGAGCCCGCGATCGGCCACGAGGCGGCGACGCGCGGCGGCGGGCAGCTCGGGCAGGCTCGCGCGCACCGACGCGAGGAGCTCGTCGTCGATCACGAGCGGCGGCAGGTCCGGCTCGGGGAAGTAGCGGTAGTCGGCCTCGCCCTCCTTGTCGCGGAGCAGGTACGTCTCGCGCTTGTCGGAGTGGTAGCCGCGCGTCTGCCTGCGGACGCGATCGCCGGCCTCGACGAGGGCGACCTGCCGGCGGACCTCGACGTCGATCGCGTCGGCGACGAAGCGGAACGAGTTGATGTTCTTGAGCTCGGTGCGCGTGCCGAACGGCTCGCCCGCGCGGTGGATCGAGACGTTGGCGTCGCAGCGGAAGCTGCCCTGCTCGAGGTTGCCGTCGTTCACGCCGAGCGCCATCAGGATCTCGCGCAGGCGCTTGAGGTACTCGGCCGCCTCGGCCGCCGATCGCAGATCGGGCTCGCCGACGATCTCGACGAGCGGCGTGCCGGCGCGGTTCAGGTCGACGATCGACTCGCCGCCGATGCCGTGGAGGTTCTTGCCGGCGTCCTCCTCCATGTGAACGCGGGTGATGCCGGCGCGCCGGGGCTGCCCGTCGACCTCGAGGTCGAGCGCGCCCCCGATCGCGAGCGGGCGGTCGAACTGGCTGATCTGGTAGCCCTTCGGCAGATCCGGGTAGAAGTAGTTCTTCCGCGCAAAGATGCTCTCCTGCGCGACCGTGCAGCCGAGCGCGAGCGCTGTCTTGACGGCCATGCGGGCGGCCTCGGCGTTGAGCACGGGGAGCGCGCCCGGCAGGCCGAGGCACACCGGGCAGGTGTGCGTGTTCGGCCGGTCCCCGAAGCTCGTCCGGCACGCGCAGAACGCCTTGGTGTGCGTGAGGAGCTGCGCGTGCACCTCGAGCCCGATCACCGGCTCCCAGCCCCCAGCGTGCGTGGCCATGGTCGGGTCATAGCAGCCCGCCCGAGCCGCGGGGAGCGCGACCTCGCGAAGCGCGGAGACGGGGCGCGTCAGCCCTCCGCGCGAGACCGGAGCAGCGCCTCGCGCCGGTCCATCTCCGCGTCGGGGAAGCCGAGCGCGTCGAAGCGGGCGAAGAGCGCCAGGAAATCGGGCGGGTGGAAGAAGGACGACGGCGCGCTCGTCTTGACGAAGGTCTCGAGGATCTGCGCGCGGATCCAGGCGATTCGGTCGGACCCCTCGAGGGCGTCGTAGCGCGGGAGCGCGGCGAGGAAGGGCTCGTCGCCGCCCCCGTCGAGCCGGGCGTCGGGCACGCCAATCAGGGGCTGGATGGTCGGGCCCACCGCGCCTGCGGCGCCGAACGCGCCGAGCGCGCGGCAGAGGCTCAGGCGCCTGCCGACGTGCGCGGGCTTCTCCTTCAGCGCGCGCGAGCACGCGATCACCGACGCGCGCAGCCAGCGCAGCCGCTCGGCCGGGGGCAGGCCCGGGCTCGCCGCGCGCACGTACGCGGCGACGCCCTCGGGCAGCGCCGCGCCCGCGCG
>CAIVJW010000337.1 GCA_903906315.1 uncultured delta proteobacterium | reverse complement strand
CGGCGCAGGGCGGCGGCGGCCAGGGTGGCGCGGCGCAGGGCGGCGGCGGGCAGGGCGGCAGCGCCGGCGCTGGCGGCATGTAGCCCGGCCGGCGAACCGGACCCGCGCGCCACAAGACCGCCGCCGTTCGGGCCGCAGCGAGCACGCCCGCGACCCGCGCGGATCGGACGGGGACCGTCGCGCCCGATCGGGCCTACTTGCCCCAGTGTCCGTACGTCGTGTTCGACGAGCAGATCGACCACACGCGCCCGTCGTCGCCCGAGCAGCCGGCCTGATAGCCGAAGTACGCGTCGCCGCAGACGTACTGTCCCGCCGGCTTCGGTCCGTAGCCGGGACCGGCGCAGTCCCCGTTCTCGAGGTAGCACGTGGCGCCGTAGCACTGCTCGCACGCCTCCTTCGCCTGCGCGTCGCTCGCCGGATCGATGGGCCCCTTGGTGCACCACTGCTTCGCGCCGCTCGGGCACGCGTCGAAGCCGATGGGGTGGCAGATCTGGCAGTCGCTGTCCTGGCCGCCACCCTGGCAGTTCGCGGGGCAGCACTTGTCGCCGTCGATGCACGCCGCGATCTGGCCGACCGCGTTCGCGCACTTCCCGGCCGCGCACGTGGTGCCGCTCGTGCAGCCATCGCCGTCGTCGCACGCCTTGCCGTCGTTGGCCGCAACGCCGCCGCCGCACGTGCCGCCGGAGCACGTCTCGCTCTTGGTGCAGGCGTTCTGGTCGTCACAGGGCTTGCCGTCGTTGCCGGGGATCGCCACGCAGCTCTTCGCGACCTCGTCGCAGGTCCCGATCATGCACACGTCGCCCGGCGCAGCGCATGTGTTCGGCACGCCCCCGCAGGCGCCCTTCGTGCAGCTGTCGTCGACGGTGCAATAGAGTCCGTCGTCGCACGCGGCGCCGTCGTTCTTGGGGGTCGGGAGGCAGCCGAGCTTCGGGTCACAGACGCCGACCGAGCAGGGGCCGTCCGCGAAGGAGCAGTCGACCTGCCCGCCCGCGACGCACGCGCCTGCGGCGCAGAAGCTCGTGACCGTGCACGGGTCGCCGTCGTCGCAGTTGCCGCCGTCGTTGCCGGGCGTCTCGGTGCAGGCGTCCCCGGCCGGGTCGCAGGATCCGATGTGGCACGGGTCGCTCGACGGGCAGCTCGTCGGCACTCCGGAGCAGGCGCCCGCGTGGCACGAGTCGTAGGCCGTGCAGTGGAGGCCGTCGTCGCAGCCGCCGTTCTCGTTCGCCGCCTTCTTCACGCACACGCCCGCCTCGCACGCGCCCTCGTTGCACGCGTCGGCGAGGCCCACGCAGTCGACGGCGCCGGCGCACGGGCCGGGCGGCCCCGCGTCGGGGGCCTGTCCGCCGCCGCCCGTCGCTCCGCCGCCGCCGCTGGTCGTGGTCGTGGTCGTGGTCGCGGCCCCTCCGGACCCGCCTGCGCTCGTCGTCGTGGTCGAGTCGCCCCCTCCCTCGTCCTCGCCGCGCAGGAGCTCCGACGTCACCGAGGTCGCGCAGGCCACCGGGAGGAGCGACGCGGTCGCGAGGAGGATCAGGGTCGAGAGACGCATGGCCGCATGGTGCCCCCGTCGCCGCGAGGGGTCACCTGCGAATGAACCGCGCGCGGGGCTCCTCGCCCTGGCGTGCCCCTTGCCTGATACTCTCCACCTCGGCGCCGCACTCGGGGCGCCGCCTCCGCCCGCCGACCTGGAGCCCCCATGCACCTGCGAACCGCCGTCCTCGTCGTCCTCGGTCTCGCGCCCGTTCCGGCGATCCTCGCGTCGTGCTCGTCCGACCAGGGCGGCTCGACGTTCGACGAGGAGTCCGGCGCGTCCCACGGCAACTGGGGCACGGGGGGCCCAGGCTCGACGACCACCCCGACCGGCGGGGGCGGCGCCGGGGTGGCCACGACCGGCGCGACCGGCTCGTGCGGCGCCGGCTGCACGAACGACGAGTCCGGCGCCGGCACCGCCTCGCCCTTCGACCCGAAGAACCACGACAGCTCGAACGTGAGCACCGACGCCGACGGCGCGCTCGTGCTCGATCTCGCCGCGACCTCCGGACAGAGCCTCATCTGGATCGCGAGCTCGAAGGGCAATGTCGTCTCGAAGGTCGACACCACGACGTTCCAGGAGCTCGGCCGGTTCGCGACCGGGTCCGGCGACCCGTCGCGCACCTCGGTCGACGCGCTCGGCAACGTCTACGTGGGCAATCGCAAGGGCGGCAGCGTCACGAAGATCCTCTCGGCCGGCGACAAGTGCCCCGACACGAACGGCGACGGGGTCGTCACGACCTCGCACGGCCCGAACGAGGTGCTCCCCTACGGGCAGGACGACTGCAAGGTCTGGGAGACGGCCCTCGGCGACCACCTCATCCGCGGCGTCGCCGTGCAGGACTCGTACAAGCAGATCCCCCCCTCCGACCCCGATCTGCCCCCGACGATCGAGGAGACGCACGTGGTGTGGGTCGGGACGACCGACGGCATCCTGTGGAGGATCGACGGCGAGACGGGCAAGGTGCTCGCCACGACCCCGTCGCCGTGCCCGGTCTACGGGCTCGCGCTCGACGGCAAGGGGCAGCTCTGGATGACCAACAACGGCTGCGTCGGCCGCGTCGACACGACGAAGTGCCTCGACGACGCGAGCTGCAACGCCATCCAGGTCTGCGAGACCTCGTGCGGCGCCGGCGGCAACTGCCCGGACACCTGCGACGCGGCCGCCAAGCAGAAGATCAAGATGCCCGACGGCACGTACGGCATCACGGTCGACTTCAAGCAGCGCGTGTGGCTCGCCGGCGGCAATGGCATCAAGCGATACGCCCACTACGCGCCCGCGGCGCAGCGCTACGCCGCCGCCGCGCCGAGCGGCTTCTCTCACGGCATCGCCGCCGACGCGAACGGCTTCGTCTGGGGCGCGCGCGACCCCGAGGTGGTGCGCGTCAATGGCGACACCCTCGAGCAGACGATCGTGAAGACGCCGAGCTCGAAGGGCATGGCCGTCGACAAGCAGGGCAAGATCTGGGCGATCAGCTACCAGAAGGCCTTCGCCACCGTCATCACCCCCGGCCCCGGGATCACCGACAACACGATCACCAACAACGCGGTGACCGGGCTCGTCGGGCCGTACACGTACTCGGACATGACGGGGCTGCAGGCCGCGCTCGCCATGAACGGCCCCGGCCACTACCTCGAGACGCTCGAGGGCTGCGCGAACGGCGCCACGCGCTGGGTGTCGCTCGCGTGGGACGCCGAGGTGCCGAAGGGATCGACGGTGATGTTCCGCGTGCGCACCGCCGACGACAAGGCGGCCCTCGCGAAGGCCACGTGGGTGCTCGCGGCGCAGGTCCCCACGGCCACGTCGCCGATCGACCTCGAGGCGAGGCTCGTCAAGGCGGGCGTCACCCCGGGCCGCTACCTCGACCTCGACGTCTGGCTCTGGCTCGATGGCGACGACCCGACCGTCAAGTCTCCGCGGGTGAAGAACCTCTCCGTCGGCCACACCTGCCCGCCGAAGGTCGACTGACGATCGCGAGCCGCCTCGCCCCGCGGGGCGCTCGAGGCGCTCTTCGGTCGCCGGCTGGTCGTGCACGTCCCGGCGCTTCGGGCGTGCCGGGGCCGGTGGGAGGGCGCGCGGTGGCCCGGCTTCGCCCCGCGTCGGCGCGAGGGCGGCGCGGTGCTGGCCCCGGGCCCCGGCCAGGATGTACGGTCGCGCCGTGCGACGGTCCGAGAAGCGGCGTGGATGGCTCGGCGCGCGCCGCGGGGGCGCGGCGTCGCGAGATCGTCACCTGGCGCCGCTACGTTTCCGGCACCAAGGAGGCTCCTCCGTGATGACGAGGTCCGCTGCGCTCTGGCTCTTTTCGCTGTTCGTGATGATCTTCGGCTGCAACCCGCCCGGCGGCGGCAGCGGCACGAGCGCCGCTCCCGCGGGCTCCGGCGCGGCGCGAGCGGCGGCCGTGGGGGACCCGGTCCGCCTGACCGTCGCCTACGGCAGCGAGAAGAAGACCTGGCTCGAGGAGCAGGCGGCCGCCTTCAAGGCCTCGGGCGCGAAGACGAAGTCCGGGCGACCCGTCGCGGTCGAGCTCAAGGCGATGGGATCGGGCGAGGCCGTGCAAGGCATCGTCGCCGGCACGTTGAAGCCCCACGTCTTCAGCCCGGCGTCGGCGCTCTACCTGACGCAGCTGAACGGCGCTTGGGCCGCGAAGGCCGGTCGCGCGAAGCTCCTCTCGCCCGCGGGCGAGCCGCTCGTGCTCTCGCCGATCGTCGTCGCGATGTGGAAGCCCATGGCCGAGGCGCTCGGCTGGCCCGGCAAGCCGGTCGGCTGGGCCGAGCTGCTGAAGGTCGCCGCCAACCCGAAGGGCTGGGGCGCGCTCGGTCACCCCGAGTGGGGCCGCTTCAAGCTCGGCCACACGCACCCCGAGTACTCGAGCTCGGGCCTGCAGGCGATCGTGGCCGAGGCGTACGCCGGCGCGAAGAAGGTCCGCGGCCTCGGCCTCGCCGACCTCGACAAGAAGGAGGTCGTCGAGAAGCTCACCGACATCGAGCAGACGATCGTCCACTACGGCAAGTCGACGGGCTTCTTCGCCGACAAGATGCTCTCGCGCGGGCCGTCGTACCTCTCGGGCGCGGTGCTCTACGAGAACCTCGTCATCGAGTCGTACGGCAAGGACACCGGCGCGCCGTTTCCGGTCGTCGCGGTGTACCCGACCGAGGGGACCTTCTGGTCGGACCACCCGTACGCCGTCCTCGACGCGGAGTGGGTCGGCGCCGAGGAGCGCGACGCCGCGGCCGCGTTCCTCGCCTTCCTCAAGGCCCGTCCGGCCCAGGAGCGCGCGCTCGCGCTCGGCTTTCGCCCCGCCGACGCCTCGATCGCGATCGGCGCGCCCGTCGACGCGGCCCACGGCGTCGACCCGAAGCAGCCCCAGACGCTGCTCGAGGTCCCCGACGGCCCGACCCTCGAGAAGCTCGTCGGCGTGTGGCAGACGGCCAAGAAGTCGAGCGACGTGATCGTGGTCTTCGACATCTCGGGCAGCATGCGAGGCAAGCCCCTCGCGGAGGCGAAGTCGGGCGCCAAGGCGTTCCTGTCGACGCTCCACGCCCGCGACGACGCGACCTTGATCTTCTTCAACGGCAACGTGTTCTCGCCCTTCGGCCCGAAGAAGGTCGGAACGAGCCGCGCCGAGCTCGACGCGAAGATCGATGGCCAGATCGCCGACGGCAAGACGGCGCTCTACGACGCGGTCGCCAAGGCGCTCGAGCTCGCGCAAGGGCGCGCCGAGAAGGCGCCGGGGATCATCCACGCGGTCGTCGTGATGACCGACGGCAGGGACGAGGGATCGACCCTCGCGCTGCCGGGCCTCACGTCGAGGCTCGGTGGGAGCACCGAGGCGGCGAGCGACGTCAAGGTCTTCACGATCGCGTACGGCGAAGGCGCGGACCCGACCGTGCTCGCCACGATCGCGGAGGCCGCAAAGGGCACCTCGTCCAAGGGGGACACCGCGACCATCGCCGACGTGTTCCGCGACCTCGCGGCGTTCTTCTGAGGGGCTCGACGTGGCGAAGGAAGTCGATCGTTCGGACCGCGCCACCGTCGGCAAGGTCGTCGCGAAGTCGGTGACGGGCACGCTGAACCTCGTCGTCGTCGGATCGGCCGCGGTCGGCGCGGCGGCGCTGCACTCGCTGCCCGTGCTGGCGATCGGCGGCGTCGCGTACGCCGCGCTCGTGGCGTGGGACCTCGCGAGCCCGGCGTTCTGGCGCAAGGCGCGGGCCCCCGAGGCCGAGAAGCTCCCCGAGGCCGGCGATCTCAGCGACCAGCACCTGCGCGACGTCGTGGGCGCGCTCGAGCGCGGCCGCGAGCGGCTCGACGAGGTGATCGCCGAGACGCCCGACGAGGTGAAGGGCCACCTCGGGGGCGTCATGTCCTCGATGACCGAGATGGAGGCCGGCGCCGCTCGCCTCGTGAAGCGCGCCGAGGAGCTCGGGCGCTACCTCGCCACCACCGACGCCGAGCCCGTGCGCCGGGAGATCCATAGCCTCGCGGAGAAGGCGCGCGGCTCGCGCGACCCCCAGACCCGCGCGAGCTACGAGAGCGCGAAGGGCATGCGCGAGGAGCAGCTCCGCGCGCTCGACGACATCGCGGCCGCGCGCGAGCGCGTCGTCGCGAGCCTGGCGCGCATGACGGCCACGATCGAGGGGCTGCCGCCGAAGATCGTGCGCATGAAGGCGCTCGACGCGCAGGCGATGGATGCGCTGTCGGGCAGCATGAGCGACGAGCTCGCGCGCATCAACGGCGACATGTTGGTGTTCGAGGAGACGTTGCAGAGCCTCGGGGAGTCCATGACCGCATGAAGTCGAAGATCATCATCATCGCCGGGTTCGTCGTCGCGGTCGCCGCGATCCTGCTCTTCACGATGAAGCCGTCGGACGCGCCCGCGCCCGCTTCGAGCGCGTCCGCGGGCGGATCGGGCAGCGCCGCGCCGCCGCCCGCGGGCGTCGAGATCTCGATGCTCTACAGCTCCGAGAAGAAGGACTGGATCGACGCGGCGGCGGCGGCGTTCCAGAAGCTGCACCCCGAGATCAAGCTGACGCTCAAGGCGCAGGGGTCCATCGCGCTCGCGCAGGCGATCGTCGACGGCAAGGAGAAGCCGACGATCGTGAGCCCGGCGGACACGCTCGTGCTGAACCTCCTCGTCTCCGACTGGCAGACGAAGAACAAATCGGACCTCTTCGCCACGAGCGGCGACGACGCGCCGGCCCCGCTCGTGATCACGCCCCTCGTGTTCGTCGCCTGGGAGGACCGCGCCGAGGTGCTGCTCAAGGCGTCCGGCGGCGTGATCTCGTGGAAGGCCATCCACAAGGCCGTCACGTCGAACGAGGGGTGGCCGGCGATCAAGGGCAAGAGCGAGTGGGGCTTCGTCAAGCTCGGCCACACCGATCCAACGCAGTCGAACTCGGGCCTGCAGGCGCTGCTCTCGATGACGCTCGAGCACTACGGCAAGGCGACCGGGCTCGAGGTCGGCGACGTGCTCAAGCCGAAGTACCAGGAGTACATCAAGGGTCTCGAGAAGGGCGTGCCCAAGTTCGAGGTGTCCACGGGTCAGTTCATGACGGACATGATCCGCTTCGGTCCGTCGAAGTACGACGTCGCGGTCGTCTATGAAAACCTCGCGATCTCGCAGATCGAGAACGCGCAGGGCCGCTGGGGCACGCTCAAGATCTACTACCCTGCGACGACGCTCTGGAGCGACCACCCGGTCGCGGTCACGAAGGGCGACTGGGTCACTCCGGCGCAAAAGGCCGCGGCCAAGGTCTTCCTCGACTACCTCAAGAGCCGGCCGGCGCAGGAGCAGGCGCTCGCCTTCGGCTTCCGCCCCGCCGACCCGACGGTGCCGCTCAAGACGGCCGACGCGAAGAACCCGTTCACGCGCCTCGCCGCGCAGGGCGTGAAGCTCGACATCAACCCGATGGCGCAGCCGCCCGACGGGCAGGTCGTGCGAAACCTCATGATGATGTGGACGCGGGTGGCCGCCCGCTGATCGGGGCGCCGCCGCCGCGCCGTGCGGGGGCGGCGGCGCCGACGGGCCTTCGGGCCTGCTAGGCCTCGTGCTTCGGCTCCGGCGCAACCGCGGCGTCCATCGGCGCCGGGCCCGCCTCCGCGGTCTTCTTCGCCTCGAGCGCCGTCGCGAGCTTGGCCAGCGACTCCGCCGCGAGGTGCAGCGTCTTGGCGTTGTTCTCGAGCGCCTGGCGGCCCATCGACAGGCCGAAGCGCGCCCAGCCGATGCCGACGTCGACCGCGGTGTCGACGAGCGCCTTCACCTTGGTCTGCGCCTTCTCGTTGGTGGTCGTCGCGGTCGCGGTCGCGGGGGTCGTCGTCGTCGTGGTCTGCATGGCGGGTCTCCTCGGTTCGTGAATCGGTCGGTTCAACTCGGGCCGGTGCGCGCCGCGCGCACGTCGACCGCCTTCGCGGGCATTCGCCCGCGGCTGGGAGCTCGTGGCCGGCGCGCGGTCGCGGCGGCGGTGGCGTTCGGCGCGACGGCGCGCCGCTCGGAGGGGCCTACTTCGCGGCCTTCGGGAGGCAGTCGCCGCACGCGATGACGCGCGGGCCGGGGGTGTCTCGGATCCCGAGCCACGCTTCGGTGCCGCGGCCGAGGTCCTTGCCGCAGGCCGTGCAGAGCGTCTCCTGGGTGAGCACGAGCGGCTGGAAGCCGATGACCTCGTCGAGGATCGATCGGGGGTGAAACTTCCTTCGTAGCGCCTCGCGCTGGTCGGAGGCCATGCGAGCGGCCGCGTGCAGCTCGGCCTCGACGACGCCCGTCGCGCGGTCGGCGACCGCGATGGCATCCTCGAGGATCGTCCGCACGAGGTTCGACACCGGGACGCGGAGGCTGCCCGCGATGCGCTTGAGCTCGTGCTCGAGCACGGCCGGGATGCGGGTGTGGAGGACGCGCTCCTTCTTGGGGGGGTCGCTCGCGTCGGGGGCATCGGCGGCGGCGGCGGCGGCCGAGGGGGCCGCCTGGGTCGGCTCGTCGACGGGCGGGGGCGGGCTGTCGCCTTCGTGTGTCACGAGGGAGATAGTTGTGTCACACGACGCGATCCGTCAAGGGGCGGCGTGATACATTTCGGTGACCGGCGTCGCGATCGAGGCTGGTCGGCGCCGTCAGCGCTCGTAGGCCCCGATGTCCGGCTTCGCGTCGCGCGGCTTGCCCGTGAGGTCGGCGAGCGCGCTGTGCAGGAGGTCGCCGGCGTCGACCAGCGGGGAGGCAGGCGACGCCGATCGGAGGTCGAAGGCGGGGGCGCTGACCGAGGCGAACTGCGGCGCGGCCTCGGTCGATCCGGCGTCGAGCCCGGTCGACTGCTGGAACGCCGCGAGCTTGCCGTGGCCTTGCGCCCACTCTCCGGCCGCCGACCCCGGGTAGTGGCAGAGGTTGTGGCCGACGGCGGCGTAGGCCGCCGGGGCGAGGCTCAGCCCGAAGCAGCGCCAGACCGCCGACGCGCCGAGGTACTCGACGGCGTTCGACACCTCGACGTGGCCGCTGCCCTCCTCGCCGAGGCGGATGCCCGCGCCGCTCGCGGCGGCGCCCAGCAAGACCGAGTTGTTTCGCACGATGGCGCGCTCGAGGGGCAGATCGTTCGCGCCGCGGGCGCGATCCGGCACCTGGATCGCGTTCGTCTCGAACGCCTGCGTCTGCACGACCACGTTGTCCTCGAGGACGCAGTCCTGGCAGGCGTTCAGCCCGATCCCCATGTTGCCGACGTTCGTCACCCGGTTGCCGCGCAGGACGACCCCCGTGAACGCCTCGGCGGTGCCGTAGCCCGTGTCGACGGCGATTCCCCAGCACCCGGGGCTCGCCGCGCCCACGTCCTCGTGGACGTGGTTTCCCTCGATCCGCAGGCCGTCGTGCGCGCCGTGCACCACCAGCGAGACGCCCTGGCAACTGCCATTGACGATCGCCGACCGGTACAGGTCGTTGCCGACCGCCCGCATGCCGTGGGTCGTGAGGTCGTTCGGGCTCGAGAAGTAGATGTTGTGGTTGAAGACCGCCTGGGCGAAGCCGTTGTTGTCGAACGTCGACTGCTCGATGGCGCACTCGTCGCAGCCGCCGAGGTACCCCTGCGAGGAGTTGTTCGTCACGGTGGAGGCGCGGAGCGTGACCCGAGCGTTCTTGCCGTCGCTGCCCGGATTCGGCGCGTTCGACCCGGCCACCTGCATGCCAATCGCGAAGCCGTCGATGGCCACGTCGCAGAGGAGCGCGTCGTCCATGTCGTTGTAGACGAAGAACCCGACCCCGCCGCCGCTGGCGCTGCGGACGTCGAGGTGCATGAAGATGAAGCCTTCGTCGTGGTCGGAGGGGCCGCCGTCCTCGAGCGCGAAGGCGTGGACGCCGCCGACCGCGGTCACGATGGGGCGCCCGAGAGGGCCGTTCTGCCAGGGAGGCGGGTAGTCGCGCACGACGCAGGGCTTGTCGGCGAGGCAGCTCGGGTTGGTCCAGCGCGAGCCGGCGAGGGCGTCGACGACGAAGGCGCCGCCGCGGCAGAACGCGATGGCGTCGCCTGCCGGCATGCCGAGGAAGTGGCCCCGCGCCTTGCCGACGGTGCGCCACGGCGCTGCGGGGTCCGTGCCCGGATTGGCGTCGTCGCCCGGCACGCAGTCCTTCGACGCGCCCTGGGCCTGCTGGCAGTCGCAGACGTAGTGGGTGACGCCGCCGCCCTGGCCGAGCCCGAGGAGGGGGCAGGTCGGCTGCAGGCAGGAGCCGCTCGAGCAGGTCGCGCCGAGCGCGCAGTCGGCGTCGCTCGCGCAGCCCTGCGTGCACCCGGACGGCGCGCACAGGTAGGGCGCGCACGCGACGGGCGCCGGGGCGACGCACGCGCCCGCGCCGTCGCAGGCGCTCGCAGGCGCCAGCTTGTCCCCCACGCCGCACGAGGCCGCGCCGCACGGGGTGCCGGCGCCCCACGCGAGGCACGCGCCGGCGCCGTCGCAGCCGCCCTGGTTAGCGCACTGGGAGGCCGCGCCGGCGGGGCACTCGCCGTCCGGGTCGGCGCCGACCGCGAGGGGCAGGCAGAGGCCCTCGGTGCCGGCCAGGTCGCAGCGCGAGCACGCGCCGTCGCAGGCGCTGCCGCAGCAGACGTGGTCCGCGCAGAAGCCGGTGCCGCAGTCGGCGGCCGCGGCGCAGGGGCTGCCGGGCCCGGGGCGGCAGGCGTGGTCGACGCAGAGCTCGCCACCCTGGCAATCGTCGTTGGCGTCGCACGCGGCGGGCGCGCCGGCGTCCTGCGTGCCGGCGTCGAGGTCGCCCGCGTCCCGCGTGCCGGCGTCGACGTCGCCCGCGTCGGATCCCCCCTCCGCAGCGCCGCCCGCGTCCTCGGCGCTCGCGTCGGCAGCGCTGGCGTCCGGCGCGGCGCCGCCCGCGTCGGCGGCGTGGGCCGTGCTGGCGTCGGCGAGCGGCGCGTCGCCGGCCGTCGTCGCGTTGTCGCCACACGCGGTGAGCGCAGCGGCGACGACCCAGGGCAGGAGGAGGGCGACGTGACGAGCGTGGACCACGGACGTTCCCTACGGCTGCGATCGTGCGCAACCGTAGGGATGATTCGCCGTGATGCGGTCAGCCGCGCATCGCGCGGAGGCGCAGGCGCAGCGAGTTCAGCCGGATGAAGCCGGCCGCGTCGGCCTGGTCGTAGACCTCGTCGCGCTCGAACGTGACGTAATCCTCGCGGTAGAGGCTCTTCGGGCTCTTCCTGCCGACCGTGGTGACGGTGCCCTTGTAGAGCTTGAGGCGCGCGACGCCCGTCACGTGCTCCTGGGTCTGGTCGATCATCGTCTGGAGCATCTCGCGCTCCGGCGAGAACCAGAAGCCGCGGTAGACGAGGGTCGCGTACTCGGGGATGAGGCCGTCGCGGATGCGCTGCACCTCGCGGTCGAGCGTGAGCGACTCGACGGCGCGGTGGGCCTTCATGAGCAGCGTGCCGCCCGGGGTCTCGTAGACGCCGCGCGACTTCATGCCGACGTAGCGGTCCTCGACCAGGTCGACGCGGCCGACGCCGTGGATGCCGGCGATGGTGTTGAGCTGGGTCAGCAGCTCGACCGGGCCGAGCGCCTCGCCGTTCACCGTGACCGGATTGCCGTGCTCGAAGCCGATCTCGACGTACTCGGGCTGGTCGGGGGCCTGGGTCGGGTTCCTCGTGAGCAGGAACATCGACTCGTCGGGCTCGCGCCACGGATCCTCGAGGATGCCGCCCTCGTAGGAGATGTGGAACAGGTTGCGATCCATCGAGTACGGCTTCTCGGCCGTCACGGTGATGGGGATGTTGCGCGCCTTCGCGTAGGCGATGCAGTCGGTGCGCGACTTGAGGTCCCACTCGCGCCACGGCGCGATGACCGAGACGTGCGGGTCGAAGTGGTAGGCGCCGAGCTCGAAGCGGACCTGGTCGTTGCCCTTGCCGGTCGCGCCGTGCGCGATCGCGTCGGCGCCGACGGCCTTCGCCGTCGCCATCATGCCCTCGATGATGCAGGGGCGCGCGAGCGACGTGCCGAGCAGGTACTCGCCCTCGTAGACGACGTTGGCGCGGATGGCCGGGAAGACGAAGTCGCGGACGAACGCCAAGCGCAGGTCGGCCACCACGCACTGCGAGGCGCCGGTCGCGCGCGCCTTCTCGTGCAGGCCGGTCAGCTCCTCGGCCTGGCCGACGTCGGCGCACCAGGCGACGACCTCGCAGCCGTACGTCTCCTTGAGCCACGTGAGGATGACGCTCGTGTCGAGCCCGCCCGAGTAGGCGAGCACGACCTTCTTGACGGTCTTCTTCGACATTATGGGCGCCCCCTCTACTGCAACGCGCCCACGATGCAAGCTCGACGCGCGCCCGGCCGTGCGATTGATCGGGAGCGCGCCGGAACCTGCGCCCCATCAGGCGCCGAGCTCGCGCCGGAACGCTTCGAAGTCGGCGCGTCGATCGGGCACGGCGCGCGCGCCCTCCTCGAGCACCTCGCGCGCCTCGCCGGGGCGGCCCGCGTCGCGCAAGACCACGCCGAGATCCCAGTACGGGTCGAACCACGCGGGCTTCAGCGCGATCGCGCGCCGCAGCGACGCGACGCCCTCGTCGACGCGCCCTTGCCGCGCGACGCAGAGGCCCAGGCCCTTGCGCGCGTAGGCGTGATCCGGGTCGATCGCGATCGCGCGCCGGCACATGGCCTCGGCGTCGGCGAAGCGGCCGAGGAAGAACAGCACGAAACCCGCGAGATCGAGGGCGCGCAGGTGCGTCGGATCGTCGGCGAGGGCTGCCTCGAGCTCGACGAGCGCGCCGGCGTAGTCGCGCCGGGTCGCCGCGGCGCTCGCGGCGTCGACCCGCCGCTTCACGGCCTCGCGGTCCACGGTCGCCGTCACGGGCAGCACCCGGGAGGCGGCGGGGCGCCGTCGTCGCGATCGCAGCCGGCCTTCGCCGAGTCGGGGCCGCGCGTGGCGGCGTTGGGGGCGCCGACGTCGTCGAGGGCCCCGCCGCCCGCTCCGCCCGGCCTACCCGCCGCGGTCGCGCCGCCACGGCCGCCGGGCCCGCACGCGATCACGGCCGATCCTGCGCCGCTGCCCTGAAAATGGGCTGGGGCGGTCGCGACGGACCCGGACACCGGCTCTCTGATCTCGCGCATTCGTGTCCTCCTCACTGGGCGGGCCCGGGCCGGCAAGCCTTCCGAGTGCCCGACCCGACTCGCTAGCTCCTTCGTACCTCCCCCCGAGGCTCGGGGGGAGGAGAACCGCGCCCGCCGAACGGATCACCGCGAGCCCCACGTCCGCGCCCCCCGCGGGCGGCCGCCGGTCGGGTGGTTTCCCCGCGGGGCCCCTGCTACTCCATGCCGCGTGAAATCGCCCCACCGCGACGTGCGCGCCCTGCTCGACGAGATCGCCTCCCGCCGGATCCTGCTCATCGACGGCGCCATGGGCACCATGGTCCAACGCCTCGGCCTCGAGGAGGCCGACTACCGCGGCGACCGCTTCCGCGACCACGGGCAGGACCTCAAGGGCAACAACGACGTCCTCTGCCTCACGCGGCCGGCCGCGATCCAGCGCATCCACGAGCAGTACCTCGAGGCCGGCGCCGACCTCATCGAGACGAACACCTTCGCCTCGACGGCCATCAGCCAGGCCGACTATCGCCTCGAGTCGCTCGCCTACGAGCTGAACCTCGAGGCGGCCAAGGTCGCGCGCGCGGCGGCCGACCTGTGGAGCTTCCGCACGCCGGGCCAGCCGCGCTTCGTCGCGGGCGCGATCGGGCCGCTGAACCGCACACTTTCGATGTCGATGGAGGTGTCGAACCCGGCGGCGCGCGTCGTGACGTTCGCCGAGGTCGAGGCCTCGTACGCCGACGCCGCGCGCGGGCTCATCGACGGCGGCGCCGACGTGCTGCTCGTCGAGACGATCTTCGACACGCTGAACGCCAAGGCCGCGCTGGTCGCGATCGAGAAGGTCTTCGAGGAGAAGGGCGTGCGCCTGCCGCTCCTGCTGTCGGTGACGATCATCGACAAGAGCGGCCGCACGATGAGCGGCCAGACCGTCGACGCGTTCTACACGTCGATCGCCCACGCGAAGCCGTGGAGCGTCGGCATCAACTGCTCGCTCGGCGCGCGCGAGGTCCGGCCCTTCCTCGAGGAGCTCGCCCAGGTCGCCGCCACGCGCGTCTCCTGCTACCCGAACGCCGGCCTGCCGAACGCATTTGGCGGCTTCGACGAGGTGCCCGAGATGACGGCGGGCCTCGTCGGCGAGTTCGCGGCGTCGGGCCTCGTCAACGTCGTCGGCGGCTGCTGCGGCACGACGCCCGACCACATCCGCGCCATCGCGCGCGCGGTCGCGACGATCGGCCCGCGCCACGTGCCGCCGCCGGCCCCGTTCACGCGCTACAGCGGCCTCGAGACGCTCGTCCTGCGCCCCGACTCGAACTTCCAGATGATCGGCGAGCGCACGAACGTCACCGGGTCGGCCAAGTTCGCCGAGCTCGTGAAGAAGGGCGACTTCGCGGCCGCGGTGGCCGTCGCGGTGGAGCAGGTGAAGAACGGCGCCAACTTCCTCGACGTCAACATGGACGAGGCGATGCTCGACAGCGAGGCCGCCATGACGACGTTCCTGAACTACATCGCCACGGAGCCGGACGTCGCGCGCGTGCCGTTCGTGATCGACAGCTCGCGCTGGACGGTGCTCGAGGCCGGCCTGCGCTGCGTTCAGGGCAAGGGCATCGTCAACTCGATCTCGCTGAAGGAGGGCGAGGCCGAGTTCCGCGACCGCGCGAAGATCGTCCGCCGCTACGGCGCCGGCGCCATCGTGATGGCCTTCGACGAGCAGGGCCAGGCCGACACGGTCGAGCGCAAGGTCAGCATCTGCCAGCGCGCCTACAAGATCCTCGTCGAAGAGGTCGGCTTCGACCCGCACGACATCGTCTTCGACCCGAACGTGTTCGCGATCGCGACGGGCATGGAGGAGCACGCCGACTACGCCCTCGGCTTCATCGAGGCCGCGCGGCAGATCAAGGCGACCTGCCCGCACGCCAAGATCAGCGGCGGCATCTCGAACCTCTCGTTCTCGTTCCGCGGCAACAACGTCGTGCGCGAGGCGATGCACTCGGTCTTCCTGTTACACGCGATCGAGGCCGGGCTCGACATGGGCATCGTCAACGCGGGGCAGCTCGCCGTCGTCGACGAGATCCCGGCGGAGCTGCGCGAGCGGGTCGAGGACGCCATCCTGAACCGCCGCGCCGACTCGACCGAGCGGCTGATCGAGATCGCCGAGCGCGTGAAGGGCACCGGCAAGAAGAAGGAGGTCGACCTCGCGTGGAGGCACGGCACCGTCGAGGAGCGGCTCTCACGCGCGCTCGTCGACGGGATCGTCGAGTTCCTCGAGGTGGATCTCGAGGAGGCGCGGCAGAAGTACCCGCGCCCGCTGCACATCATCGAGGGGCCGCTCATGGACGGGATGAAGACCGTCGGCGACCGCTTCGGCGCGGGCAAGATGTTCCTGCCGCAGGTCGTGAAGAGCGCGCGCGCGATGAAGCGCGCCGTGGCCTTCCTCGAGCCGTTCATGGCCGAGGAGAAGGCCCGCGCGGGCGGTCGCGGCCACGGCAAGGTGCTGCTCGCCACGGTGAAGGGCGACGTCCACGACATCGGCAAGAACATCGTGGGCGTCGTGCTCGGCTGCAACAACTACGAGATCATCGACCTCGGCGTGATGGTGCCGTGTCAGAGGATCCTCGACGCCGCGCGCGAGCACGACGTCGACGTGATCGGCCTCTCGGGCCTGATCACGCCGAGCCTCGACGAGATGGTCCACGTCGCCAAGGAGCTGAAGCGGCAGGGCTTCGCGTTGCCGCTCCTCATCGGCGGCGCGACCACGAGCCGGCAGCACACGGCGCTCAAGATCGCCCACGAGTACGACCACGAGACGGTGCACGTGCTCGACGCGTCGCGGGCCGTCGGCGTCGTCGCCGCGCTGCTCGACCCCGACAAGCGCGTGGCGCTCGACGTGAAGAACCGCGCCGAGCAGGCGCAGCTCGTCGAGCTCTACAAGGGCAAGAAGGGCAAGGCGCTCGTGCCGTGGGAGGACGCGCGCGCGTCGAGGCTCGCCATCGCGTGGCGCGCGGAGGACCTCGCCAAGCCGTCGTTCACCGGCCGGCGCGTCGAGCGCGCGGCCGACCTCGGCGAGATCGCGCGGCACATCGACTGGACCTTCTTCTTCACGGCGTGGGAGCTCGTCGGGAAGTTCCCCGCCATCCTCGATCACCCCGCGCAGGGCGCCGCCGCGCGCGAGCTCTACGAGAACGCGCAGAAGCTCCTCGCGCGCATCCTGGACGAGAGGCTGATCGAGGCGCGGGCCGTGTGGGGCTTCTGGCCGGCGGCCTCGCAGGGCGACGACGTCGTGATCTTCGCCGACGAGGCGCGCGACCGCGAGCTTGCGCGCTTCCCGATGCTGCGGCAGCAGCAGGTGAAGAAGGATCCGGGGCCGCACCTGTCGCTCGCCGACTTCGTGGCGCCCGCGGACGCCGGCTTCGCCGACCACGTCGGCGCGTTCGCGGTCACCGCCGGGATCGGCGCCGACGCGCTCGCAAAGAAGTTCGAGGCCGATCTCGACGACTACAGCGCCATCCTCGTGAAGGCGCTCGCCGACCGGCTCGCCGAGGCGTACGCCGAGAAGCTGCACGCCGACGCCCGGCGCGCGTGGGGCTTCGGCGAGGGCGAGCTCTCGAACGAGGACCTCGTCGCCGAGCGGTATCGCGGGATCCGGCCCGCGTTCGGCTACCCGGCGTGCCCCGACCACTCCGACAAGCGCGCGCTCTTCGACCTGCTGCGCGCGGGCGAGATCGGCATGACCCTCACCGAGAGCTGCGCGATGCAGCCCGCGGCGAGCGTGAGCGGCCTCTACTTCGGCCACCCGAAGGCGCGCTACTTCAACGTCGGCAAGATCGGCCGCGACCAGCTCGCCGACTACGCCGAGAGGAAGGGCGTGCCGCTCGCCGAAGCCGAGCGGTGGCTCGCGCCGAACCTGGGCTGACGAGGTCGCGCGAGACCCGATCGCGGGCCACGACCGCATCCGCAAGCGCCGCCTCTACGCGCGCGCGGGCGTGCCGTTCTACTGGCTGGTCGACCCGGTGGAGCGCACCCTCGAGGCGCTCGCGCTGCGCGACGGCCTCTGGCACGACGCGGGCGCGTTCGACGACGAGGACCTCGCCGCGCGCATCCCGCCGTTCGACGCGGTCGAGATCGAGGTCGCGCTGCTGTTTCCTCCCCGCGAAGCCCCGCCCGGCTGAAGGCGCCCCAAGCCCCACGCGCGGGCCCAGTCCGTCGCCGATCCCGCCCTCCACTCTGCTTCCGCCCTTCCGCCCTCGCGCCGAAGGCGCCCCCCTCTCGCCCAATCCTGACGAGAGAGGGGCAAGACGGGCGGAAAGGCCCAACGTCACCCGCTCGCGCCGTCAGCGCTGCGCGCCCGCGGGCGGATCGCGCGGAGGAAACAGCAGCGTCACCTCGATCTCGACCGCCTCGAAGGGGGGCACGCGCGCGACGTCGTCGTCGTCGAACGCGCCGACCTCCGTCCACGCACCGCCCGCGAGCGCGAGCGCTTCGAGCGTCCGCGCGGCCGGGTCGACGAGCCAGTAGTGCGCGACGCCCGCGCGCGCGTACAGGCGCCGCTTGCTCACGCGGTCGGTCGACGCGTTCGAGGGCGAGACCACCTCGCAGATCCAGTCGGGCACGACCTCGACCGGCCGCTGGCCCCAGGGGCTCGGCAGTCGCTCGCGGCGCCAGCCGACGAGGTCCGGGCGGACGACCTGGCCGAGCAGCGCGACGTCGACCTCGGTCAGAATCCACCAGCCACCGGGGCCGCCGCGGCCGTGCCGGAGGTCGAACGGGCCCCCGATGGCCCCGGCCATCCCGACCTGCCCGCGGCCGTGCTCCGGCGTGGGGGGCGGCAGGAACGTGAGCTCACCGTCCCAGAGCTCCGCGCGCACCTCGCCCGGCAGCGCGAGCAGGTCGTCGACGGTGGCGAGCTTCTTCGCGGGCTCCATGGTGCGACCAGTCTAGCGCGAGGCCGGCGGCGGCGCGCCGCGCGTCATTCCCCCTCTCGGTCGCCCGATTGAGCGTGTTCGCGGACACGATCGGCCAGGGTTGCCTCGTTCGTGATAGCGTGACTGATTCATCCCTCGTTTCCCACGAAAGTGAGCGCTACCCGATGCCGTTTCAGGACCTCGCCTCGTTCGCCCGCCCCCTCGCCCGACTCGCCACGTGGACCCTGTCCCTGTCGCTGGTCGTCGCGTGCAGCAGCGAGGACGCCGGCTCGGCGGCCTCGACCGCCACGAGCGGCTCGGGCGGTGGCACCACGACCTCGGGGGGCGGGGGCGCGGGGGGCGCGGCCACGGGAACGGGCGGTAGCGCGACGGGCGGATCGGGCGGCGCCGGCGGTAGCGCGGCGGGCGGAGCGGGCGGCGGCGCGGCGGG
>CAIVJW010000336.1 GCA_903906315.1 uncultured delta proteobacterium | reverse complement strand
TCGGTAGTCGGTGAATGGGCCTGCCGACGCCGGTCGGCGGGCGATCGTGAATGGTCCGATCTCGGAGGTCCGATGCTCTCGCTTCGACGAATGTCCCCCGCTCTCCTCGCGAGCCTCGGACTCCTCACGTCCGGCTGCCCCGGCCCGATGCCCGACGACCACCCTGGCGCGGGCGGCGCCGCGCGCGACGCGGGCAGCTCGGGTGGGCAGGGCGGGTCCGCCACCGGGTCGGGAGGCGCGGGCCCGGGCGGGCACGGGGGAACGGGGACCGGGGGCCAGGGCGGGTCGACCGCCAGCGGCGGCCACGGGGGCACGGGGGGCCTCGGGACGGGAGGCGTCGCGGGGGCGGGCGGCAACGGGGGCCAGGGAGGCCATGGGGGCCAGGGAGGAAGCGGGGGTGTCGGCGGGTCTGGCGGGTCCGGCACCTGCGATCCGGCGTGTCCCGCGCCCAAGGTTCCCGACTGCGCGTCGATCTCCTGCGTGAGCGGGAGTTGCCAGACCAAGTTTGCGGTGGGAGGCACGAAGCTCGCCACCCAGACGCCGGCCGACTGCAAGGCGTGGGTCTGCGACGGCAAGGGCGGGATGACGCAGTCGGATGACGACTCCGACTCCGACGACGCGAACGACTGCACCGACGACTCGTGCACGGTGGGTGTGCCCTCGCACGGGGCGAGCGTGGCGGGCCAGCCGTGCTGGCAGAACGGGGGGAAGTTTTGCAGCGGCACGGGGGCGTGCGTCGCGTGCGTGGTTCCCCTGGATTGCGCCGCGCCGACGGTCTGCGTGGCGAACCTCTGCGTGGCTGCGTCGTGCGGTGACGGCGTGAAGAGCGGCAGCGAGACGGACGTGGACTGCGGCGGGCTCGCGTGCGCCGCGTGCGGCGACGGCAAGGTGTGCGACAAGGGCAGCGACTGCGCGAGCCAGCTCTGCGGCGTTTCGAAGAAGTGCGCGGTGCCCGCCTGCGGCGACGGCGTGAAGAACGGCAGCGAGACCGACGTGGACTGCGGCGGCGCGTGCGCGAAGTGCGGGCCGACGAAGGGCTGCAAGCAGGGATCGGACTGCGCGGGAGGCGCGTGCGACGGGTCGTCCTGCACGCCGAGCTGCTCCGACGGCGTGAAGAATGGCAATGAGACCGCGGTGGACTGCGGGGGCGGCGCGTGCGGATCCTGCGCCGACGGGCTCGCCTGCACGGTGGCCGGCGACTGCGCGTCGAAGGGCTGCTGCAACGCGCCCGTGGGAACGTGCAGCACCTGCTGCGATGGCAAGCAGGACGGCGGCGAGAGCGCCGTCGACTGCGGCGGATCGTGCGCGCAGAAGTGCGCCGACGGCCTCGGGTGCACGAAGGGCGCGGACTGCCTGAGCGCGGTGTGTCTGGGCCAGATCTGCAAGGCGGGAACGTGCAGCAACGGTGGCAAGGACGGGAGCGAGACGGACGTCGATTGCGGCGGAGCGTGCTCCCGATGCGGCCAGGGCCAGCACTGCGCGACGGCGGGGGACTGCGCTTCGGGCTTCTGCGCCGATGGGAGCTGCTGCGACGCCCTCTGCGATGGCCCGTGCACGGCGTGCAACCTCCAGGGTGCGGTGGGCAGCTGCACGAACATCGGGCTGAACGGCGCGGACGACAGCCCCGCGTGCTCCGGCTCGAATGCGTGCGACGGCGCGGGGGCCTGCAAGAAGGTCACAGGGGAGGCCTGCGCCGCCCCCGCCGCGTGCGTGACGGGCGCGTGCGTCGACGGCGTGTGCTGCGAGAGCGCCTGCGGCGGGGCCTGCAAGGCGTGCTCGAAGGCGCTGACGGGCGTCGCCGACGGCACGTGCGCCGCGGTCGTGGCGGGCACGGATCCGAAGAACGGCTGCGCGGGCGCCGACGTCTGCGCCGCGGGCGGAACGTGCCAGTGCTGGGACGGATCGAAAGACGGCAGCGAGACGGACGTCGACTGCGGCGGGGCTGCGTGCTCGAAGTGCGCCAATGGCAAGCTCTGCGACGTGGCCTCGGACTGCGCCGGCGGTCAGTGCAGTGGCGCGCCGCTCACGTGCAGCGGCGCCGTCGCCGAAGGCCCCTCCTGCGCCGGCGGCCTCTTGTGCGCCGGAATCTCGTGCTGCGACGCGCAGGTGGTCCCGGGCGGCACGTTCCCGATGGGGCGCGGGGGCGGCACGGATGCCTACGGCGGGGGTTCGAGCGAGACACCCGAGCACAGCGCGACGGTGGCGAGCTTCAAGCTCGACACGTTCGAGATCACCGTCGGCCGGTTCCGCAAGTTCGTCGCTCAATTCAACGGGACGCCGCCAGCGGTGGGGGCCGGGGCGCACCCGCTCATCGTGAACAGCGGCTGGCAGGCGGGCTGGAATGCTTCCCTCGCGGCCAGTCAGGCAGCGCTCGTTGCCAACCTCAAGTGCAGCGCCCCATACCAGACCTGGACGGACGCGCCCGGCGCGAACGAGGGCTACGCCATCAACTGTGTGTCCTGGTACGAGGCGGCTGCGTTCTGCGCGTGGGACGGGGGCAGGATGCCGACGGAGGCCGAGTGGGAGTACGCGGCGGCAGGTGGGTCCGACAACCGGCTTTACCCGTGGGCCAGCGGCGCCGCGCCAGACAACACCCTGGCTGTGTTCAATTGCAAGCACGACGGTATGGCCGGCTGCTCGTTTGCTGATCTCGCACCGGTGGGGAGCACGCCTGCTGGCAACGGCAAGTGGGGCCAGCGCGATCTGGCCGGTGGAATGTGGGAGTGGAACCTGGACTACTACGATCAGACTTGGTATTCCGGGGGAGGGGCCGC
>CAIVJW010000335.1 GCA_903906315.1 uncultured delta proteobacterium | reverse complement strand
GCTCGACGCGCTCGAGCGCGCGGGGGCCGAGTCCAAGGATCTCGTGGACGCCGACGAGCTCGAGCGGTTGGCGGGCGGCGGGTAGCCCCTCGCGCGGGTGCGCGAGGATCCCGTGTGCGCCGGAAGCCCGGCGCGGGCAGGTCGTCTCCGGCCGCGGCTCCGCGCCGCGAGTATCCTCGCCACGAAGGGACGGAGGCACGGAGACGCCGAGCTCCGAGCTCGTCTGCCTCCGTGCCCCGGGTGCCTTCGTGGTCGCCTTCTGCTCCGGGTGGCCCACGAAACCCGCGCGATCGTGCTGCAAACCCTCTTCGGCGAGGGTCGAGCTCACCGGCACACCGGACAACCAATTCTCGGAGATCGCCGCGGGTGGTACCGTCGTCGCGGTCCTGGTGCGCGCCCCCCCCCGCAGCCTCTCGGCGATCGCGCCGACCCTCGTCGCGCTGGCCCTCGCGGGCGCGATCGGCTGCGAGGCGGGGCTCCGTCGGCGCTGCGACGAGCTCTGCGCGCGCTATGGCCTCTGCACGCCGGGCGGCGACGGGGTGTGCGTCGCCGCAGGCGAGGACTGCGCGCGGTCGGACGATTGCCGGGTCTTCGGCCTGTGCTCGGCGCGCGGCGGGCGCTGCGAAGCCATGCGCGACGAGCCCTGCGCCCGCTCCGAGCGCTGTCGCGACGAGGCGCGCTGCGCGGCGCGCGACGGCGCGTGCGTGGCCGCCACGCCGAGCTGCCAGGCCAGCGCCGCCTGCCGCGAGGACGGCTTCTGCTCGGCCGTCGACGGACGTTGCCGCGCCCGATCCGACGCCGACTGCGCGCGCTCCTCGGCGTGCTCACGCGACCACAGGTGCCGGGCCGCCGCGCTCCGCTGCGTGAACTGAAATGGCGTTCGAGGGCGCGACCGCAGCCGCTCGCGACCGAGCTCCGACGATCGAGCCGATCCCCGCGCTCGACGGCCTGCGCGGCGTCGCCGTCGCCGGCGTCCTCGCCTTCCACGCGGGCCTCCTGCCGGGGGGCTACCTCGGCGTCGACCTCTTCTTCGTGCTCTCGGGGTTCCTGATCACGAGCCTCCTCGTCGCCGAGCACGCGAGGGAGGGGCGCATTCGCCTCGGCGCGTTCTGGGCGAGGCGCGCACGGCGGCTGATCCCCGCTCTCTTCACGGCGCTCGCCCTGGCCGGCCTCCACGCGGCGACCCTCGCGCGCCCCGACGAGCTCGCGCGCATCCGCGCCGACGCCCTCGCGTCGCTGATCTACGTCACGAACTGGCGGGCGGTCGTGGTCGGCAACGAGTACTGGGCGCTTTTTCGCGCCCCGTCACCGCTCGAGCACCTGTGGAGCCTCGCGATCGAGGGCGCGACCTCGGGCAGGACGTGGTCGATGAGATTCGCGGACGTCGCGCACATGCGGCGGCCCATGCATGACTGGCAGAATCCGCGGCCTTTGCAGCTGAAGCTGACAAGGCGGCTCTCATTGCACCGAGCGCACCACAGCCGCGCGAAGCCCCGGCAGAGCAGGCCGCAGTCGAGGAAGGCGTCGAGCTCCTTCTTCGCGTGCTTGGGGATGCGGACGCCAGTCGCGCCGTCGTCGATGGCGGTGTAGAGGGTGTCGAGGTTGTCGCGCACGATCTCGTAGCTCGCGGCGCTGTCGAAGAAGGTGCGGCGACGGCGGTAGCGCACACTCCGCGGGAGCAGCGGGCGTCGTGGCCCGCAGCCTGCTCAGCGGCTCCGACGCCGCCTTCGTTCGAGCTTCGTGTAGAGCCGCTGGGCGTACCCCGCGTCGACCGCCGACCACGGCTTCGGCTCCTCGAGCAGCCCCGCCTCACGGAACATCGCCTCGAGCGCGGCGTACATGGAACGCGGCGCGGTGACGGTGCCGGCGGGGCCCTCCTTGTCGAAGCCCACGGCGACGAAACCGTCATGCTCCTCGCCGCCGAACAGCAGCGGCCGACCGTCGATCTCGGGGCATTGCAGAGCGAGCTCGCGCTTCGTCAGCTCCCAGACGCGGTCGTCGAGCCCCGCGTCGAGGAGTCGAACCTTCTCCACGAGATGATCGTGGTCCGTGACGATCCGGGTGACGAAGTGCGATCCGACGGCGCGCAGCGTGTCGCCGACGTGCGCGAACGCCTGGAGCAGGGCCTTGCGCGTGGCATCGACGTCGCCGGTGGCGACCTGGATCATCACGTGGCGTTCGGCGTCGTGGTAGAGAACGTCGTACGCCATCTGGCTCTCCGCCCCGCACGAGCAACGCAACTGCTGAAGTGATCCATCGAGGAGCGCACGTGCGGCGGTGGGATCGATCGCCGTGTTCACCGAGTGCCACCGCGTGATGGTCGAGACCACGCCGCACGCGGGACAGGTCACTTCAGCGGGTTCGTGTTGGCTCATGGGCGACGCCTACGGGTGGCATGACGGGCCAGGGAGTCATGCCGCGTCTCCAGCGACAGGGCTGCGGTGCTCGGCAGGCGCTCCTTCGCCCGCCGCCCGGTGCGAAGACGATCGCATGATCGGCGCAGCCTGCGCCAGGCACGAGCCTCGAACGCAGGGCGAGCGGAGGAACCCAGCCGCGAGGCGAGCCGTGGTCCGGGTGGTCGGCCTATCCGTTCGGATTCAGGTCACACCGGTCGGCGGCTCCCGGCTCCTCGCCGAGCAGCGATGCCGCGAGCGGGTGCTCGATCCGGGCGTAGACCCAGGCCGCCATCGCTCGCTTCATCCAGTCGCGCCGATACTCGCAGAACGCGCGGAAGTCTTGCGCCGCGTCGCGTGGGCGGCCGGCCGCGACGAGTTCGCCCATCCGCTCGAAGATCGCCGCGGCGCTCTCGCGCGCGTCGGCGGCGTCCACGAACCCACGGGCGCGCAGGTTGTCGTGGTCTCGCGGATCATCGAGCACCATCCAGTAGTCCGAGAACCCGTGGTCGAGGCCGTTCTGGATCGACGAGATCCAGGTGAGGTTCCCGATGTCGTTGGCCGGCGAGGCGGTGGCGCGCGTGCCGCCCTCGTCGAGAATCATCCTCGCATCGGAAAACGGCACGATGTGCTGCTTCTCGGGCGCAGCTCCGAGCTCGCCGTACATCGACGCGGAGAGCGCCGCCGCCTCCGTCACCGACTCCTTGCCGCGGCACCCACGGCACAAGAAGTCCTCGGCGCCGCTCTTGTCGAGCTCCTCCGACCGATGCCAGGCCTCGATCTGGCGCGGCCAATGGAAGTCCATGGTTTCGCCGCGCCGCTCGATCGCGTACAGCCAGCCCACCGCGGGATGCTGAAGGCTTCGCGATTCTCCCACGAGCTTCTCGTAGCGCTCGAGCGCCGCACGGCGAAGCAGTGCGAGCGGCGACGATGGGCCACCGACGGGCTCTGCGAGCCGCCGGATGAATGACCGCAACAACAGCCCGAGCCGCTCTTCCGGCGGCGCCCCGGCGGAGAGGTCCACACCATGAATCGCGTCGCACAGGTCTTGTAGCTTGGCCTTGGTGACCGCCCCTCGCAGCATCGAGACGAGCAGCACGAGAGCCAGGGCCTCGCGAGCCCCCTCGCTTCGCGACAGGGCGTCGAGATCCGCTACGGAGAGGCGCGAAAAGATCTCGATGAAGGGCCAGCACTGCTGCACGTCGGGGCGCGCCATCCGGTGGTCGAGGTAGACCTCCTTCGACAGCAGATCGTCGAGCAGCAGCAGCGCCCGCGACGCGCGCTCGACAGCGCCGCGCGTTCGCTCGCGCATGGCAGTGAGCGTTTCGGCCTTCTCCGCGGCGAACTCGAGCTTCTGGCGCACCGTCGGCTTCTCGAGGAGGTCGGCGCCCAGCCACCGCGCCGCCCCTCTCGGAAACTCGGCGAGCACGACGTACCGCACGACGACCTGCATCCACAGGCCGAAGCCAAAGGTCCGATCCGACGCGTGCGTCAGCGCCGCGCGAGGATCGGCGGCGGCCTCCAATCGCTCGTCACGCGCACGAAGGAAGGCCGACAGCGCGTCGAGCAGCGGTGGATGCACCCGCATGAGGACCGCCATCGCGCGCTCCTCGGCTCGGACTCGCACGCCCGCGCGGTTGATGCGCACGTATGCGGCCACGGCGCTCGGGAGGTCGCCCAGCGGCAGTTCGCCGATGGCGAAACGCGGCTCGCGGAAGAGCGCGTGCAGTCGGCGCAGCGCATCGGAGAACGGTCGCGCCGCGGCGTCCCTCTCCGCCTCGATCGACCTCATCCAGCGCAGGAGCCGCTCGCGCTCGGGCACGCTCGTCACGTCCCGCCACCGCACGGCCCTGCCAGTGAGCCACAGCGGCCCCCAGGGCATGTCCCGTTGGAGCGCATCGAAGTCGCCGCCCTCGAGCGAGGCGACGTAGCCGCGCAGCCGCTCGGGAGAGAACGGGTCCTCGTCCGCGAAGAACAGGGCGAGCGGCAGCAGCCCGACGGGCGCGACCGCCCGCTTGGCGACGAGCGCGCCTTCCTTGAAGGCACGAAATGGGGAGTACCGCACGACACGGGCGCTCGCCGCGCTCCTGCGCCACCAATCATCCTCGTCGTTGCCGCGCGGGACGAGCGCCGGCACGCAGACGAACCACGAAGGTTGCCCCTTGTCCGGCGCCTGCTCCACGTCTTCGTCGTTCGCCGGGGCGATCGTCTCCTCGACGTTCGGCGCCGAGTCTTCGAGCTCCGGATCGATGTCGCCGTCCGCCTGCGCCCCCTCCGGCAGGTGTTGCCGAATCGACTCTAGCACCCAGCGCGGCACCAGGAGCGGTCGCCTAGGTTCGAGCCCGCCGCCGCTCCCAACCTCCGCACCGACGCACTCGCGGAAGATAGATATCAAGCTCCGAGTCCGCTGCTGTCCGTCGACCATCCAGATCGCGTGCGGTGCGTCGAGTGGCTTCTCCGAGAGCACCGAAATACCGATGTCGACAACGTGGGAGTCCGGATCCGGCCGCCAAGTCACGAACATCCCGCAGGGCGCGCCCTGATAGAGCGACTCGAGGAGGGCCACGCGGTTCGACGAGTCCCACACCATGCCGCGCTGGAAGTGCGGTATTCCGATGAGGGGCGAGCGCGCAAGGATGTCGCGCCACGACCACGCGGGAACTGCTGGCGCAGTGCCCATCCGGGCGTTCACATCCTGCGGGACGGACGATTCGACAAGAGCCATGGGCGCGATGATCGCGTCCCCTGAGCGTGGATGTCAACAACAGTCGGTCGCGATCGCGAGTTGACGGTGGAGTTCTTCGCGGATGCGCGCCTCTTCGCGGCCCTGTCTCTTGCCGACGATGCCCTTCCAGCCGTTGCGCCGCTGAAGCAGTCGGAACCGGTCGCGGTAGAGCGCGCGCGACGCCTCGACCTCCGCCTTGGTCGGCGGCTTCCTCAGCACCTCGAACGTAGTGCAGCCCCAACCGAAGGGGTCGGGCGCGCCGAGCTTGATTTCGAGACGCTTCGCGCACGGGCGACGGTCGATTCACCCGCTCGCGAGGGGCGGGCGTGTGACATCGACGTTCAGTGAGCACCCGAGTGCGGCCCGCCGAGGAGCGCGCCGACCTCGTCGCGCGCGTCGAGCACGCGCAGCAGGAGCGGTCGCGCGTCGTCGGTGAGCACGCGGCGCCAGGTGTCCTCGAACGCGGGCCACTCGAAGTCGTTCGCGTGGACGGCCTGGTTGCGCAGGTTCACGAGGCGGGAGAAGTCGGTGCGGAGGCCCTGATCGCCCCCGTCCTCGTCCGCGAAGGAGACGACGCCGGGGCAGCGGGCGCCGTGCTCGGTCTCGGCGAGGGCGCGGCCGAGCTCGCAGAGCAGGCGCCGCATGCCGCCGAGCGTGCTGGGGCCGGCGAGGCTCCCGCCGCGCGCG
>CAIVJW010000334.1 GCA_903906315.1 uncultured delta proteobacterium | reverse complement strand
CGCGAGGTCGGCGAGCGCGTCACCGCGCAGGCGCGCGGCGAGGGCGATCGCGCGCGGCCCTTCGAGCCACGCCTCGGCCGCGGCGGGCGACGCGGGGTCGATCCCGCTGCCCGCGCAGAGCGCGGCCACGAGGCGATCGGCCTCGTCGACGACGATCGGCACCGTCGCGCGGATCCACGCGGCGAGGTCGGCCGGCGGCAGCGCGGCCAGCGCGACCGCGCCGGCGGAAAGCGCGTCGATCGCGCCCCCGAGGTCGACGGCCGCCTCCGCGATCGTCGACGCAGATCCGGCGGCGGTCGAGGGAGAAGCGAGCGGATCGACGCATCCCGGGGCGGCCTGCATGGGGCGCCGAGCGTAGCCTACCGGCCGGGGCCGCGCGCGGGCCGCCTCGCGCGGCGATCACGGCCGGTCGCTTCCTGATCGGCAGGGGCTCGCCCCCCTCGCCGCTACGTCAAGGCTCGAGGCCGATGTCGCGGAACGGGATCGGCACGAACCCCCGGATCACGAGCGCCGGCGAGGCGGGCGAGAGCGTCAGGTCCAGGTTCGCCTCGTCGACGAAGGCCGGGTCGACGTCCTCGAGGTTGTCCGCGAACCTCGCGTAGACCGCCGTCGTGTCCGGGGTCGCGCCCCAGCGACGCGCGCCCGCGCAAGCCGGGAGCAGCATCCGGACGCGCCCGCGGATCCCGGTGTCGGGGCGTGGCTTGCCCGACCGCCCTTCGCTAGAGTTCCCGCATGGCTCGCTTCCGCACGCTCGCGCTCACGCTCGCCGCTTCGCTGCCGATCCTCCACGCCGGCCTCGCTCGCGCGCAGGAGCCGGGCGCGGGGTACGGCCCGCCTCCGTCGTACCAGCCGCCGCAGCCCGGATACGGCGCACCGCCGGGCTACGGCCCGCCCGCGCAGGGCTACTACCCGCCCCAGCAAGGCTACGGACCGCCCCCGCAGGGCTACGGACCGCCCCCGCAGGGCTACGGACCGCCCCCGCAGGGCTACGGACCGCCCCAGCAAGGCTACGGACCGCCCCAGCAGGGCTACGGACCGCCCCCGCAGGGCTACTACCAGCCGCCGCAGGGCTACTCGCCGCCGCCCCCGCCCCCCCCGGCGCCGAAGCCGTCGTGCTGCGCCTACTCGGTGCGCTTCAACGCCTTCGACCTGATCATGCGGCGCGCCACCTTCGAGGGCGAGCTGAAGGTCATCGGCCCGCTCACCATCGGCGTCACGCCGTCGTGGATCTGGGGCGATCCGCGGGAGAACCTCGACGCCGGCGGCTTCGCGCTGGCGGGCAACGTGTCGGTCTACTTCGAGGGAACGGCGCTCCGCGGCTGGTTCCTGCGCGGGCACTTCGGCTACGAGTCGTTCACGGCCGAGATCACCGAGCCGGCCACGCTCGCGAGGGCCAGCGGCCGCATCAAGTCGCCCATCTTCGGCGGCATGATCGGGTCGAGCCACGTCTTCGGGCGCAACGGCGGCTTCGCGATCTCCGGGGCGATCGGCATCGGCGCTGCGACCGCCGACAAGCAGCACCTCGAGGTCGTGAGCCCGAGCGGCCAGTTCATGAACTCGGTCGACTTCTACGACAAGGCCGCGCGCATCCAGCTGCTCGGCTCGTTCGGCCTCGGCGTCACGTTCTGAGCGGCCGGCGGGGCGCCCGCGCGCGGCCCCGCATCCCCACGAGAGGGCAGCTAATTTGGCCGCCGGGTGCGCGCCGTGCGACCTGTCGGCGCATGCTCTCCCGCGTTGCCTCCCGGCTCGGGCCGGCGCTCGCGGCCTCGCTCGTCGCGCTCGCGTTGCTCCTCGCCGCCGGCCCCGCGCGGGCCTGGGTCGAGCTGCACGTCACCGCCGACGACGTGCGCGTCGCGGTCGACCGCACCGGGCACGCCCGGATCGAGCACCGGATCGCGCTCCGGATCGCCGGCGGGCCGCTCAAGTCCATCGATCTCGTCGGCGTCGATCCGGACGCGGCGCCGGAGGGCGGCGCGTACGTGGTGCCGGCGAAGGACGCGCAGACCACGTCGCTCGCGTCGGCCGTCCCGGTGCGCGCGGAGCTCGTGCCCGCGATCGGCAAGCCCCCGGAGGACGGATCGGCGCCGCACGCGCGCATGCGGCTGACGTTCGAGCACGATCGCGGCCTGGGCCGCGGCCTGTACGTGGTCGTCGTGCGCTACGCGACGAACCTCGCCGCGCGCGGCCTCATAGGCCCCGCGGGCGCGCTCACGCGGATCCGCTGGAACGGCCCCGTCTGGGAGGAGGGCTTCGACTCGGCGCGCACCGTCTTCGAGCTGCCGCCGGCGCCGACCGAGCCTCGCCCCGACGAGCCCGCGCAGGGGTCGACCGACGACGGCGTCGACCGACCGACGGTCCTCTCCTCGGTGCGGCGGTCCCCCGACAAGGACGAGATCGAGCTGCTGCGGCCGTTCGTGCCGCGCGAACAGACCATCACCTGGGCGATCCGCGTCGATCCGCACGCGCTCGGCGCGCGAACGACGGATCTCGCGCCGGTCGCGCCGCGAGGCACCGGGGCCACCGCGCTGGTCGACGGCGACGAGCGGCCCCTCGCCCTCGCGGCCGGCGGCGCGCTCGCGCTCGTCTACGCCCTGATCGTGGCGCTCAAGGGGCTCGAGGTCGCGCGTCACGCTCGCGCCGCCGGGGTCGAGCCCCGCCCGCTCGTGCCCATCCCGATCTGGCTGCGCGCCCCGCTCGCGGGCGTGGCCCTCTCGGGCGGCGTCGCGTTCGAGATCCTGCTGCGATCGGGCACCACCGGCGCGATCTGCGTCGCGATCGCCGTGCTGCTCGCCGCGTACCGGACGCCGCGCCGCGCGAAGTCGGCATCGCTGCAGCGCCCTGGGCGCTGGCTGCCCGTCTCCGAAGCCGAGGCCTTCCGCGCCCCGCCCCGCCCCCGCGGCGCGATCCTCGACGTCTCGACGCGCGCCGGCAAGGCGCTCTTCGTGCTCGCTCTCGGCGGGCTCGCCGCGGGCGTCGCCGCGCTCGCCGAGCCGATGCCCTACTACGCGCACCTGCTCGCCTTCGATCTGCCGGCGCTCCTCGTGATCTTCGGCACCGGGCGCATCTCCGAGCTTCCGCCCGATCCCGCGCTCGCCGCGGGCCCGGTGCTGCGAGCGATCACGCGCCGCCTGCGCAAGGCGATGAAGGGCGGCGACGATCTGCGCATCGTGCCGCGAATCCACGTGCCGAACGACTGCCCCGACGCCGACGAGCTGCGGGTGCTCGTCGTGCCGCGCGCGCCGATCGCCGGCTTCGTCGCCCTGGAGATCGGCGTCGTGTTCGCGCACGGCGCCGGTGGGTCGATCGCGCTGCCCGAGATTCTCCTGCGCGTGACCGCGGGATCCGAGTGCGAGCGCGCGCTCGGTCGCGTCGCGCGCCACGGGCGCCCCTCGCGCGGGCGCAAGCCCGACGAGCGCGTGATCGGCTTCTCCCCGCGCCTGCCGACGACGAAGATGACCGCCTCGCTCGTGGCCGCGCTCGCGGTCGCGGTCGCCGACGCGAGCCGCGCGGCGCTCCCCAAGGTAGCGGCCGCGCCGCGCGCCCCCCGCCGCGCCGCCTGAGCCGCCCCGATCGGCGGTGCGGGCGGTCCTCTCTGCTAGGATCCGGGTCGCATGGCGTCCTCGCTTCACCCCACCGCAGCAGCGCTGCGTTCCCCCTGGATCCGCACGCTCGCCGCGCTCTCGCTCGGCCTCGCCGCCTGCGGCCCGGCCGACGGCGCGCCCGCCGAGGCGTTCGGCGCCGGCGAGCTGCCGATCAAGGGCGGCGAGGACGATACGACGGACACGGGCGTCGTGGCGTTCGTCAACCTCGTCGACGGCTCGCTCTGCTCGGGCTCGCTGATCGCGCCGAACCTGGTCTTGACCGCGCGCCACTGCGTGTCGGCCGTCCTCGACACCGTCGGCGGCGGCGTCGTCTGCGACAAGACCCGCTTCGACGAGATCGTGCGCGCCGACGCCTTCTTCGTCACGACCGCGGCCGTCGTCACGAAGGGCAACATCGGCCAGTTTCGCGTGCACGACGTCATCGGTCTGCCCGAGGCGCGGCACTTCGTGTGCGGCGACGACGTCGCGCTCCTGATCCTGCAGGGCAACGTGGACGCGAAGACCGCGACGCCCTACGAGCCGCGCGTCGCGGAGCCGATCGCCGCGGGCGATGCGTACACCGCCATCGGCTACGGCGCCGTCGACGACAGCAGCTCCGGCGCCGGGACGCGCCGCGTGCGCGGCGAGCTCAAGGTCGACTGCGTCGGCAAGGACTGCGACCCGAAGAACGTGACCAAGAGCGAGTGGACCGGCGAGACCGGCGTCTGCCACGGCGACTCCGGCGGCCCGGCCATCGACGCCGAGGGCCGCGTGGCGGGCGTGGTGTCGCGCGGCAAGCTCGGCTGCGACTCGCCGGTCTACGGGCACGTCCAGGCCTTCGCGGGCTGGATCAAGGACACCGCGGTGATCGCCTCGGGCTGGGGCAAATACGAGGCGCCCGCGTGGGCGAGCGGGTCGACGGAGAGCCCGCAGCACGGCATGGCCGTCGGCGACGCCTGCGCGACCGACGACGACTGCTACAGCAAGCACTGCGTCCTGCCGGGCGGCTACTGCTCGCGCGAGTGCGACGACACCGCGAAGTGCCCCGGCGACTACCTGTGCGGTGACGGCGCGCCGCGCCTCTGCGTCGATACGACCCCGACGCCGCCCGCGACGGTGAAATCGTCGTACGGCACGTCCCCGGGCCGCGCCCCGGAGGGCTCGTGCTCGATCGGCGTCCGCGGCGACGGCGCGTCCGTCGCGCTCGCCGCCGCGGCGATCGCCCTGGCGGCGAGCGCGCGCCGACGCCGACGCGCGTAGCGGCCCGAGGCGGGTCGCCGCACGCGCCGCCGGACGCGCTCGAGTCAGCCCTCGCCTAGGAACGCCGCGAGGTCCGCGGGAAGCGGCGAACGCACGGCGAACGCGGGCACGACGGCATCGCCGCCCCACGTGATCGCCTGCGCGTGCAGCGCGTGGCGCGCGAGCCCCGCCACCGCGGGCCCGCCGTAGAGCGAGTCGCCGACGAGCGGGTGCTCGATCGCCGCGAAGTGCGCGCGGATCTGGTGGCGCGCGGCCCGGGGCGCGCTGGCCTCGACGAGGGCGAGGTCGCCGTGCACGGAGATCGTGCGGTACGTCGTCGTCGCGGCGCGCGGGGCGTAGCGGGCGACGTCGCGCGGGTGGATGCACGCGTAGACGCGGCGCCGGTCCTTCGGGTGCGGGGCGAGCGGGATCTCGATGGCGCCCGTCTCCGGCAGGTCGGCCGCGGCGCAGAGCAGCAGGTACCGCTTGTCGAGCCGGCCCTCCTTGAGCGCGCGGGTGAGCGCCGTGAACGCGGCCTCGGTCCGCGCCGCGAGGACGCAGCCGGAGGTCTCCGTGTCGAGGCGATGACACAGGCCCGGCTCGCGCGCGGAGAAGCCGACGGCGGCCATCTCCGGGTAGCGCGCGACGAGCGCGTTCGCCAGCGTGCCGCGCTCGCCCGGATCGAGCGGCGCGGTCGGCTGGCCCGCGGGCTTGTCGACGACGACGAGATCGTCACGCTCGAGCAGCACCTCGAGCGCGGCGTCGGGATCCGGCACCGCGCCGCCGTTCGCGTCCGCGGGCCCGACATCGACCTCCACGACGTCGCCGTCCGCGGCCACGTCGCCCTTCGCGGCGCGCCGCATCCGCCCGCCGCCGGACGGCACGAGGTGCACGCGCCCTTCGGCGAACAACCGCTTGGCGCCCGCGCGCCCCACGCCGGGCAACGCCGCAACGACGATCTTGTCGAGGCGTCCGCCCGCTTCCTTCTCACCGATCGCGATCTTCAAATGGCGTCGCAGGCGACGAGCGCCCGCCTCCGAGACAGCCGAGGGGTCGCCGACCACGGGCGCGCCAGAAGCGGGCGGCCCTCGGGCGACGATCCGGTCGCAGCATAGCCGCGTCCGCGCACGGCGCGGACTCCTTCTAGTGCCACAGGCCCTGGAAGCCTGCGCCGACGATGGGGGCGCGCTCCGCGCCGCGCGTGCTCTCGCCGAGAACACCGAGCATCGGCGTCCCGTGCGCGGCCAGGCGATCGACGAGGCTCGGGCCGTGGGAGCGAGGGCGGGGCTCGCGGGTCCAGTACCACGCGATGCCGGCCCCGATGATCGCGCCTGCGCCGGTCGCCGCGAGCCAGCCGCGCTGCTCGAGCCGCGTCGGCTCATTGAAGAGCAGCGGGCTCGCGAGCGCGGCGCCCCCGAGCCCGCCGAGCAGCGCGCCGAGGTCGACCGCGAGCACGCGCGAGGGGGGCGGCGCCCAGTGCACCGCGACGGCCGACGCGGCGAGCCAGCCGAGCGCCGCGCCGTAGCCCATGCCGGCGAACGGCGTCGAGTGCACGTCGCCGCGCACCCCAGCGTCGACGAGCCCGCCCACCACGAGGCCGAGGCCGCCCCCCGAGTGGGCCATGAGCGCGCCGCCGTCGGACATGCCGTGCAGCGAGAGCCCGAGCGTCGCGAGCGACAGGCCGGTCGACGCGCCGACGAGCCCGAACGCCCAGCGCTCGTTCGTGGGCTGCCCCGGTCGCGCGAACCGCCCTTCGTAGAGGAGGTGACCGGCGAGCGTCGGCCACCACGCGCCAGCCGCGAGGAACCATGCGTCACCCACGCCGACGTCCCACTCCTCGGCGACGAGGATGGACGCGCCGAGCCCGACGCCCGCGCCGACGGCGAGCAGCGGAAAGAGCAAGCGAGGGTCCTCGGATCCGCTGGATCGCTGGACCGAGTAGCCCGCGAGCCCACCGAACAGCGTCGCGTTGACGATCAGCGACGCGCGCCCAGCGCTGCGCGCCGGAGTCGCCAGGACGGCCGGCTCGGGCGACGCGAGGGAGGCGGGCGCCGGACGAGGCGCGGAGGCGAGGGCGACGAGATCGCGGAGCATGACCACGGCGCGCAGTGCCGCGTCATCGCGCGAGACGCGCTCGACGCGCGCGCGGAGCGCCCTCGAGGCGGGCTCCGCGAGGACGAGGCGCAGCTCGATCTGCCCGCCGATGGCCTCGACGCTCGGCGCGACCACCGCCTCGTCGAGGGAGGTCGCGACCTCGACGAGGTCGGCGTCGCCGCGCTTGCTACCCGGGGGCGCGCGGCGAGCGAGGTCCACCACCAAGCCGAGATCCTGGGCCGCGTCGGCGAGCTGGGCGTCGAGCCCGCGCGCGACGGACGCCAGGTCGTCGGCCGGATGAGGGACGCCGGGCAGCGCGCGCCGCGGCGGGGCGACGACGAGCGTGGGCAGGATCGCGGCGCGGCGCGAGGCGGGCGCGGCCAGCTGCGCGGGCGGGGGCGCGGCGGGCTGGGCGCTGGCGCCCGTCGCCCCGAGCGCACACGCGCACGCAGCGGCAGCGGCGATCGTGGCGTGACGGATCCGAGGCGAGCGTGGCACGTGCCGCCCGCCTTCAGAACATCACGACGCCGCTCGCGAAGACGTCGAACGTGTTGCTCTGGTCGACGAAGAAGCGCCGACCCACCGAGTTGATCGACGGACGGTAGTTCGGGTTCGGGATGCCGGTGATCGACACCGTGTTCGCGTTGGCGGCGGCGTGACAGACGCCCGATTCATCGGCGTTGCCGCGGAAATCGGGGTTGCACGGCTGATCGCCGGTGATGCCGTGCGACTGGTCGTGCTTGAAGCCCATGCCGAACTGGAACTTGACGTACTCGCTGGCCTGCCAGATGACCGACGCCGACCCGCGGTACGCGCCGTAGGCCGCGACGTCGGTCAGGCCCGTGAAGTAGGTCTTCTGCGAGGACTGGTCGGCGACCGACTGCGGGCAGGAGCCGATCGTCGCGGAGTTCTTGCAGGAGTCGAAGCCCGGGTTGCGCGCGTATTTGGCGTACTGCGGGTTGCGCAGCGAGCCGGCGTCGCTCGACCCGAGGGCGTCGAAGAGCTCGGAGTAGTCGCGGCCCTCGGAGTGGTACTGGCCGGTGAACCGCATGTCGAACGTCAGGCGCCCGAACTTCTCGCGGTTCTCCCAGGGGATCACCATCAGGCCGAAGATGATGGATCCGACGAACGGCGGGTGGTTGACGAGGGACCCCTGGAGGTCGGTCATGCCGTAGTCGCTCGAGGACTGCTGGAACTCGAACAGGGCGCCGAAGCCGCCGTAGGGCTCGACGTACTTCCAGCGCTTCGAGATGAGCGTGTGGCCCTCGAGGCCGATCGTCCCGCGGGTCACGCCGGGCGACCGCTCCGCGACGCTGGCCCCTTCGAACTCGCCGTCGGACCTGCCGTTTCGGTTGACGTCGGCGGGGTCGGCGCACTGGACCTGGCCGGACTTTGGCGAGGTGTTGCAGGCGTGCATCGGGGTGCCGACCGGGAAGCGGCCCTCGACGCCGAACTTCCACGTCGGCTTCGACCGATCGCGCGACTGCGTGAGCAGGTCGAACTCGAGGCCGGTCGCGATGTACTCGATGCCGCTGCGCGCGGGCGCCTTGAAGGGCACGCCGAACAGGGTCTCGCCCAGCACGCCGCCCGCGACGATCGGCAGCTTGCCGGACGAGCCGTCGAGGTCGCCGAGCTCGCGCGAGTTGGAGAGCACGATCGGCATGCGGACGTAGATCGCGACGTCCTTCCACACGCCGATGTCGAGGCGCGGGACCAGGCGAGAGGTCGTCTCGCTGTAGGTCGCCACGTTCATCAGCTTGGACGTGTAGCCACCGCTCGCGAGGCCGGGCGCGTTGATCGACGACTCGCGCAGGATGCGCGCGCTCTTCGACGCGAAGTCGAAGCCGAGGCTGATGTTCAGATCGAACGGGTCGCCGTCGTCGAAGGAGGAGATGACCTGGGTCACCTCGCCGCCCTCGTTCATGATGCGCGGCTCGGTCACGCTGCGCGGCTCGGCCGCGAGCACCGCCGCCGGGGCGGAGGCGAGCACCGCCGCTGCGAGCGCGCAGAGCGAGGCCCCGAAGCATCCCTCAGTCCTGAATACGCGCATTTGCCGTTGGACGGACGCTAGCGGCCGGGGGGCGAGGGTGTCAATCCGTGAATGGTCGGCCGCCATCATGGCTCCCGGGCGGTGGCGCCGACCGCGTCGGCGGACGCATGATCGACACGCGCCCCCGTGAGGTCGAACGAGGTGCGATCGAGGCGGTCGGCGAGCACGCCGACCAGCTGCCATAGAAGCTTCACGCCGAGCTCCGGCTCGCGGCGCAGGAGCTCGAAGAGGTCCGCGCGGTGGATGACGGCGAGCTCGGTCGGCTCGACCGCGGTGACCGTCACCGAGCGGGGCTGGTCGCGAACCAGCGCCAGCTCGCCGAAGTGCTCGCTCGGGCCGATGTCGCCGAGGACGGCCGCGCCGCGGGAGACGCGACAAAGCCCGGAGAGCACGAGATAGAGCTCGTCGCCCTTGTCGCCCTCGCGGACGAGGACGTCGCCCGCCGGCGCGCGGAGGACCTCGGTGACGGAGAGGACGCGGAGCAGCCCGCGCTCGCCGAGGCCCGCGAAGAGGGGCATCGCCTCGAGCACGTCGTGCGCGCGGGCGCGGAGGCGGGCGCGGGCGGCGTCGATGGCGTCGCCCGCGCCGACGCGGACGAGCACGGCGGTGATGTTGTCTCGGCCGCCCTTGCGGTTGGCGAGCTCGACCAGCTCGCGCGTCGCGCGCTCGCCCTCCGGATCGTCGAGGTACGGCTCGAGCTCGGCGATGTGGCCGATGTAGCCGTGCAGGCCGTCCGAGGCGAGGAGGTACTGGTCGCCGGGCAGCACGTCGAGCCGGAGCGTGTCGACCTCGACGCGCTCGTAGACGCCGACCGCGCGGGTGATCGCGTTCTTCTGCGCGACCTTCTCGATCTCGTCGGGGTGCATCTTGCCGCGGCGGAGCAGCTCGCTGCACACGGTGTGGTCCTCGGTCAGCTGCTGCATCTTCTCGCCGCGAAACAGGTAGATGCGGCTGTCGCCGACGTGCGCGAGGAAGCCGCTCGGCCCGGCGAGCAGCAGCGTCGAGAGCGTCGTGCCCATGCCGCGCTTGCCGGAGTCGGCGCGCGCCTCGGCATGGACGCGAGCGCACGCGCGCTGCACCGCGCGCTCGAGCAGCGAGAGGATCGCCTTCGCGGTCTCGGGCGTCGACCCGCCGCGCCGGCCGTACGACTCGACGAGGGCGCGCTCGCGGCGGACCTCCTCGTGGACGATGCGCACCGCGATCGCGCTCGCGACCTCGCCGGCCGCGTGGCCGCCCATGCCGTCGGCCACGACGAAGAGCGCGAGCCGACCGTCGATGAGGAAGTTGTCCTCGTTGTGGTCGCGCGTGCGGCCGACGTCGCTTGCCGCGAAGAACCGGATGTCGTCCGCGAGGGTCATGGACGCGCGAGGCTAGCACCGGCGGGGCCGCAGCGACGAGCTATGCTCGCGAGTCATGCCGACCCTGGAGGAGCTGCACGCGCGCGCGCTCGACCGACTCGTCGACGGCGACCTCGCGGGAGGCGTGGCGGGGCTCGAGGCGTGCCTCATTCTCGCGCCGGGCGACGCGGTGGCTTGGCTCCACCTCGGACAGGCGCTCGAGGTCACGGGGCGCCCGGGCGACGCGGCGGCCGCCTTCGGGCGGTCGGTCGCGCTCGGGATCGCGCACGTCGAGGCGCGGATCGGGCGTGCGCGGACCCTCGCGCGCGCGGGCGACGCGGAGGCGGCCCTCGCCGAGCTCGCGGAGGCGGCGCGGGCGCACCCGGGCGAGGCGCGCGTCGACCTCGAGCTCGGGCTGATGCTCGTCGAGCGGCGCGCGCACGCGGAGGCGGTGGGGCCGCTCGAGCGGGCCGCGGCGGGGCTCGAAGGCGAGGCGCGCGCCAGCTACGCGCTCGGGCTGGCCCGCGAGGGGACGCGCGACCTGGGCGCGGCCGTGGCGGCGTACCGCGAGGCGATCCGGCGCGATCCGACGTTCGTCGACGCGCGGCGCACGCTCGCCGACGCGCTCGCGGCGATCGGCGAGCACGAGGCCGCGATCGGCGAGATCGAGGCCCTCCTCGCCATCGACCGGCACGACGAGGCGGCGGCCGCGAACCTCGACGTGCTGCGCGCGGCGGCCTCGGACCTCGAGGCGCGGCGGCTGCTCGGCAAGGCGACGAGCGCGTTCGAGGCGAGCTCGCTCGCCGAGCAAGCCGGGCTGCGACCGCGGCGCGAGCGGGGCGCGGACGATCGGCTGGCGGCGGCGCGCTGGGGCGGGCCGGGCGGCGTCGAGGTGTGGCTCGAGCTGGGCGAGGGCGACGCGATCGACGCCCTGACGATCCTCTTCGCCGACGCCGACCGCGCCACGCGCCTGGAGGACGACGTCTTCGGCGTGACCGTCGTGGGGGTCGATGGCCGCGCCGATCCGGTCGATTTCGGCACCGCCGCGTCGCTCACGTTCCTGCGCGAGGCGCTCGGCTGCTCCCTGACGGCCGCCGCCTCGCTCTACGCGCGGCTCTGCGCGGGCGAGGCCAGCGCCGAATGGGGGGGCGCGCGGATCGCGTTCGTCGAGGCGACGCGCCCGGGCGGATCGCAGCGGCGTCCCGGCCTCGAGGCGCGACGGCGACCGCGGTAGCGCCTGGTCACGCGGGCTCGAGCACGCCGAGGTCGAGCAGGGACGCATAGCGACCGCTCGCGACGACGACGACGTGATCCACGAGCGGCACGCCGACCACCGCGGCGGCCTCCGCCACCGCGCGGGTCATCGCGACGTCCTCGACCGAGGGCGTCGGGTCGCCGCTCGGGTGGTTGTGCACGAGGACGATGGCCGAGGCGGCGTCGGCGAGGGCCGCGCGGACGATGTCGCGCGCCGCGACCGCGCAGCCGTGCAGGCCCCCCTGCGCCACGCGGCGCGCGCCGCGCAGGTGGTTGCGGCCGTCGAGGGCGAGCACCCACATCTCCTCGTGATCGAGCGCGCCGAGGCGGGGCGCGAAGAACGCCGCCACCTCGGCCGAGGTGCGAACGGGCGCACGCGGCTCGGCCGCGCGGCACGCCACGCGGCGCCCGAGCTCGATCGCGGCCGCGAAGCGCAGGGCCTTCGCGAGGCCGACGCCCGGGTGATCGGCGATCGCCGCCGGGCCGAGGCGCGCGAGCCCGGCGAGCCCCCCGAAGCGCTCGATCAGGCCGGCGGCGACGAGCGCGGCGGGCCGCCCCGCGCAGCCCGTCCCGAGCAGGACCGTCGCGAGCTCTGCGTCGCCGAGCGCGCCGACGCCCTCGACGAGGGCGCGCTCGCGAGGGCCTTCTCGAAGGACGGGCGCGCGGGGGGCGGCGGATCGCGTGGAGGGGTCGGCGGGGACGGAGCCGGAGTCGACGACGATCTCGCGGCGGGCGGTGGGTTCAGTCGTGGCCAGCATCATGGCGCGCCGTCCAGCACGCTCCAGGCCAGGCGAATACGGCCCGAAAATCAGGGCGATTCACGCTCGCGCAGGGTGGCGGAGCGCGGCGCCGCCATGGCGGGCGCCACGGGCCGAGGCGCGGACCGGCGGGGGCGCGGGGGCCACGCCGGGCGCCGGATGCCGTCGGCACCGACGCGCGGCGCGTCACTCGGTTTGCAAGGGAGTACCGAGCGGCAGGCGGTCGACGAACGCATCGCGCGCGGCGCGCACGCGCTCGGGCACGAGGCCATCGAAGGTGAGCTTGGTGCGCCACGCGAGGTCGCCCCAGCGCGGATAGGATCCGATCTCGACGTCGGGGTACGCCGCGACGACGGCGTCGAGCATCGGCTTCAGGTCCGCCTCGTCGAGGCTCGTGATCACGGCCAGGGACACGAACGGGCGCTCGCAGCCGATCTCGTCGCACAGGAGCGGGAGCTTCATGCGGAAGATCTCGGGCACGCCCGGGAGGACCCAGACGTTGCGCATGACGACCGTTGGCCACGGCATGCTCGGCGTGGCGACGAGGCGCGCGCCGGAAGGCACGCGCGCCATGAGGAGGTGGCCGTCGGTGACGCGGCCGCCGTAGTGCGATCGCAGCATCCGCTCGACGTCGGCCGACACCTCGATCGACACGCCGAAGGCCCGCGCGACGGCCTCGATCGTGACGTCGTCGTGGGTCGGGCCCACGCCGCCGCTCGTGAAGACCCAGTCGTGGGCGGCCGAGAGCGCGCGCACCTCGTCCGCGATCGTGTCGAGGTCGTCGAGCACCATCACGACGCGGCGGAGCTTGACCCCGAGCCGGCGCAGCTCGCGCGCGAGGGCGAGCACGTTCGCGTCGGCGACCTTGCCGCTGAGCAGCTCGTTGCCGATCACGAGCGCGGCCGCGGTCTTCACGGCCGGCCTCAGCCTTCGCCGCCGCTCGCGAGCTCGCGCGTGACGGGGCGGCCGCTCGCGTCCACGCCGAGCAGCTCCTCGACCTTGCGCTCGGCGCGATCGAGGCGCTCCTGCGCCGAACGGGCGAGCTTGACGCCCTCCTCGAACAGCTCGAGCGAGCGCTCGAGCGGCAGGTCGCCGCGCTCGAGCTGCTCGACGATCGCGCCGAGCCGCTGGGTCGAGTCCTCGAAGGACGGATCGCGGGGCGGATCGGGCTCGGCGGCGTGCTTGCGCTTCGGTCGCTCCTCGCTCATCGCGCCGGAGCGTCCCCCGTTGCGGGCGCGGGCGCAAGGACGAGCGCCGCCTCGCCGAACGGCACCGCGGGCACGACGAGGGCACCGTCGGGGTCGGCGACGACGGGCACCGCGACGCCGTCCGCCCGCGTCAGGCGTCCGACGAATACCGCCGGCCCGGCCCGCCCATCCGAGGGCGCGACCGCGAGCCAGGCGACGGAGCCGCCGGGCGGCGTGGCCGGCGGATCGAGCGCGCGGCCGGCGAGCGCGGAGCGGGCGAGCGCGCGCACGGAGTCGTCGGGGTCGAGGTCGCGGGCGAGCGCGAGGGTGGCCTCGCGCTGGACCTCCCCGCGGCACGAGAGCGCGCGCACGACCGCGCGGCGGACCGCCGCATCGTCCTCGAAGCGATACGCGGCGACCAGGAGCGACACCGCGTCGGGCTCGCGATCGTGGGCCAGGCCGAGCGCGACGTGCGCGCGGACGGTCGAGTCGGTGCCCTCGAGCAGGCGCCGGATCCGACCGCGGAGGAGGCCGTCGTCGCGGCTCGGCAGGGCGCGCGCCGCGAGCGGCGCGAGGGGACCGCCTGCCTCGGCCCACGCGGCGAGGCGCGCGGTCGGCAGCTCGCCGCCGTCGGGGCGGGCAAGGAGCGCCGCGCCCGCCGCGATCGCCGCGACGGACGGCGCATCGCCCGCGGCCGCCAGGATCGGGCCGAGCGCCGCGAGGGCGTCGCTTCCGCGCGCCAGCGCACCGCGAGCGATCGCAGCGACGAGGTGCGCCGGGCAGCGCGCCCCCCCGCACGCGTCGAGCGACGCCGCCGTCGAGCGCGCGCCGAGGGCGACCCGCCCGAACGCCGCGACGGCGAGGTCCGCCTCCGCGCCACGCGAGAGAGCAGCGACCGCGTCGTCGAGCCCGCGCGCCTCCTCGCCAAGGGCGAGCGCCCGCGCGACCGCGGCCCGCACCGCGAGCCGCCGACCCGCTCCGCCGCGGGCGATCGCGCGCTCGAGGG
>CAIVJW010000333.1 GCA_903906315.1 uncultured delta proteobacterium | reverse complement strand
GGGCCGGAGCCGGGCGCACGGGCGGCTGCGGCAGGCGGCGCGACCGCGGCGGGCATCGGGGCAGGCGCGTAGGCTGGGGCCGCAGGCGCCGGCGGCGCGGGCGACGGGTACGCGGCGAGGTGCTGCGCGAGCTGCGACGACTGCGCGTGCGACGGCTGCGGGATCGGAGCCGCGGCGCGCGGAGCTGCGGGCGCGGGCGCGTAGTGCGCGGAGTAGCTGGCTCCGATCGGCACGGTCGGCTCGGACGCGGGCCGCGCGGCGGGGACGCGACCGGCGACGACCTCGGCGACGGGCGGGTGCGGCCGTCGTGGCGGCGCGGAGCCGGCCGCGGGCCCGGGGCGTCGCGGCGGCACACCGCGCGACGGGTGGGCGGCCACCACCGTGGCATCGTCCTCCTCGACCACCGAGGGCTCGAGCAGCACGTCGTGCGAGCGCAGCTCCTCGGGCACGAGGTCCTGCACGCCGGCGACGCGCGTGGCCTCGTCGGGGGCATCGTCGTCCTCCGGCTGGCCGCCGCGCTGGAAGAAGGTCGTTGCTTCCTCGTCGGCGACGCGGCGCCCGTGAACGGCGCCGGGCACGGTCGCGGTGTTCGTGTCTTCGTCGCGCGGCATCCCGGCCGGCACCCTATCACTCCTCGACGCGAGCGCCCACGCGAGCGCGGCGCGGCGTGATGGTGGGGATGCGCCGTCGTCGCGGACGACGCATCGGGCCGGCGCCCCTGGCGACGCGCGACTAGCGGTGCGGAGGAGGCCCGAGCAAGACGAGGAAGATCGCGCCCCATACGGCGATCGTGATCACGACCGCGAAGGCCATGGCGAAGAGGTGGAACGGGCGGAGCGGTGGCTCGGCGCCGGGCAGCGAGCGGGAGAGATCGGTGAGCGGATCGGGCGGCGCCAGGGCGGCGGGGCCGTCGCCGAGCGGCGAGAGCTCGGGAAGCGAGCCGAGGCGAGGGCGAGGCGGGGCCCCGGCGCGGCGGTCGGCGTCGGCGAGCGCGTCGGCGATCTCGATGCGGCGGGCCTCGAAGCGAGCGCCGAGGTTGTCCTGCAGGCACGCCGCGACGTCCGAGGCCGTGATCGCCTTCGAGATGCACGCCTCGAGCGCGCGCTGCATGTCGAGCGCGGTCGCGTAGCGATCGTCCCGGCGCGGCCTGAGCGCGGTGAGCGCGACCAGCGCGACGGCCTCGGGCACGCTCGGCGGCAGCGGCGGCGGGGGCGTGCCGCTGGCGATGGCCTGAAGGAGGGCGTAGTCGTCGCGGCCCTCGAACGGGAGCCGGCCCGCGAGAAACTGGTAGAGGATGACGCCGAGCGCCCAGACGTCGACGCGTCGGTCGCAGGGCTTCATGCGCACGGCCTCGGGCGCGCTGTACTCGACCTTGCCCTTGAGGAGGCCGACGCGCGTCTGCTCCGCGACGCGGTCGAGGGCCTTGGCGATGCCGAAGTCGATGACCTTGGTGACGCCCGCGCTGGTGACGAGCAGGTTCTGCGGGGAGACGTCGCGGTGCACGACGTCGAGCGAGCGGCCGTCCTCGCCGCGGAGCTCGTGGGCCGAGTGCAAGCCGGCGCAGGCGTCGGCGAGGATGCGGAGCAAGACGTCGAGCGGCACGGGGCGGCCGCTCTTGCTGGCGGCGTCGAAGAGGCGCGCGAGCGAGTCGCCGTGGATCCACTCGAGGACCATGTAGAGGGTGCCGTCGTCCTCGCCGAGGTCCTCCATCGACGCCACGTGCGGGTGGCGGATGCGCGAGGCGATGCGCGCCTCGTCGAGGAACATGGTGCGGAAGCTCTCATCCTTCGCGAGGTGCGGGAGGATGGTCTTGACCGCGACGAGCTTCTCGAACCCGAGCTTGCCCTTCACCCGCGCGAGCCAGACGATCGCCATCCCTCCGCGGGCGACGGGGCGCAGAAGCTCGTAGCGCCCCTCGAGCACGTAGCCGGCGACGAGGTCGCCAGACGCCGCGAGGCGGGGCCTGGAGAGCGGGGCGGCTCCGTGGTCAATAGAGGGGGGCATGACGATGCCGGGCTCGTTCTGTTGCCGCGGGCTCGAGGTTCAAGGGATACTCGATAGTCGAACCGCCGATGGGAAAAAAGACCGAGCTCCTGAACCTCCCCACCCGCTTGCTCCTCGTCGAGATGGGCAGCAACAAGCGCTGGAAGCGCATCGTAGGCTTCGGCGCCGTCGCCGGCGTCGTCCTGGGAGGCGCGTCGATCGCGGTCATCCGGGCCGCCGACACGCGCGAAGCCGCCGCGCTCGAGGGCGCGTGGACCGACCTGAACGCGTGCCTCGTCGGCGCGCCGCTCGCGGCCGGCGAGACGCCTTCGTCGCGCGTGAAGAACGTGCAGCTCGCGGTCGTCGGCACGCCGAAGGACAAGCGCGCGAAGGCCGGTGAGCTCTCGTGGCCGGCCGCCTGCGCGCCCGCCGCGTTCACGCTCGCGGAGCACGCGCCGTCGGCGCAGGAGAAGGGCGCGGAGCTCGGCGAGTCGGCGAGCGCGCTCGCCAAGGCCGCGAAGGCCGACAGCACGGCGACGAGCGACCTAGGGGCGCTCGTCGACAAGCTGTGGGCGGACGCCGCCGCGGCCAAGCTCAAGGCCGGCGCCGCGCCCGCGCAGGGCGCGCCGGTCGCGCCGAAGCCCGCGACCGCCCTGTTCACGGGCGAGCAGATGACGGCGCTGCCGCGCTTCCTTTCGGGCAATTTCTCGCTGTCGGCCGTGCAGGAGGCCGCTTCGAACGGCGCGGACAAGCTCTACTTCCTGGTCGACCAGAAGGAGGCGCTCGAGGGCCCCGCGTTCTGCAGCGCCGACGGATCCGAAACGCTCCGCTGCGTGAAGGTGCCGCCCGCGGCCGCGAAGGCGAGCCCGGGCCTGCGCCTCTGGGGCACGACCGAGGAGAAGGCGCAGCCGTTCTACTTCACGGGCGATCGCGGCCAGGCCGGCATCTACTCGCAGGGCGGCAAGGACGCGGTCGCGAGCGTCGTCGCCTACGGCGCGTCGGCGCGCAGCGACGGGGCGCTCTTCCTGCTCGCGAAGGGCGAGGGCAAGGACATCAAGCTCGTCGTCGCCAAGCCGACCGGCGCGCCGATGGACGTGCCCGGCCTCGCGTCGGGCGACTTCGAGAGCAGCACCGGCGCCGCGCTGCTCTGGGACTGGCTCGTCTACAAGGGGCCGGGCAAGCCGGGCCACCTGTTCGCGAAGAAGCTCGCGGCGGAGGGTATCGGGGCGAGCGCGGCGGTCGACGTCGGCGAGATCGACGACGCGCCCCAGGACCGCGTGGAGAAGGACGCGCTCGTGACGGGCTGCCGCTCGGACGAGGCGACCGCGGTGCGGTTGCGCGGGCTGCGTTCGGACTGGATCGCGATGTACGCGGCGGGCCGCTGGGCCTCGCCGGCGCGTGCCGGCACGCGCGCGGGCGCGCTGACGTGCCACGGCGCGGACGCGGTCACGACGCAGATCGCGCACGCTGTCGAGCAGAACAAAGACTACGCGGTCATCACGCAGAGCAAGTGCACGAGCTCGGGCTGCACGACGACGAAGGTGAACCTGCGCGAGGCCTTCGCGGGCATCTCCGAGATCGTGCCGGCCGACCAGAGCGCGGTGGCGGCGGCGGACCTCGGCGGCAAGCTCCTCGTGGTGTGGAACGGCGGCTACGCCGGCGGGCTTCGGATGCGCCTCGCGGCGCCCGAGCGCTTCAAGGAGGCCGAGGACGTGCTCCTCACCGACGGGCGCGGCGCGCGCGGGCTGTCGACGATCACCGAGGTGCGCATCCTGCCTGCGGCAAAGTACGCGATCGTGCTGCTCGGCACGACGAGCGGCGTGCGCGCGCTACGGGTCGACGCATCCGGCACCGTCAAGGCGGCGGCGAGCTCGAACTGAGGGATCGGGCGGGCGCGCCGGGAGGGCATCGAGAGCGAGGAACGCCTCCCGGCGACGCGGCAGCGCTCCGCGCCCCCGGTGCGTTCACCGCGACCCCTGATCCGGCGGCTTGCTTCGCCGCGTGGAGAGGCTCGCGATCACGAACGCCTGCGGGGAGCTGACCGAGCAGGGCGGCGCTCGAGTCAGAAGGTGGCGCCGAACGCGACACCACGATACCCCGGCGCGAGCATCGGGGTCGCGCGCGCGGCAGCAGGAGCCGCGTCGCGCCTCGGCCAGACGAGCCACGTCACGAGCCCCGCGAGGCCCGCAACGCCGACGACCGCGCCGACCGTGCCGACCGCGCTCAGCGTCCGGCCCGAGCTCGCGGCGTCGTAGCCCACCTGCGAGCAGTGCTTCTGCGCGTCGCACTCGGCCTCGATGACGCTCCTCTTGGAGAGGAGAAGGCCGCCTCCGACCCCCATCATCGTGAGCCCGACGACGCCCGTGCCGAGCGCGAGGCCGGGAAGCACGAGCGAGCGCGGGGGCGCGGCGGGCGCGAGCGCGAGGGGCAGTGCGACCGCCACGGGCGCCGGCGCGGCGGGACCCGCCTCCGGGGCGCTCGGCGGACCCGCGTCGCCCGGCAAGAACCTGGGCGCCGCGCGCTCGCCCGGGGCCACGACCACGCGGACGCGGGCGGGCTCGCGGCCGGGCACGGAGACCTCGAGGTCATAGGTGCCCGGGTCGACGACCATCACGGTGCCCAGTGCGATCCGCTGCCCGTCCTTCGTGACGGTCGTGCCCGCGGGCGCGGCGGCCGGCAGCGTCACGGCGATGCGCGCGACCCTCGTGTCCATCGCGGCGATGCCCTCGCGCGCGAGCCGCTCTTTGCCGGCGGGATCCTGCCTGGCCTGAGGCGCCGCCGCGAGCGCCTGCTGGTAGCGGTCGAGCGCGAGGCTGGGCTTGCCCGCGGCCGCGTAGCAGCGCCCGAGCGCGAGGAGCACGCCCGCGCCCGCTCGGAACCGCGCGGCGTCCTCGAGCATCGGGCAGGCCGGCGCGGGCTCGCCGCTGTCGAGCAGGGCGATCGCGCTGTCGTAGAGCATCTGCCAGGCGGCCTCGGTCATCGGCGGGGCGGCCTCGACGGCAGGCGCGCGGGCGACGAGCGCGGCCACCACGCCGATGGCCCACGCGACCGAACCCCGCACGCGCACGCCCACCGGACCCTCCGTCACGCCCGCGACGAGCGACGTGCGTCGCGCGAGCGCGAGGAGTGTAGCGAGGCGCGCGTCGCCGGGGAATGGTGCGCTCGCAGCCGCGCGCGTGCGGCGCCGCCGTCCTCGCGGCGAGGCGATCGCGCAGCGCCGCCTACGGCGCGCTCCTCGCGCAGCGCGCGCCGATCCCGTCGCTGCGGCTGCCGGGGGCGAAGCCGCCTCGAGCGACGGACCGAAGCTGCACGGCGCCGCTGAACCAGTAGCCCCCGCGGATGGTCCGGATGGACTCCTGCGCGAGGTTCGCGCAGGCGTCGCAGGGCGAGCCTGCGCCCGCGTACCAGGCGTCGTCGTAGCCGTCGAGGTTCCACTCGCGCACGCCGCCGGCGAGGTCCCGGTGACCCCAGACGCCATCGCCGGCCGGGTGCGCGCCGACCGCGAGGAACGGGCTGCTCCCGTCGTAGGCGTCGTTCGCGAGCGACTTCTTCACCGAAGGGTCGGTCGCCCCCCACGGGTAGAGGCGGTCCGCGGACCCGCCGGCCGCGGCGTACTCCCACTCGGCCTCGGTGGGCAGTCGCCCGCCGTCCCAGGCGCAGAACGCGAAGGCCTCGAACCAGCCGAGGCAATTCAAGGGGTAGCTCTCGTGCCCGTCGGCGTCGCCGTCGGTCCACGTCTGGCGCAGCCCACTGCACTTCAGCGCCTTGATCAGGGCACCCTTGTCGATCGGGAGCGACGCGTCCCAGAACGCCTTCCACCCGCTGTTCGCGATCTGCGGGTGGGCGCCGGAGCCGGCGACCGGGGGCGTGCCGTCGTACTGCTCGACGAAGCGCCGGAAACGGCCGACGGTGATCTCGAACGTGTCGAGGGCGAAGGCCGCGACCGTGGCGACGTGCTCGGGCAGCTCGCTCGAGAGGCAGGTGAGCCCCGCGGGGCAGGCGTCGGTGGACGTGCCGCGTCCCATGGGGAACGTGCCCCCCGGGACGGGCGCCGCATCGCAGCAGGAGACCCCGCCGCAGTCGAGGCCGCCGGCGCACGACGGGTGCGCGAGCGGTGCGGCGCCGCCCGACCCGCCGCTGCCACCGACGCCTCCACCGGCGCCGCCGGTCGCGCCGCCGCTCCCGGTGACCGCGCCGCCGTGACCGCCGACGCTCCCGCCGTGACCCGCGGCTCCGCCCTGCGCGCTGCCTCCGTGCGAGGTGGTCGAGCCACCTCCTCCACGACCGGCCCCGCCCTGGCCCGTGGCGCCGACGCCGACCGCGCCCGCACCGCCGGAAGCGCGCACGTCGTAGCCGTCGACGTCGACCCCGAGCACCGTCGCGCAGCCCGCGACGCCGACGGTCACCAGCGCCGCCGCCGCGAGCCCGAAGCGCGCCCACGGACGTGCGGCGACCGCGCGCGGTGGGCGCGTCCGAGCCTCCGGCGGGGAGCGGGCAGCGAAGGTCTCGCGCGTGTCGATCGATGTCCCCACGGGTCGGGTCTCCGGAGGCGACAGTAGAGACGCGCGCGCCTCGACCACAAGGGTCGTCCGCGATCCCCGCACGCGGGCGTGGTCGGTCACTCCGCGGTGAAGACGTAGCCCAGGCCGAGGAGGGCGCCCGCGATGACCTCGTTCGGCTTGCTGCTGAGCTTGATGTCGTAGCCGCCGAACCCGCGGACGAGGAGCGCCCAGCCCGCCATCGCGCGGTGCCCCGCTGCAGAGACCTCGCCGCCGCCGATCACGAAGAACGCGCCGGCGTCGAGGATCGGGGACAGCAAGCCCGCGCTCACGGTCGTGGCGCCGTACTCGACGCTGAAGACCTTCACGCCGGCGCCGACGATGGGCACGACGCGATCGAAGGCCGGCACGAGGCGCGCCATCACGGTCGGCGACGCCTGAAAGAAGCCCGGTCCCGCGCGGCCATCGAGGCCGAGCGAGAACCCGACGGGGCTGCGCTGCAAGTGCGGCCCGGGCAGCGTGAGGCCCTGCTCCAGGCCGAAGGCGACGTCGGGCCCGCTGCGCGCGCGCGATCCGATGCCCGTCACGGCGCCGGCGCCCGCGTGCCGGTAGCCGAGGCAACCGGTGCACGCGCACCCGATCGCGACGGTCAGGACGCGCGCGGCCAGTCGCATGGGGTCGATGCTACCGAACACGCGCCGCCGAGGTCGCCGCTCGCGAGCGCGTCGTGGCACGGCGGGTCCGCGGCCCGGAGCCGGCCTCAGAACGTGTAGGCTGCGCCCGCCCCGGGCTCGATCGAGAGGACGAAGCCGTCGGTGAGGCGCTCGTCGCCGAACACGGCGACCGACCCGACGCTCTTGACGGTGACCTGGCCGTCGACGGGGCTCCAGCGAGGCGCGGTGATCGCGAGCAGGCCGCTGACGGCGACGCCGACGTGCAGCGTCACGTGGTCGGCGAACGTGTGGCGGAGGCGGAGCTCCGGGGCGAGGCGCACGTAGCGCGCGGCGGGCGTCTGACGAAGCGACAATGTGCCCGCGGAGTCGACGCGGGTGGCGCGGGCGTCGTCGACGCTGCCCAGCAGGACGCCGGCGCCGAGCCGGAGCTCGACGGGCCAGCCTTCGCGCGCGAAGCCCGCGAAGAGACCGGCTACGACGCCCTGGAGGCGGAGGCGATCGTCGGTGGGCGCCGTGATCGGGGCCTTCGCGGGCCCGACCGCGAGCTCGGCCGCGCGGCCGTCGAGGTGGCGCGAGAGCAGCATGCCGCCGACCTCGACGCCGAGCCGCAGACCGCTCGGGGCCACGTAGGCGCCGCCGAGGAGCACGCGGCCGCCGACCCCGGGGCTGGCGGAGCACGCGCTGCACGCGGACAGGTCGCCGCCGAGGCCGGTCGCTGCGCCCGCGAACGCGCCGGATAGCTCGAGGGCGAAGCGAGGCCTCGCCTTGCGACCCCACATCGGCGAGAGGGGGTCGCGCGCGAGCGCGAGCTCGACGCGGAGGTTGCCGTCCTCGGGCACCGACACGCGCCGCCGGTCGGGGAGGAAGCCCTCGCTCGTCGCCTCGACCTCGTGCGGGCCCGGGCGCACGCGGCCGTCCCAGGTGCCGAGGCCCAGGGTCACGCCGTCGAGGGCGACGGCGGCCGTGCGCGGCGTGGGCTCGATCCGGAGCACGCCGCGCAGCGGGGTGAGCTCGAGCGTGATCGTGGCGGGCTGGTCCTCGCGCGCCTCGACCGTCGCCGGCTCGCTGCCGAGCGGCGGAGCACCGACCAGGGCGACGGCGTGCCGGCCGGGCGGGAGCGCCCCCTCCCAGGGCGACGGGCCGACAGAGACCCCGTCGACGAGGACGGTCGCGGCGACGTCCGACGCGCTGCGCACGAGCACGCGCCCGGAACGGAGGAGCCGCGGCAGGCGCGCGTCGAGGGCCACCATCTGGCCGCGCGCGACGATCGCGCGGTCCTCGAACGGGGCGTGCCCGGCGAGGACGAGCCGGACGGCGTGGGTGCCGGCGTTGACGCGGATCGGGGCGGCGAGCGGGGTCGTGCCGCGCACGCGGCCGTCGACGACGACGGTCGCGCCCGCCTCGTCGGAGCGCACGTCGAGGACGCCGAGCAAGCCGCGAAGCCGGGCGATCTCGCGTGCTATCGAGTCGCGGTCCTCGGCGCCGATGGTGGGGAAGTCGCGCTGGAGCTGCTCGAGCCGCTCGAGCGCCTCGTCGGGACGGCCGAGCCGATCGAGGCACACGGCGGCGTTGCGGGTGTTGCCCTTCGTGGCGAACAGCGCGCGCGAGCGCTCGAAGTCGGCCAGGGCGGCGTCGAGCGCGCCCTGCTGCATCAGCGCGTAGCCGCGCTCGAACGCGGCGCGGGCCGCTTCCTGACGGGCCGAGTCCGCGGCGCCGGGCTGCGCCGCGGCCGACGCCATGGGTGACGGGGAAGCGACCGTGGCCGCGCCAGGCTGTGCGTGCGCGACCACCGGGGCAGCGCCGGTCAAGAGCGCCAGCAGCCCCGCGACCGGCGCGAGGGGGCGCGGTCGGTGCGAGAAGCGTGTCGGCGTCGTGGAGCAGAAGAGCTCGTGAGGCATCGTGGGCTCCGGTGCGTGGCGGTGCGGCGGCCGGGAGGCGACGCAGACGTCGGTTGGGGCGCGGACTAGTTGAACACCGGCGTGCCCGTGAGGCCGGCGGCTGGAGGGGACGGCGCCGGCGGCGGCGGGCTCGGCGGAGCCGGGGCGACGACCGCCGCAGACCTCGTCGCCGGGGAGGTGGCGGACGGCGCGGCCGGACGACGCGCCGGGGCCGGGCCGCGCCCGCCGGAGCCACCCGGCGCCGCGCTGCCCGCGACCGCGGCGGTCACCTCGCCCGAACCCGGCGCCGACGGCGAGGCGGCGTCGGGGTCGAGGGCCCCGAAGGTCGATGCTGCCGACGCGGTCGGCCGCGCCGGGGCGGCGGTCTCCACCGCCGGCGCGGCCCGGAGGCGGGCGCCGACGCCGAGCGCCACGAGGCCGACCACCGCCACGCTCGCCCCGACCCAACCCCACGTCCGCAGCGAGGTGGGGCGGCCGCCTGGGGTCGACGTCGCGCGCGACGCGGCAGCCGCGAGCCCGCCGACCGACGACCCCGACGGCGCCGCGAGGTCGACATCCGAGAGGACGGTCGCGTCGGTGCCGCTGCGTCGATCCGAAGGCGCGATCTCGGAGGACGTAACCAGCGCTCTGCCATGGGAGGATCCGCGGTCGGGCTCGAGATCCGCCGCCTCGATCCGGTCCGATCCGCCACAGAGCGGCAGCAGGACGGCACGGAGCGCGTCGGCGCTCTGAATTCGCGCGGCCGGATCCCGACGGAGGAGCTGCATCACGACGGCCCCAACGCGGGGGTCGACCCAGGGGGCGTGGTCGGTGACCGGAGCCGCGTCGTCGTGCAGGATCGCGACCAGGAGGCGCGCGAAGGCGTGGTGGTGCTGAAAGGGCGCCCGACCGGCGAGCATCTCGTAGAGCGCGACGCCGAGCGACCAGAGATCCGCGCGATGGTCCAGCTCACGCTCGCCGAGCGCCTGCTCCGGGGACATGTAAAGGGGCGAGCCGAGGAGCGCGCCGGTGCGCGTCAGCGCGTGCTCGGCCGCGCCGTGCGGCATCACGCGGAGCTTCGCGATGCCGAAGTCGACGAGCTTGACGACGATCTCGCCGTCGTCGGCGCGGGCGAGGAAGACGTTCGCGTTCTTGATGTCGCGGTGGACGATGCCGCGCTCGTGGGCGCGGGCGAGGCCAGCGGCGGCCTGGCTCGCGATGCGGAGCGCGAGCGACGGCGCCAGCGGACCGAGGCGGCAGACGAGCTTGGAGACGTCCTCGCCGCGCAGGAGCTCCATCACCAGGAAGGGCGCGCCGTCCGACACGCCGGCGTCGAGGATCTGCACCGCGTGGCGCGTGTCGAGCTGACCCGCGAGCTCCGCCTCGCGCGCGAAGCGGGCGACGACGTCGCCCTCGCGGACGTCGCCGAGGATCACCTTCAGCGCGACGAGGCGCTTCGTCGCGAGGTGCGTCGCGGAGTAGACGGCGCCCATGCCTCCCGCGCCGAGGACGCCCTCGACGCGGTAGCGGCCGGCGAAGACGTCGCCCGCCTTCAACGCCTGCGCCTCGCGAACAGGGCGGCCGCGATCGCGATCGCGGCCAGCCCGGCCCACGAGCGATCGCGCGGCGCGAGCGCGCAACCCCCGCCTCCGCCCTCCGTGGCGGGCGACGCGGTGCACGCGCCGTCGGTGCCGCACACGCGGCCCTCCGCGCAGTCCGTGCCGGAGCCGCAGCGACGCAGGCACGCGCCATCCCGGCAAAGGTAGGGCGCGCAGGACCGCTGATCGCCGGCCTCGATCGACGTGCCATCGGCGCTGCAGCTCGTCCGCGGCACGCAGCGAACGCCGTCGCAGCGCGACGAGGCGTCGCAGTCCTCGTCGGCCGCGCAGCCGGCAGGGCACGCCGCGACCGCCCCGTCGCAGAGATAGGGCGTGCAGCTCGGCGCGCCGTCGGTGCCGCGAGCGCGCACGCCGCACACGCCGTCCGCGCTCGCACCGTCGACGGCGGCGCACGCGGCGCACGACCCCTCGCACGCAGCATCGCAGCAGAGGCCGCGGCTGCAGTGACCCGACGTGCAGCCAACGCCGAGGCCACACGCCGCGCCGTCCGCGACCTGCCCCGCGTAGGCCCAGGTCGTCTCCTCGAGCGCGTCGCCGCCGAAGACCTGTCCGCGCTGCGGGTCGTAGGCGAAGCTCGGATCGGACACGAAGACCGGCGTGTTCGTCGTCACGCGGTGCCAGTCGCCGTCGTGCAGCTCCCAGGTCTCGTCGGACGTCCCGTACACGCACTCGGTATCGGCGACGACGAGGACGACCCGGCGCCGGCCCTCGTCCCACGCCGCCGCCGGGCGCAGGCCGGCCGGCGGATGGTGCGGCGTCTCGAGCGCGCTCCAGCTCGTGCCATCCCAGACCCACGCGTCGTTCGTGCAGCCTTCGCGGTCGTGCCCGCCGACGAGCAGCACGCCTCCGAGGTCGGGGCTCGCGACCAGCGCGGCGCCGTAGCGCGCCGACGGCGCCTTGGCCGGGGACTTCGCGTGCCAGGCGCCGTCGTACTCCCAGGTGTCGCCGCACCAGGAGCAATCGTCGTACGCCCCCTCTCCTCCGAAGAGCACCACCTTCGCCCGGGCCGCGTCGTACGCCATGCTGGGGGCCATCCGCGGCGTCGGGCCGGCCGGCCCCTTCGACCACGTCGGCCCGTGGAGCTCCCACGTCTCGCCGGAGTAGCTCCCCGTCGACCCGCCGAACACGACCCACGCGCCGCGCGCGTCGTCGAAGGCCGCGCCGAACAGCGTGCGCCGGCTCGGCCCTGCCGCGCCACGCATCGTCCAGCCTTGCGCGCCCCGATCGAACGCGGCGCACTCGGGCTCGATCGAGGCGCAGCCCACGAAGCGAGCACCTTTCGCGGCCGAATCCCAGGCGAAATGCCCGTACCAGGACGCGACGAGGCCCGTCTCCTCCGGCGTCCAGGCGGGGTCGGCCGCGCGCGCCGCCGGCGCAAAGGCGAGCCCGACCGAAAGCGCCGCCGCCGCCGCAGCGAGCCTCACCGCCGCCTCCGGAGCAGCGCGCACGCGGCGAGCAGCAGCAGCGCGCCGCCCGCCCGGTCGCCCTCCCCGCGGGTGGCGCACCCCGAGCCCTCGCTCGCCGCGGGCGCCGCCGCCGGACCGCAGCGCGCATCGGTGCCGCACACGGACCCGGGCGCGCAGTCGGCGCCGCTGCTGCAGCGCTCGAGGCAGGCGCCCGTCGTGCACCGGTAGGGCTCGCACGAGCGCGTCGCGCCGCTCGTGCGCAGGGAGAGCCCGTCCTCGGAGCAGCTCGACTCGGTGCAGGCCCCGCCGAGGCATCGAGCGCCGGGCGCGCAGACGTCGTCGGCGGTGCACGTGCTCGGGCACGCGTCCCCCTCGCCGTCGCAGCGGGTCGCGCCGCACGACGGCGCCCCGTCGGTGCCGCGCGCGCGCGCCGAGCACACGCCGTCGGCCTTCGCCCCGGCCGCGACCGCGCAGGCGTCGCACGCGCCGTCGCACGCGCGGTCGCAGCAGACGCCGTCGACGCAGAACCCCGCCGCGCACTCGTCGCCGGCCGCGCAACCGGAGCTCGCGACGCGCGCCAGCCGGGCTCGCCAGGTGCCGACCTCGCCGGCCGCCGACGACGCGAGCAGCAGCCCGCCAGCGGGGTCCGCGCGGAACGCAGCCCCGGCGACGCCGGGGAACTCGCCACCGAACACCTTGTCGGTCGGCGTCGGGCCGTCGGCCGTCGCCAGCTCCCAGCCGCTCGGACCGAGGACCCACGTGTCCGCCACGGTCACGTCGACGCCGCCGAAGAGCGCGACGAGCCCGGTCGTCGGATCCCAGGCCATCGCGCCGGACGCGCGCGCGGGCGGGCGCTTCGCCAGACCGACCTCGGACCACGCCTTGCCGTCCCAGACCCACGTGTCGTCGAGGATGGCGTCGCTCCGGTCGGTGCCTCCGAACAGAACGACGCCGCGCCCCTCGGCGTAGCTCATCGCAGCGTTCACGCGCGCGCTCGGACCGTTCGTCGCGACCACGTGCCACGACGCCCCATCCCACTCGATCGTGCTGCGACAGTCGTCCGTCGGGCAGCTGCCGTAACCGCCGAACACGACCGTCACCCCGCGCGCGCGGTCGAACGCCGCGGCTGCGTAGTAGCGGTCCTCCTCGGTCGACCCCGACGCATGCTTCGTCCAGGCCGTCTTCGCGAGCACCCAGGTCGCGGCCGGCGCGCCGACCATCACATCGTGCGGCACGACCGCCACGATCGTGTCGCCGGGGCCCTCGACGAGGGTCGCGCCGTCTACCCCGGGCGTCGGCGCCGCGCTCGTCCCGACCGGCGCCCACTCGACGCCGAAGCGGTCGTAGGTGCGCGTGACGTTGTGCCCCGCCTTCGAATCCCAGTCGAGCCCGACCAGGCGCGCCTTGCCCGCGGGCGCCGCGAGCGCCGGCGACTCGAGCGCCTCGAGCTTCGCGTCCTCGCCGACGCGCTCCCAGCTCACGCGCACGCCCGCCTCGCCGCGGGCCGTCGACACGAGCACGGCCAACCCCGCGGCGAGCGCAGCGCTCGACGCGACGCGATGATGTGATTGCCTCGACACGCGCCCCCCTCCCAGGTAGCCCGCCCCCGCCACTCTCCCCCGCGCGCGGCTAGCTACGGGCTACGCCACGCAAACGACGCGGGCCCCGTCGGAAGACGGGGTGGCTCGAGCGAGAGGATGTAGTCGACGCGGCGGTTCTTGGGCTCGGCGACCTGGTCGGCCGTCTTCACGAGCGGCGAGTGCTCGCCGAAGCCCTCGAACGCGATCGGGATCCGCAGCCCGTGCGCGCGGAACCAGCCCGCGATCGCCTTGGCGCGCCGGCGCGACAGGCCGAGGTTGTGGTCGGCGCCGCCCATGCTGTCGGTGTGACCGGCGACGTAGAGCCCGATGGCGCCGAGCTCCCTGTGGCGGGTCGCGCTGGCGAGGATCGCCGTCAGGCTGGCCTCGAGCTTGGGCACCTCGCTCGGGCGGATCGCGTCCGAGTCGTTCTCGAAGGTGACCTCCTCGTGCGGCACCTGCACCGACCACGGCACGATCGCGACGCCCGCATAGAAGCCCCCCGTGTCGTGGCCCCAGACCTCGATGCGCGCGACGGCGGCAGCCGACTTGGGCTCCCACGCGACGACGAGCGCCGTGTCCGCGGCGGCGCCCCCGAACGCCTGCTCGATCTCGGCGAGGACCTCGCCCGACTCGCCGATGACCTTCAAGCGCACCTTCTCGGCCGCGCGGTTCATCTTCACCTCGAGCCGGTGGCCCTCGAGGTCCACCTTCGCGCGGTCGATGGTGACCTCGAGCTTGCCCTGCGGCCCCGCGGGGACCGCGTGAGGCCCGTCCGCCAGGCCGGTGACGGGCGTGGCGAGGGCCGCGAGGAGGACCGAGACCCGTAGGAGTTGCGCGCGCATGGGCCTCACCCGGGGTAGGTGCCGACGTACGCGAAGCCGGCCTTCGCGGGCACGGGCGAGCACTTCGACTGGAGCGGCGGGTTGAAGGAGCCGCCGAGCGTGCAGGTGTTCGGGTCGACGGAGATGCGGATGCGGCCGAGGCCGCCGTTGCCGCCACCGCCGCCGGTAGCGAACTTCGAGCCCGCGCCGCCGAGGCCGCCCGCGGCCGAGATGACGGCGTTGGCGCCGACCGTGAGCGAGGGGGAAGCGAGGAAGACCACGCCGCCGGATCCGCCGCCGCCCGCCGCCCCGGGCTGCGGGTCGCAGTTCGCGTTGGAGCCGTTGCCGATGAACGCCTCGCCGCCCGGGCCGCCTTCCACGAGCACATGGCCGTTGATGACGATCTTGGCCGGCGTGCTGAGGCGGAGCGCGCCGCCGCCGCCGCCGCCGCCGGAGGTGCCACCGAACACGGGCCGGTTCAGGTAGTCGCAGCTGCCGCCGCCGCCGCCCGACCCGACGTAGAACGTGTTCGCGACCGCGAGGTCCTTCGCCGCCGCCGTGCCGATGCTGCCGCCGCCGCCGCCGCCGACGTAGGCCGGCGGGACGCCCTGGAAGAGGCCGGGGCACTGCGTCTGGCCGGCCTCGCCGGGCTTGCCGTCGTACGACGCCGATCCGGCCGATCCGCCCTTGCCGTTGACCGCGCCGCCCGCGGCGGTGACGCCCGAGCAGTCCTGCTCACCGGGGTACGCCGCGCCGAGCACGCCGGGCGCGCCGCCCGCGAGCCCGCCGCCGCCGCTGCCGTACGCGCGGTAGCCGGTGAAGACGCCCGCGCCGCCGCCGTACGCCGCGACGGGCGCGGTGAAGATGAGCGCGGTCGGGTCGTTCTGCGGCACGCAGACCGAGGTCGAGAGCACGGGGCACGTGCCGGGCGTGCCCTTCACGCCACTGCCGAGCAGCCCCGGGTTGCCGGCGATGAACTGGCACGCCGACGACATGACCGCCGTCGAGTACGGCTGGCCGGTGTAGCCGCCGCTGCCCGCTCGGCCCTGGTTCGTGTCCTTCGACGTGATCGTGTTCTGCGATCCGGGACCGCCGGAGAGGTCGATCGTGCCGTCGATCGTGATGTCGCCCGTGGCCTTCAGATCGAGCGTGCCCGACTGCGGGCCGAAGCCGCCCACGTAGACCCAGACCCCGGCCGGGATGTTGATCGTCGTGAACTCGTGGATGCCGGGCGTGAGGTAGGACGGGTTCACGATCGGGTTGAAGGCGCCCTCGTCGACGGCGCACTGGCCGCTGACGCACACCGCGCCGACGCCGCAGGTGCCGTTGCACTTGCCGCAGTTGTTCGGGTCCTTCGTCAGGTCCGCGCAGCCGGCCTGGCAGCAGGTCTGCCCGGCCGCGCAGGCCGCACCGCCGTTGCAGTCGCCCTGAGCCTTGCAGGAGCCCGCGACGCAAGCCTGGCCGGCCGCGCACACGACGCCGCAGCCGCCGCAGTTCTTCGCGTCGGTCTGGGTGTCGGCGCAGCCGGTGAGGCAGCAGGCCTGGGCCGCGTTGCACGCCGGGCCGCCGTTGCACGTCGGGGTGCACGCGCCGCCGACGCACCCCGCGCCGGGCGCGCAAGCGACGCCGCAGCCGCCGCAGTTCTGCGGGTCGCTGTCGGTGAGGGCGCAGCCGCTCGCGCAGCAGCTCTGACCGGGGACGCACGCCGGGCCGCCGTTGCACGTCGCGCTGCACACGCCGTTCGAGCACGACGACCCGGGCTTGCAAGCGAGCCCGCAGCCGCCGCAGTTCTGCGAGTCCGACAGCGTGTCGGCGCAGCCGTTCGCGCAGCAGCTCTGACCGGGGACGCACGCCGGACCGCCGTTGCACGTCGCGCTGCACGCGCCGTTCGAGCAGGACGACCCGGGCTTGCAGGCGACGGCGCAACCGCCGCAGTTCTGCGAGTCCGAGAGCGTGTCGGCGCAGCCGCTCGGGCAGCACGAGAGGCCCATGCCGCACTCCGGACCGCCGTTGCAGCCGAACTGGCACTGGCCGAAGGCGCAGCTCGCGCCGGCGGGACAGAGCGCGTTGCAGGCGCCGCAGTTCTGCGGGTCGAAGCTCACGTCCGTGCAGCCAAAGGCGCAGCAGAGCAGGCCGGGCGCGCACGCCGGGCCGCCGTTGCAGCCGTTGCTCTGGCACATGCCGCCGAGGCACTTCGCGCCGGGCCCACAGATCGACCCGCAGCCGCCGCAGTTGCTCGGATCGTTCTTCACGTCCGCGCAGCCGGTCGCGCAGCACACCTGGCCGACCGCGCAGGTCCCGCCGCCGTTGCAGCCGCCGCCCTGGCAGAGGCCGGCCTTGCACGTCTGGCCCGGAGCGCAGGGCACGCCGCAGCCGCCGCAGTTTTGCGCGTCGATCGCGAGGTCGATGCAGCCGCTCGCGCAGCAGGCCTTGCCGCCGGTGCACGCCGGACCGCCGTTGCAGGTCTCGGCGCCCTTGCAGACGCCGCCCTGGCAGGCCTGGCCGACGCCGCACGCCTTGCCGCAGCCGCCGCAGTTCTTCGCGTCACCCTGGATGTCGGCCTCGCAACCGTCGCCCGGGAGCTTGTTGCAATCGCCGAAGCCGGCGTCGCACGACCCGACGCCGCACTGCCCGCCGCCGCAGGCCGCGGTGGCGTGCGGGGGCGTGGTGCAGAGGATGCCGCAGCCGCCGCAGTTGAGGAGGTCGCTCGTCGTGTTCGCGCAGAGGCCTCCGCCACAGCACGTGAAGCCGTTCTGGCAGGCGCCGTTCGGCCCGCAGCCACCGGCGCAGATGCCGCCCGTGCAGGTCTCGCCGAGCGCGCAGGCGTTGCCGCACGCGCCGCAGTTCGACGGGTCGAACTGGAAGTTCACCTCGCAGCCGTCGGCCTCGATCTGGTTGCAGTCGCCGAAGCCCTTCGCGCAGGCGCCGATCACGCACGCGCTCGCGGCGCAGGTGACGCTCGCCTGCGGCACGGGGTTGCAGGCCTTGCCGCACGCGCCGCAGTTGTTCGGGTCGGTCTGCACGAAGGCGCACGAGGCGCCGCAGCAGAGCTCGCCCGCGGGGCACACGGCGCCGCCACCGCAGCCGCCGACGCACACGCCGCCCGAGCACGTCTCGCCGGGCGGACACGCCTTGCCGCAAGCTCCGCAGTTCGCGGCGTCGAGCAGCAGGTCGATCTCGCAGCCGTCGGCCGCGACCTTGTCGCAGTCGGCGTGGCCGGGGTCGCACTTGCCGACGCCGCAGGTGGCGCCTGAGCAGCCCGCCGAGGCGTGCGCGTACGGACCGCAGGAGAGCGCGCAGGCGCCGCAGTTCGACGGGTCGGTCGCCTCGTCCACGCAGAGCGGGGTGCAGCACGAGAGGCTGGGGCCGCAGGCGGAACCGTCGCCGCAGAAGCCGACGCACTGAAAGCCCGCGCAGACCTCGTCGGCGGCGCACTGGCTCGTGGAGGTGCACTCGACGCACACGTGGGCGTCGACGCGGCAATGCGGCGTGGGCGCGGCACACTCGGCGTCGCTCTGGCAGCCGACGGGCCCGGGGATGCACTGGTGGCTCGCCGGGTCGCACTGCTGGCCGGCCGGGCACGTCTCGGGCGACGGGAGACACGCCACGCACTTGCCGGCCGGGACGTCGCAGAACGGCGTCAGCGGGGTCGATACGCAGTCGGCGTTGCTCAGGCAGGCGCCGGGGCCGGCGCCTCCGCTGCCGCCCGCGCCCGAGCCGCCCGCGCCATCGTAGAGCAGGTCGACGTCGGACCGGCCACAGCCCACGAACAGGCTGGCGGCGGCGAGAAACAGGGCTGCGCCGAAACGGCGCGCCGAGGCGGTGTCGAGCTTCGTCATCGAGCGACTCCTGCGGACGAAAGGAACGGTACCGCGATCATCGCACAGGAACGCCCCGGGGGATAAGCCCCGAAGCCCGCGCCGGGGTGCCGCGCGCGACGACGCCGCGGCTCGCGTCGGCCGAGCTCGCCGCGATCCGGTCGCGGTCGCGGTCGCGGCCTCCCAGCCCGACGGTCACCCGCCCTTGCGGATGAGCCCTTCCTGCGTCGCGCTCGCGACGAGCCGGCCCGCGCGGTCGAAGAACCGCCCGCGCACGAGGCCGCGACTGCCGGACGCGGTCGGGCTGTCGATCGCGTAGAGCAGCCAGTCGTCGAAGCGGAAAGGCCGGTGAAACCACATCGCGTGATCGAGCGACGCGACGTGCATCCCCGGCGTTATCCAGCTGACCCCGTGCGGATCGAGCGCTGCGCCGAGGAAGGAGAAGTCGGACGCGTACGCGAGCAGGTACCGCTGCAGCGCCGGGTCGTCGGGCAGCGCGTCGACCGCACGCACCCAGAGGTGGCGGCGCGGATCGACGGGGCGCGGACGGAGCGGATTGCGCGGCTCGACGGGGCGGATCTCGATGGGCCGCTCGGCGGTCGCGATCGCACGCAGCGCCTCGGGCAGGTGGTCGGCGACGGCCATCGCGAGGTCGCGCTCGGACTTGAGCGCTTCGGGCGGCGGCACGTCGGGCGCGGCGTCCTGGTGCTCGAAGCCCTCCTCGTGCACCTGGAACGAGGCGTGGAGGCTGAAGATCGCCTGCCCCTCCTGGATGGCGTCGACGCGGCGGGTGGAGAAGCTCTTGCCGTCGCGCAGGCGGTCGACCTGATAGACGATGGGCCGCCGGAGATCGCCCGCGCGCAGGAAATAGCCGTGCAGCGAGTGCACCGGCCGCTCCGCGGGCACCGTCTGCGCGCCCGCCGAGAGCGCCTGCCCGAGCACCTGCCCGCCGAAGATCGCGCCCCAGCCGAGATCCTGGCTCTTGCCGCGGAAGAGGTCGCGGTCGAGGCGCTCGAGGGCGAGCAGTTCGATCAGATCGGCGAGCAAGCGGTGCATGGCGTGTCTCCGGCCCCCGCGCCGGAGGGATAGCAGGCGCGGGGGGCGGCGTCGCGGGGGAGCGCGGTCGGCGAGAGGCCGGGCGCCCCTACCGCACGACGATCCCATCGAGCCACACCGGGTCCGGCGGGCTCTTGGCGAGCAGCTCGGCCGCCCAGGTCTTGTCGTCGAGGCGCTCGAAGTTCTCGGTCACGCGCTCGAAGTACGACGACGCCAGGCCGACGTACGCGCGGGGCCCGGCGCACGTGTCGACCGTGACGACCATCGCGCGTGCCATGCCCGTCCCGACGTGCAGGACGCGCCCGACCGGAGCGCCGGCCGCGTCGGTCGGCTGGGTGTGCACGTCGGCGATCGTCGGGTCCCACTCGACCGCCTTGGCCTGGTCGAAGAAGAGCCGCTTGTACCAGCCGTCGGTCACGTAGTCCCCGCCGCACATCGACTCGATCTTCACGGCCGTGTTGATGAAGTCGAGCTGCTCGGCAGTGAGCGGCGTGCCGGCGCGCTCGGAGCTGGCCATCGCCTGCAGCGTCGCAGCCACGGCGCCGAGCTCGTCGAAGTAGGCGGAGATCGATCCGGCGAGCCCACCGGGCGGGAGCTGCAGGGTCGCGAGGAGCTTCTTGCCCTGGCTCGCGAAGGCGCCGATTCGCTCGTAGAAGGCCGGGTACGGGTCCACGTATGCGTCGGGGAACTCGCAGCTCGAGCCATCGGAGTACGACTGCTTCGCGTAGAGCAGCGTGTCGTGGCGGAGCTCGGCCCACGAGGCGAGCTGCGCCGACAGGATGCGGCGCGACCAGGGCTCGGTGCCGGCGACGGCGGGCAGCCCGGCGGCCGCCGGGTCCTTCACCTCGGCCGTCGGCGAGAGCGCGCGGAGCGAACCGAGCCAGAGGTTGTAGAGGTTCTCGCTCCAGTAGGCCTCGCCGTGCGCCTCGGCGACGACGCGCATCGAGCAGAGGTCGGGCGCGTAGTGGTAGGTGGAGAGCTCGCCCGAGAGCAGCGCGCCCGCCTCGTCGTTGCCGAGCGCGGCGAAGCCGACGTCGAGCGGGCTCGGCATCATGCGCATTTCCTTGCCGCCCTGCACGCGGCTGTACACGACGTTCGAGAACACGTGCGAGTCGAGCACGTACCGCTGGCCGAAGAGGGCGAAGCTGCGCGAGAGCGGCAGCGTGCCGCCGTCGGGCATGCCGTTGGTCATCACCTGGCTGGCGATGCGCTGCGCGCCGTAGCCGCCGTCGAGGATCGCCTGGGCGATCTTCGCGTCGGGGAGCTTGGCGAGATCGGCGGCCCCCGAAGCGCCCAGGTCGGCGAGCAGCTTCGCGAGATCGGGCAGCACCATCGAGTCGGGCTCGCCCACGAAGGCGCCAATCGCGCCGTGCACGCGCGACCAGCGCGCCTCGGCCGCCGCGTCGATCAGCTCGCCCAGCGCGAGCGCGCCCTCGAGCTGCCGGCGGCGGAACACCTGCGAGCCGTCGTCCTGGGTCTCGATCAGGCGCAGATCGGTGCGGCCGAGCCACATCATGCTGCGGAAGTACCGCTCGAGCTCGGGCGAGTCCGTGTAGTGGCCGCGCGGCTTCAGCTGCGAGAAATCGACCGTCCGCACGGTGCCGAAGAGCGACAGCTCCACGGTCCCATCGGCCGCCAGCGAGGCGTCGTAGAGCCCCTGGAGGAGCTTCGGATCCGCGCCGGCGACGGGCGCGACGGGCTTGCCCTGCAAGAGCCCGAGCGCGAGCGCGACGAGGAGATCGGCGTCGGCGCGGGCCTCCGCCGACAGCTCCGAGGCGCCGCCCGCCCCGAGCCTCGCGCGCATCGACTCGAGCAGCCCGGTCAGGTCGGGCAGGAGCGACGCGGTCTCAACCGCCGCGAGGATCTTGTCGTACGAGCGGTGCACCGCGAACGCGATCGAGTCCGCGCTCACGTACACCGGGAGGTCCTGGGCATAGATCGCCGCGTAGCCGTACATGAACGTGGGGAAGCGGTGCGCCTCCGAGACCACGAACCCGTGCTTCTGGAGGGCGGCCTTCTCGGCCGGGCCGAGGGCGAGCGACGAGGCGTCGACGAGATCGAGGTTCGCGGCCTGGCTCGGGTCGTACCCGAGGCCCGCGGCGAACGGGACCGCGTACTTCGAGGCGAACGCAGCCTGCGTGAGCCCGTCGCATTGCGTGAGCTCGGCCTGCAGCGCGACGAGCTCCTCGCCCGAAGCCGAGGACGGCTGAAGGCCGACCGCGCTGCCGGGGTCGCCCGGATCGACCGTGCCGGTGCCGGTGCCGCCTGCGCCGACGGTCGCGCCCGGCGGGAGCGAGCCGTCGGTGACCGTGGGGCCGCACGCGGCGACGACGGAGATCCCGAGGAGCCCGAGGATGGATAGGACCTGCGAGCGATGCGATCGAGCCATGGGGGAGGCCTCCACCCGGGAACGCAGCATGCCTCGTGCCGCGGAGCGGGCAGCGAGAATCACCCCGATTCGCGGGCTGTCGCGCGGACGGCCGCGCAGCAGCGTCGCCGCGCGGCTCAGGGTGGCGCAAAGCCCGGGCGCGCGTGTCGGGGACGCCGAGGAGCGCCCCCCAAACGCCGACGGCGACCCCCCTCTCGAGGCGGTCGCCGTCGCGTCGTGACCAGGTGTCGGGCGCGCCCGCCCGGGGGCTACTGCGTGCCGGCGAGCGTCGCGTTCGGCAGCCAGCGGAAGCCGTCGATGACCGCCAGCGAGTCGTAGGCGGAGTCGCCGACGTCCCACACCGCGATGCGCAGCTCGATGACGTCGCCGGGGATCACGTTGCCGGCCGTCGTCAGCCAGAACGTGCCGCCGCCGATGTTGCACGAGTCGAACGCGCCGGGCTCGAAGCCCGTGCCCGCGAGCTGCGCGTCGCCGAGCGAGCACGACGAGAGGCTCGGCGAGCCGCCGCTCAGGCAGGACGGGTCCTGCAGCTGGGCCTTGTTGCACACGGCGAAGAGGGACGTGCCCTGCGCGATGTTGATGCCGATCGGCCATTTTTGCTGGCCTTGGGTGTACGTCATCAGGTTCTTGTCGACCGGGTTCGGCAGCGGCGAGGGCACGCCGTTCGGCGTGTCGACGAGCGCGATGAACTGGTCGTTGAACGTCGTGCAGACGAACTCCGGGTACTCGGCCGACATGAAGTACGAGTTGAACGAGAACGCCTTCACGTTCGTCGGCGCGCGCAGCCGCAGGCGCAGCATCACCGAGTCGTTCGCCTCGGCCGCGTCCGACGCGCTGCACCCCGGCGAGTCCGGCAGCTGATTGGCGCCCTTCAGCGGCGGGTTCGGGGTCGCGTACCAGTCCTTCACCGAGTTCGGCTGGCCGCCGAACGACAGATCGACCGAGCTGGACGGGTTGTGCGAGGTCGACACGTTCGACCCGTTCGGCGCGCCGCCGTTCGGGCCGGGCATCGTCTGGGTCGCGTCCGCCGCGATGCCGCTCGAGATGACGACCACGCTCTGCCCCTCGGTCGTCGGCGGGTTGATGCTGCCGAACGACGTGCGGATCGACACGGCCTGGTAGTCCTGCAGCGCCGAGCCGTCCGCGCGGAGGATCTGCGCGTCGAGCAGGCCCCACGTCTTGTCCTTCTGCAGCGGCGGAGACTCCGTCGTCGTGCGACAGATGCCCATCGCGCGCGCGAAGTCCTTCGGATCGGCCGAGTCCGACGCGAGGCCGTTGTCGCAAGAGACCGTGTCCTGCGTGTCGAACAGGTCGACGAGCCCGTTGCAGTTGTCGTCGAGGCCGTTGCCGACGACCTCGATCGCGCCCGGGTTGACGAGGTTCGGCTCCGCGCCGCAGAGGCCCGGCTTGTCGCAGCAGTCGCCGTCCACGGCCATCCAGCCGTCGGCGTCGCAGTCGGTGACCGCGCTGTCGCACTCCTGGCAGGCGCCGGCGACGCACTTTCCGCCGAGCCCGCAGGCCTTGCCGCACGCGCCGCAGTTCTTCGGGTCCGCCTGCGAGTCGACGCAAGTCTGGCCGCACTGAAGGAGGCCGCCGCCGCAGCTCGCCGCGCAGCCGCCCAGGTAGCAGACCTCGTTCGCGCCGCAGGCCTTGCCGCACGCGCCGCAGTTCTTCGGGTCGTTCTGCTGATCGATGCACGCCTGCCCGCACTGGGTCTTGCCCGGACCGCAGAGGCCGCACTTGCCGGAATAGCAGGCCTCGCCGGGCTGGCAGGTGACGCCGCACGCGCCGCAGTTCAGCGGATCGGTCGCGGTCGCGGTGCACTTGCCGAGGCACTTCTGCGTGCCCGGGCCGCACGTCAGCGCGCAGATGCCCGTCGAGCAGACCTGCCCGCCCTGGCATTGCGTACCGCACTTGCCGCAGTTCGCCGGGTCGTTCTGCAGGTCCACGCAGGCCTTGCCGCACTGGCTCGACCCACCCAGGCACGCGAGGCCGCACGTGCCGGCCGCGCAGACCTCGCCGTCCTTGCACTTCGTGTCGCACGCGCCGCAGTTGAGCGGGTCGTTCTGCACGTCGACGCAGAACGTCCCGCACTGGGTCGACCCGCCGAAGCACTCGAGCGCGCAGGCGCCGGCCGAGCAGACCTCGCCCGCGCTGCAGACCTTCCCGCACGCGCCGCAGTTCTCGTGGTCGCGAAGCGGGTCGACGCAGGTGTTGCCGCACTGGACCGTGCCGCCCGCGCACGCGACGCCGCAGAGCCCCTTGGAGCAGAGCTGGCCGGCGGCGCACGCCGCGGCGCACTGCCCGCAGTTCTCCGGGTCGACCATCACGTTCACGCACTTGTCGACGCAGAGGATCGTCCCGGGACAGACCGGGCCGGCGCCGCCTCCTCCCGTCGTCTGACCGCCGCCTCCCGCGCCGGTCTTCGTCGTCGTCGACGTTCCCGTCGTCGCGTCCGTCGTGCCATTCCCATCGCCGCCGAGGTCGATCGGCGCCGCCTGGGAGCAGCCCGTCCAGCCCGCCGCCGACATCACGCCCGCGACGATCGCGCGCGAAGCCCATGTACCAAGCCGTGTCGTCTTCATCGGATCACCCCGAAATAGAGCGTCATTCACTCTACACGCTTTGGGGCGCGAGAGCCCCGCCGCCGCACGCCGGGGCCGCCGCGCCGGGGCCCGGGCGGTCGGCCCCCGTCGCGCGGATCGGGGGGCGGCCCTCCCCGCCGCCCGTGGTACGGTGGGCCCCCGGCGAGGGGCGCCCTCGCTCCGCCTCCCGCCTCGGCACCGCGATGCACCCCGGCCAGACCATCGACGGCAAGTACCAGATCCACCGCCAGCTCGGCGGCGGGACCCTCGGAGTGCTCTACGAGGCGCGTCACATCGGCACCAACCGCCGCGTCGCGCTGAAGCTCCTGGCGTCCGACGACCTCGCGCGGAGCCCGGAGCGGGTTGCCCGGTTCGAGCGCGAGGTGCGCGCGGCCGCGTCGATCGACTCGCAGTACGTCGCGCAGGTGCTCGACGCCGGGCGCGATCCCGACTCCGGCCGCCCCTACATGGTGAGCGAGTACCTCGTCGGCGAGTCGCTGGAGACCTTCCTCCGCCGCGCCGGCGCGCTCGCGACGGACACGGCGCTGCGCCTCACCGCCCAGGCGCTCATGGGCCTCTCGCGGGTGCACGACGCGAGCATCGTCCACCGGGACATCCGGCCGGCGAACTACTTCCTCGCGCGCAGCGACGCCGGCGAGGTCATCGTCAAGCTGCTCGACTTCGGCCTCGCGAAGGTGAAGGTCGAGGGCGAGCAGGTCTCGCTCGCGCAGACCGGCAGCCTGACCGCATCGCCGCTCCACATGTCGCCCGAGCAGGCGCGCGGCAAGCGCGACCTCGACGCGCGCGCGGACCTCTGGTCGGTGGGCATCATCGCGTTCCAGGCGCTGACCGGCCGCACGCCCCACGAGCACCTGCGCGCGGTCGGCGAGCTTCTCATGGCCGTCGCGACCGTGGAGCCGTGCGACGTGCGCGACCTCGCCCCGGCGACCCCGGCCGAGGTCGCGGCCGTCGTGCACGGCGCGCTGCGCCTCGGCGTCGCCGACCGCTACCCGACCGCGGGCGCGATGCTCGCGGAGGTCCGCAAGCTGCTGAAAAACGGCCTCAAGCTGCGCGAGGAGCTGCTGCCGGCGATCGTGGACCGAGGCTCGCTCCCGCCGCGCTCGATGCGGTAGCTACGCCAGGTTCGGCATCGGCACGATGTCGATGTGCAGGACCTCGTCGAACGCGCGGATCTCCTTGAGACACGCCTCGCTCGGGCGCGCCGTGACGCGCAGCTTCGTGCACGTCGCGAGGGCGCCGTCGAAGACCTCGTTCGAGATCTCCTCGATGTTGATGCCGTGACGCTTGAAGACCGCGAGCGTGTTCGCTAGCACGCCGACCTTGTCGGCCATGCGCAGGACCACGGCGAAGCGCGCCGGCGAGGTGGCGCAGATGTTCACGACGTTGGGGACGCGCTCCTCGGTCAGGAACGCGCGGATGACCCGCGACGTCTCGACGGCGATCGCGCGCTGCGACTGGTCGGTCGCCGACGCGACGTGCGGCGTGCCGTAGACGATGCCCTTGGCGAACAGCGCGGCCGCGCGCGCGCCGGCGCCGCCCGTCTTCTCCTCCGGCATCACGTCGAGGCCGACGCGCAGGCCCTTCTTCGGGATGAGCTCCTCGAGCGCGTCGTAGTCGAGGAGGTCGGGGCGCGCGGTGTTCACGAGGATCGCGCCGTCGGGGAGCGCCTCGAGGACCTTGCGGCTCACGATGCCCTTCGTCGCCGCGGTCGGCGGCAGGTGCAGCGTGAGGACGTCGCTCATCGCGGCGAGGTCCTCGAGCGAGCGGGCGTACGCGACGTCGAGCTTGCCGGCGCGCGAGGGCGTGAGCGATCGCGAGAACACGTGCGGCTCCATGCCGAAGGCGCGCGCGCGGAGGAGCACGTCGCGGCCGATCGAGCCGAGGCCGGCGATGCCGAGGCGCCGGCCGTAGAGGCCGCGGGCGGTCGAGTACTTGGACTTCTCCCAGCGCCCGGCGCGCAGATCGTTCGTCGAGTCGACCAGCCGCCGGTCGAGCGCGAGGATGAGGCCCATCGCGAGCTCGGCGACGGCAGCGGCGTTCTTGCCGGGGCAGTTCGACACGTAGACGCCGCGCGCGCTCGCCGCAGGGACGTCGATGTTGCTCACGCCGACGCCGGCGCGCACGATGAGGTTCAGCTGTCGGCCGGCGGCGATGGCCTGCGCCGTGACCTCCGTGGAGCGCACGACGAGAATGCCGACGCCGTCGAGGGCCGAGGGCAAGGTCTCCTTGGTAAGCTCCGGGCGGGAGACGATCTCGACGCCGAGGACGCGGAGGTCCTCGAGCGCTTGGGTGTCCATCTTGTCGGCGAGCAGAAGGCGCATATGCGGAGACCGAAGGTAGCAGAAAAGCTCGCCCTCTTCGGGGTCCTTCTCGGCGTCGGCTGCACGAGCGATCACCGCGTCTCCCCGTGGGGAGAGCGCCCTCCCCCGCTCGGCGCGCTGCTGCGCGCCCCGGACCTCGGCGCGCGGCTCGCGGAGGTCGACGCCGAGGCCGCGCACCTCGGCCTCACGCTCACGCTCGAGGTCGAGGCGAAGCTGCCCGCCGCGCGCGGCGGCGCGGTCGTGCGCGCGTACGAGGGCGTCGACGTCGTCGGCCGGCGCGTCACGGCCGTGAGGGCGGCGTCGTCGCGCGGGGTCATCCTGGCGCTCGGCCCGCTCGACGCGCGCGACCTGGCGCGTGACCAGGCGACCGATCTCGTGCCGGCCCTCGCCCCCGCCGGCGACGGCGACGCGAAGCACGGCGCGTGGAGGTCGGGCACCGACCTGAACGGTGACGGCCTGCCGGACGTCGTCGTGCGCAGCGACGCCGGCGCGATCGAGGTCTGGAGCCTCGACGTCTTCGGCGCCAACCGCTACCGGATCGAGATCGAGGCGACGCCGACCTCGGCTGTCGACGTGGACGGCGACGGGCGGCCCGATCTCACGGGGCGGGTCGCCGTCCCCGCGGGCGACGCGATCGGGCCCGATCTCGTCGACGTCGCGGCCGCCGATCCGCAGGGCTTCTCGCACGCGGCCGACGGCGCCCGGGCGTGGCACGCCGCGCGCGCCGCCGACCTCGCCCCACCCGCGGATCCCGACCCCGACAAGCCCGATTCACCCGCGAAGAAGCCCGTGGCGGGCGACAGGCCCAAGGCCACGCCGCCCGCGAAGGCGGCGCCGCCTGCCGACGACGCCCGATTGCGCCGCGCGATCGAGCGCGCCTGGCACCGGGCGATCGCGGGCGACGCGCGCGACGCCGTGCTCGGCGAGCTGGACCGCGAGCGCGTCCCGCTCGCCCTGCGCGCGTCCTTCGAGGCGTGGCGCCGCCGCGTCGAGCGCGCAGCGCGATCGATCGACGCCGCTCCGCCGCCCCGCGATCGCTGACGCCGCGCACCGTCGCCGCCCGGGCAGGCGCGCACCCATCTGCTATCTTCCGCCGTCCACGATGGCCCTCCTCTCCGCCCGCACCCTCCGCAAGACGCGCCGCCGCGCGCAGCATGCGGTCGATCGGGCGGTGCTCTCGGTCGTCAACGGCCTCGTCTACGCGATGGACGGCGCAGCCAAGCCCACGATGGGCAACGTCGCGCGCGACCTCGTCTTCAAGCGCGACAAGCTCGAGGTCTGGCGCGTCCGCCCGCGCGAGGACGAAGAGTTCGAGCTCGGCCGCGAGGTCCACACGATCGCCGCCAAGCGCCACGCGACCCCGCTGCTCGTCATCCCGCCGCTCATGGTGCGGCCGTACGTCTACGATCTCCGCCCCGAGCACTCGATGCTGCGCCACCTGCGCAACGAGGGCTTCGACGTCTACTTCGTCGATTTCGGCGTACCGGACCAGGCCGACGAGGGCGTGCGCCTCGACGACTACGTCCTCGACTACGTCCCGGCCTGCGTCGACGCCGTCCTCGGCGCGAGCGGCGCGCCGTCGCTCTCGCTCGCGGGGTACTGCATGGGCGGCATCTTCGCGCTGCTCCACGTCGGCACCTGCCGCGACCCGCGCGTCCGCAACGTGGTGACGATCGGCGCGCCGGTGGACTTCGACAAGCTGGGCATCATCACGGTCGCCGCGCGCCTCGGCGTGATCGGCGTCGACCCGGTGCTCGACCGCCTCGGCAACGTGCCCGGCGCGGTGAGCTCGCTCGGCTTCAAGATCATGAGCGGCACCCGCTCGGTGACCAAGTACGCCGACCTCCTCGTGCACCTCTACGACGAGAACTACGTGCGCGGCTTCGACGCGGTAAACACCTGGGTGAACGACCTCATCCCCTACCCCAAGGAGGCCTTCAAGCAGATGCTGAAGGAGGTCGTCCACGGCAACAAGCTCATGGCGAACGACCTCGTCTTCGGCGATCGCCGCTGCGACCTCGAGGCCGTGCGCTGCCCGCTGCTCGCGTTCGCCGGCACGGCGGACAACATCGCGACGCCGCGGTCGACGGCGGCCGTGCTCGGCCTCGTGCGATCGGAGGACAAGACGCTCGTGGCCGTCCCCGGCGGCCACGTCGGCGTGGTCGCGGGGTCGAAGGCGCCCGATAAGGTGTGGCGCCCGATGGCGAGCTGGCTCGCGGAGCGCAGCCGCTGAGCCGCACGATTTCGTCGAAGGCACGGCCGCCTGCCGGGCAACCCCTCGTGTGGAAGGGAATCACGGCACCCGCGACGACGCGCCCTCCGCGCGTTCGCGGATCGAGCCCGACGCGGCCGGCGGCGGCGCGACGCGCGACGCGGACGACCGGACCACCGGCGCGGGGCCCACGCGATCGCTCGGGCGGTGGAGCGCCTCGCACCCGACCCCGCTCCTGCGGCGCCGACGCGCGCCGACGGTCCCGCGCACCTCGCCCGCGAGGACGACCGGCGTGACGGTGCCCCCGTCCAGGCCCACCCCGCTCGACACGCAGCGCCTCGTCACCGGCGAATACAGCCTGGTCGACACCCGCCCCGACGCGCCGCTCGCCGACCCGCTCCTCGGCCGCGTGGTCGCGGACCGCTACCGCATCGTCGAGATCCTCGGCCGCGGCGGGATGGGCAGCGTCTACCGCGTCGAGCACACCCGCATCGGCAAGCTCCTCGCGATGAAGCTGCTCTCGGGCGAGCTGTCGCAGCGCCCCGAGGCCGTGCGCCGCTTCAAGCGCGAGGCGCTGACCGTCTCGAAGCTGACGAGCCCCAACACGGTCCAGGTCTTCGACTTCGGCACCTCCGACGGCCTCAGCTACCTCGTGATGGAGCTCGTGAGCGGGCAGAGCCTCGGCGACCTCGCGCGCGCCGCAGGCCCCATGCCCTGGGCGCGCGCCGCCCGCATCGTGATCCAGATCGCGAGCTCGCTCTCGGAGGCCCACGGGCTCGGCATCGTCCACCGCGACATCAAGCCCGAGAACGTCATGCTCGTCCCGGGCGAAGGCGGCGTCGACGTCGCGAAGGTCCTCGATTTCGGCCTCGCCAAGCTGCGCGAGCCGGAGGGCGCCGCCGAGGTGACCAGCCACGGCATGATCCTCGGCACGCCGACCTACATGGCGCCCGAGCAGATCCGCGGCGAGGCCGTGGACCCGCGCAGCGACATCTACTCGGTGGGCGCGCTGCTCTACCGGCTGATCACCGGCGAGCCGCCGTTCCGATCGGACTCGGCGCTGTCGGTCCTGTCCAAGCACCTGCACGAGGCGCCGATCCCGCCGATCGAGCGCGCCCCCGGAGCCGGCATCCCCGCGGGGCTGAGCCGCCTCGTGATGCGCGCCCTGCGCAAGCGCCCCGAGGACCGCTTCCAGCGCATCGAGGACCTTCAACGCGAGCTCGTCGTGGAGCTCGGCGCCGCCGGCTCGGCGAGCGCCGAGGGCCTGCTCGACCCCGGCCGCGTGGCCCGCCTCGCGCGCGCGGTCGCGGCGGACGCCCCGGAGGTCCTCGCCACGCGCGACGAGGTCGACGCCTACGAGCGGCGCCTCCGTCGCACGCGCAAGGGCGCGGTCGTCGCGGGGTTCGCGGCCACGGTCGGCGCGGCGATCCTGGTCGCGAGCGCCCTGTCGACGACGCGCGCGCCCGTCCGCGGCGACGTCGAGATCGAGCCGAACGACGGCGCCGCGCAGGCCACGCCGCTCGTCCTCGGACAGGCGCTCACCGGGCAGCTCGGCCGCCGCCTCGATCCGTCGCACGGCGATCGCGACGTCTACGCATTCGAGCTGCCCGAGGCCGCCCCCGGCAGGGCGCCGCGCCTGCGCCTGCGCGTGAGCGCGCTGCCGACGATGGCGATCTGCGCGCTCGTCTACCGCCAGGGCTTCGCCGATCCGATGGGTCAGTACTGCCCCGGCCGCGCCGGCCGCGACCTCGTCGTCGACGGCCTCGCGATCGCGCCCGGCCGCTACCTCGTCGCGGTGCTGCAGGACCTCGACGGCTACGGCGGCGAGGCGCCCGCGATCCAGGAGAGCATCTCCGACAGCTACGTCATCCTCGTCGAGGCCGCGTCGGCGTCACCGTCCTCCGAGAGCGAGCCCAACGACGACGCGGCGTCGGCCAGCCGCGTGAGCCTCGGGCGCCCGACCGGCGCGGCGCTCGGCTGGGCGCGCGACGAGGATCTCTTCTGCCTCGACGACGGCGCCGGCGACCGCGTCCGCTTCCGCGTGCGCCCCGGCCCGCGCGAGGCAGCCGCCCTCGAGGCGACCCCGATCCTCGACGGCCGCCTCGGCGCCCCCGCGCGCGTCCTCCCGGCCGACGCGGCCTCCGGCTGGGTGAGCGCCGTCCTGCCGCCCACCGCGGCCGCCCGCTGCCTTCGCGTCCGACGCGGGCGCGAGCCGGGCGCCGTGCGCGCGAGCGCGGCGAGCGATGCGTACACGGTGGAGGCCGAGCGCGCGCCCTGACCTCGCCCTATTTCAGCCGGCAGACGTAGCGCCCGGCCGCGCCGCAATCCAGGTCATTCCAGAGCCCGCCCGTCCACCCCGCGAGCTGCACGCAGTTCTCGCTGCCGCCGTAGTTGTTCGGCTCGCCGCCATTCCACGCCTGGAAGTCGACCGGCGTGCCGTCGCTCCAGACGAACGCCCCCTCGACGGCCGTGTCCGTGGCGCCGAGCCACCACAGGTCCTGGGCGGCCGCGAGCGTCGTCGCCGCGAGGTAGTCCTGCATCGCCTGGTCGTGAATGGCCGCGAGGTGCCCGCCCTGAGCCACGCAGTCCGCCTCCGCGTCGGGCCAGCTGCGCGGCGTGAGGCACAGCGCGAGCGCCTCGCCCGAGGGGCCCGTGGCGGCGAGGCAAGACGGGCAGTTTGGCCCGTCGTCCCAGACCCCATTGCAGTCCTCATCCACGTGATTGCCGCAGATCTCGGGGGCGCCGGGGTAGCGGTCCGGATTGGCATCGTCACAGTCGACGCCGCACGAGCTCCACCCGTCACCGTCCTTGTCGAGCTCGCCCTGCTGCGTGCACGCGACGCCGGCGGCGATGTCGCCCGGGCGCGAGGCGAGGAAGTCGAGCGTCGCCTGGTAGGCCCAGGCCATCGTCCCCTCGTCGTACTCGCGGCGCGGGTCGGCGATCGCGGCCGGCTGGACGAGCGCCTTCATCGCGGCCGCCTTCTTGTCGAGCTCGAGCGCCTGCGCGCGCGCCGCCACTCCCTCGAAGGCCTTCGCGAGCGCGATCAGGCACGGCTCGGACGCGACGCACATGCGCTCGAGGCGCCCATCGCCGCCGAAGAGCCCGAGGTGGTCGTTGAAGGTCTGGTCGATGCCCCACGGCAGGAAGCTCCAGCGTCCGTCGACGCCGCTCCGGTAGACGAAGTAGTTGTTCTTCGTCCATGCGTAGCCGTCCCAGTGGCCGACGTAGATCTCGGTCGCGGCGAACGCGAGGTAGCGGTCCATGTCGATCACCTTCGACGCCTCCGCGAGGAACGTCGCCGGCGTCGTCATCGCGTCGAGCGCCTTCACGAGCGCGTCGAGGTCCGCGAAGCCCACGTCCGTGCCGGCGTCGAGGTCGAAGGAGCCGACGTCCCCCGCGACGAGATCGACGCCGTACGCGCCCTCGTAGAGGTTGCCGCCGTGCTCGCCGTACCACGTGTCGAGGAAGTCCTTGCGGTCCGTCGTCTCGACCGCCAGGTACAGGCCGTAGAGCTCCCCGTTGACGACCACCTGCGCGTGCGCGGCGCGGGGCGCGGGCACGTTCCCGGCGCGAAATAGCTCGTAGCCGAGCCGCTCGTGCACGAGGCTCGCGTCCTGCACCTGGTTGTTGAGCGCGATCTTCGTCAGCCCGAAGAGGCTCTGCTGCTTCTGGTACCTGTCGAGGTCGACGAGGAACGCGGCCTTCTGGTCGAGTGTGCGGAACGACCCGTAGTTGCCCTTCAGCCGCACGCCGACGTCGGGCAGGAGGATCGTCTGCCCCGCGATCGTGACCTCGAGGTCGCCCTGGACGTAGGTCTTCGGCGCGACGGAGAGCGCCTGCTTCGCGGCGTCGGACAGGGTGAGATCGAAGGTCGGCAACTCCGCCTCCGCGAAGAGCACCGCCGCCGGGTCGCCGCCCGCCCCGCCCGCCCCGCCCGCGCCGCCCGCGCCGCCCGAAGCGATCCCGCCCGAGCCGCCGCTCGCCGTCCCCGTGGTCGCGCCCCCACGGCCGCCACCGCCGGTCGACGTGGGGATCGCGCCGCCCGCGCCGCCCGCGGGCAACGACGTGGTTGGCGCGCCGCCCCCGCCCGTCGCCGCGTCGAACGTCGAGACCTCGACGGAACCGCACGCGACGGTCGCCAGCGCCAGGAAAACACCGCCGACGGAAGGGGACCCCAGGGCGCGCGCAGGACGCATCCCGACATCTTCGCACGATTGTGCTGGCCACCTCGATCGTGCTGGCTACATTCCGCGCCCCATGTTGCGCGCAGGTATCGTCGGGCTCCCCAACGTCGGCAAATCCACCCTGTTTAACGCGGTCACGCGGACGCGGGGCGCGGAGGCGGCAAACTACCCATTTTGCACCATCGAGCCCAACCAGGGCATGGTGGTCGTCCCCGACGACCGGCTCGCCGTGCTGTCGAAGCTGTCGGGCTCGCAGAAGCTCGTCCCCGCGGCGATCGAGTTCGTCGACATCGCCGGGCTGGTGAAGGGCGCGAGCAAGGGCGAGGGCCTCGGCAACCAGTTCCTCGCCCACATCCGCGAGGTCGACGCGATCGTCCACGTCGTGCGCTGCTTCGAGGACGACGACGTCCACCACGTCGACGGGTCGATCGATCCGGTGCGCGACATCGAGGTCATCAACACCGAGCTCGTGCTCGCCGATCTCGAGGGCCTCGCGCGCCGACGCGACCGCAACGAGAAGAAGATCCGCGGCGGCGACAAGGAGGCCCGCGCCGAGAACGCCCTCATCGACCGCCTCCTGCCGCACCTCGACGCCGGCCGCCCCGCGGTCACCCTGCCCTGCGACGACGAGGAAAAGCGCCTCCTGCAGAGCTTCTTCCTGCTCACGTCGAAGCCCTGCATCTACGCCTGCAACGTGGCCGAAGCGGAGCTCGCGGCCGCGACCGCCGATCCGGACGGGCACCGCTTCGTCGGCTCGGTCCGCCTCCACGCCGCCGCCGCGCACGCGGCCGCCGCGGTCGTCGTGAGCGCGAACATCGAGAGCGAGCTCGTCGACCTCGCGCCCGAGGACGCGCGCGCGTTCCTGGCCGACCTCGGCGTCGCCGACAGCGGCATCTCGCTCCTGATCCGCGCGGTCTACGATCTCCTCGGCCTGCAGACCTACCTGACGACGGGCGAGAAGGAGACGCGCGCCTGGACGATCACCAAGGGCATGAAGGCCCCCCAGGCCGCCGGGGTGATCCACACGGACTTCGAGCGCGGCTTCATCGCCGCGGAGGTCGTCGCCTACGACGACCTGACCGGCCTCGGCTCCTCCGCGAAGGCGCGCGAGAAGGGCAAGCTCCGCATCGAGGGCAAGGACTACGTCATGCGCGACGGCGACGTGGTCGAGTTCCGCTTCAACGTGTAGCGGCTACCACAGCGTCGGCACCGTCGGCATCGCGAAGGCCTGGCGGAACGTGACGACGATGTCGCCCGGGAAGCCGCCCTTGTAGAAGCCGGGCGTGAGCGGGACACCCCAGTCCACGCGCATCACGACGCGGTCGAGCTGCGGAAACAGCATCCGCAGCCCGCCTCCCGCGGACTGCTTCGGGTGAAGGTCCGAGAAGCCGTCGAACGCGTCGCCGGCGTCGTAGAAGGCGGCCGCGCCGAGCTCGACCGACCAGAACTCGAGCGGCTTGCTGCGGAGCTCGGCGCTGTACGCGACGACGTCCTTGCCCACGAACGCCTGGGTCGGGTAGCCGCGCAGGCGCCCCTCGCCACCGAGCGACGACTGCGCGTTGAGGTAGTTCCGGAAGCGGTTCTGGACGTACCCGTCGAGCACCAGCCGCCCCACGAGAAACGACGGCGTGGCGATGCGCAGCCCGCCGTCGAGCGCCGCATCCGGCACGCCGCCGTCGGTCGCGAACGACGCGTCCGACTCGAACCACGCGCGCGCGAGGCCGTCGCCGAGGGGGATCGTGTACGCGGCCGCCGTCCGGATCGCGACGTAGTCGCGCGACGATCCGAGCGCGCGCGCGACCGGCACGAGCTTCACCAGGAGCTCGTGGCCGATGCGATAGTCCTCCTGCAGCCCGAGGCTGTTGAGGTCCTTCACACGCAAGTACTTCGTCGAGTAGGCGTGCCACGCGACCGTCGGACCGACGCGCGTGTCGCTCACCGGCACGACCTTGCGGGCGAACTCCTGCGCCGCCGCCGGCGCCACGTCCCCGGGGTCGTAGGTGCGGTAGCGCGCGCGATCGACCTCGACCGCGAGCGTGAAATCGTTCTTCGCGACCGACCCGAACGACCGCGTGACCGCCTCGCTGCCGCTCACGAGGTCGCGGCGGTACTCCCACGGGATGGCGTCGTGGCCCGGCGTCGAGGTCGCGTCGAAGCCGGCGACCAGGCCGTCCGCCGCGCACCGCACGGCGCCGCCCGGAGAGCAGAAGCGCCGCTTCACGTCATTGCGCCAGCTCATCGAGGCCGTCCACGACCACTCGGCGAGCGTGGAGTAGAGCGGTTGGCCGTAGCTGAAGCCGCCGAAGGATCCCTCGGGCTGCCCGGACGTGCGGCTCACGATCACGTTCGCCTCGGTCGCGAGACCGACGTAGCTCGTGTCGATGCGCGGCAGCTGGTAGCGCGCGCCCAGCGAGTACGCCGCGAGGTCGAGCTGGAGCTGCGCCGCGACGAGCTGGTGCGAGCCGAGGATGTTCTCCTCGGTCGGCTGCAGGGCGAGCCGCTCGAGGCGACCGCCGGAGAAGCGCCAATCCGAGTTGAGCCGCAGGCTCCAGACGTCCTTCGTGACCACGAGCAGGCGGACGCGCCCCGGGGCCGAGCCGCGCGTCGCGAGGCAGAGCACGGTCGACAGCTGCGGCAGCGCGCGGAGGTTGCGCGCCGTCTCGTCGACGAGCGCCTGGCTCCACGCCGCGCCGACCTCGATCAGCACCTCGCGACGGACGATGCTCGGCCGCGTGACCGAGTGGAACCAGTTGAGGAAGCCCCACGCGAACTTGAGCGGCGGGACGTCGCGGTCCTCGAGCACCTCGAGCGGCACGACGTCGACCGCCTCGACGACCTGCCCCTCCGGCTGGTCCTCGACCGACGTGCCCGTCCGCGCGAGCGCCGTCCGGATCGAGTCGAGCTCGTAGCGGGAGTAGCCGCCCGCCACGCGCGCCGGCGGCCCCTCGCCCGCGTGCGCCGATCCCGGGGCGACGAGCGCAACGGCGAGGCTCGCGGCCAGAAAGGCCGGACCGACGCGCCTCATCACGCGCCGGTCAGAAGCTCTCGCTCGGCGGGTACGTCGCGGTCACCTTGACCTTGTACCGCACGTACTGGTGGCTGATCGTCGCCCAGTCCGGCGTCGGCATCGCCCGCTTGATGCAGCGGAGCAGCTCCTTCGTCTTGTCGCGCTTCACGCTGCTCGACTTGCCGACGAAGACGTTGAGCTTCTTGCGCCGGAAGTCCGTCTCGAGCACGAAGCTCACGTCGACGGGGCTCTTCGCCGAGGGGGCGCACGCGGCGTTGTCGCGGATCGCGCGGGCGAGCGCGTCCTCGAAGAAGGTGACGTGGTCGCAGCGCTCCGGCGGCGTCTTGCCGGGGCCGGGGTTCTCGCAGCGGATCGGCGTGAACGGCGAGAGCGAGATCGACCGCGACGCGCCGCCGTCCCCCGTCGCCATCACCGCGCCCGCGACGCCGTTCGCGCCCGCGTCGGCCGCGAGGGCCGTCTGCTGCGTCGGCACACCGCCGTCGTGCTGAGCCGCGTCGGCGCTCGGGATCGGCTCCGGCCGCGGCCTGCGCCAGAGGTAGAGCGGGACGGCCACGAGCACGAGGCCCGCGACGAGCGCGATCACGATCTGGAGCCGCACGGGGCGGTCAGCGCCGCCCCGGCCGAGGTACCGGTAGGGCGAGGGCTGTGACGGCGGGCTCGAGTGCAGCGGAGACCTGGGCATCGAGGACCGGCTAATCGAGGAGCGTGCGCGCGGGCCGGCCAGGCTCGCCCTTCACGATGGTGGCCCCGAGCTCGAGCGTGTCGGGGAGCATCCCTTGCACCTGCGAGACGACCTGCTCGACGACGTGGCGGGCCTCTTCGACCGTCGGGCCGAGCATGGACACCACGAACGAGAGCGGGCCGGTGCGCCCTGCGACGGCGGGCGTCAGGCAGAGCAAGAGCATCTCCGTGAGCTCGACGATGCGCTGCGCGGCGCGGCGCAGGGCGAGCATCTCGAGGATGGTCGGCCGCTCGCTCACCTGCCGGTTCGGCCCGCGGAGCTCGTAGCGCGCGACCTGCATCGGCACCTCGCCCCAGTCCGAGAAGAGGCCGTCCTCGTCGATGGCCTTCATGACCTGATCGCGCACGTAGAGCCCCGTCAGGCCGTCGCGCTTCGCCAGGTACTGGCGCGCCTTCTTGTGGCCCGCCGAGTCGGGGCCGAAGCTGACGAGCTTGAGCCGGCACTCGCCGACCTGGGCCTCGCCGCCGTGCATCAGCGAGACCTGGTTCTTGCGCTCGTAGTTGTGGTCCGCGTAGCTGCCGTTCGTGCTGCCGAGGTCCTCGATCTGCCAGGAGCCCGACTGCCAGCGCAGGATCGCGTGCGTGCCGGAGACGGTCGCCTCCGGCACCGTGAGGTCCTGGTCGCTGCGGCGGCCGATCGTGAGCGACGGCTTGTCGAGCACCATCAGCGTGCCGACCATCTCGGGCGCGTTCGTCGCGTAGGTGCAGAGGAGGGCCTGCGCGCCCGGCGTGAACGTGGACGTCTGCGCGCGGCCGAGCGGCGGCCCCGGGTCGAGGCGCTCGCGCGGCAGCTGGATGGGGCTGGTGGTGAGCTGCGACGGGTTGAAGAAGCGGAAGTGACGCGCCTGCGGCCGCTGGTTCGGGTCCTCGTTCAGGCCGCGGAAGATCTGGCGGACCTCGTCGTTCGACAGGCCGCTCGGCACGTCGAACATGATCTGCTGCTTCATCGGCTTGACGCGCGGCTTGTAGCCGGGCTCCGGGACGCGGCAGGTCCACATCTCCCAGAGCGTGAGCGCCATCGCGTAGACGTCGTCCTCGGCGCTGGCTCCGCCGCTGCGGAGGCGCTCCGGGGACATGTAGTTCGGCGTCCCGCCGTCGGGCGGCGCCCCGGGCCGGCGGGCGGAGGCGCGCGCGCGCTCCTGAGCGAAGCCGAAGTCCAGGATGACGGCGCGGCCCTCGGTGACCATGACGTTGCCCGGCTTGAGATCGCCGTGCACGAGGCCCTGCGCGTGGATGGCGGCGAGCCCGGCGCAGACCTCGGTGGCGATCTTCCGGAACTCGTCGGCCGTGTAGCCGCCCTGGGCCTTGCGCTTGCGGATGTGCGTGTGGAGCGTCTGGCCGCGGATCTCCTCCATCACGAGGACGGGGCCCCACGGGCTCGGCGCGAGGTCGTGCACCCGACACACGTTCGGGTGGCTCACCTGCCGGGCGAGGAGGAGCTCCTGCCGCAGCGCCTCGTCGTCGCCCGGCATGCGCGATTCCTCGCGCACGACCTTGAGCGCGACGCTCTGCTGGGTGGAGCGATCGAACGCGAGGAACACCTCACCCATGCCGCCCTTGCCGAGGCTCTGGCGGATGTCGTAACGGTCGTTGACGACCGTTCCGGAGGTGATCGGGGCAGGAGCGGGTTTGTTCACGACCGACGACCGGGGCCAAGGTTCGTCCATCTGAACCGAGACTGCAACGAGTCCGTGCGGGATCGGCCGCGAGCGATTCGGCGCCGCCCCGCGCTTGACGGCGCCGCGCGCTTCGGGCATCGGGCCCGAGCGGGCGATTCGAGGCCCGCCGATCTCGAGCAGTGGGCGCGCGAGGAGCTTTCGGCTTCGCGCGCCGGACAACAGGGAAGCCGGTGAAACGCCGGCGCGGCCCCCGCCACTGTATCCGGGGACGAAGGCAGGTACGCCACTGGGAGCGCGCGAGCGCACCTGGGAAGGGCCTGCTGGAGGACGATCCGGGAGCCAGGAAACCTGCTGCGTCGAGGCCGTCCGAGGCTCCGGGGAGGAGCCATGGGCGGTCACCCGGCAATGGCGCCGCGTGCCCGCGTTCCATGGCTCCACCTGGACCCGATCGAGGGCGCGGGAACGGCGCCCGCACGGAGGCGGAGATGAACGAGAAGAATACGGCGCCCACGCGCAGCGGGGCCGGCCGAATAGGCGCGCGCGCGGCGGGGCTCGGCGCGATCGTGGTGGCGCTCGTGGCGTGCGGCGACAATCAGGAGAACCTGAGCCCGTCGGGCGGTACGACGGCGGCGACGGCAACACCGACGACGACGACGACGGGCGCTGGAGGCGGCGGCGGCGGACAGGCGGCAGGAGGCGCGGGGGGCTCGAGCGCGGGGGGCTCGTCGCACGGAGGCGGCGCGGGCGGCGGAGCGGCGCAGGTTTGCCTCGATCCAAAGGGCTTCGAGGCGCTCTTCACGATCGCCGACGGGACCTTGTGCGCGGTCGCGCGCTACGAGGTCGACGTCGTCCTCGGGATGGACGTGCCCTCGTGGGGGCGCCACGGCGGCCCGCTGACGACCGGCCCCGGATCGCAGGCCGGCACGGTCGAGCTCACCCGGTTCGCGCCGCCCGCGGGGGCGACCGGGACGATGGGCGCGACGAAGGCCGAGATCGCGCCGCAGATCGCCGACCCGAAGGCGTTCCTCGGCCTGCAGGCCCTCGATCTGCCGTTCTTCGAGTGGACGGCGCTGTCGTGGACGGGCGCCTACCCGGCCACGCAGGGCGAGCTCTTCTTCGCGAAGGGCGCCGCCGTCGCCGCGCGCTACCCGGTGAACGGGCCGTACGCGCTCGCCGCCGTCGGCGCGGGCGGCGTGGGGCGCGTGATCTACAGCGGGGCGTCCAGGCTCGACGACGCCCAGGCCAGCGTGAACGGCCTGTACGCGGCCGACTCGTGCGGCGCTTCGGGGAGCGACCCCCGGCTGGCGCCCAAGGGCGACGGGACGTGCGCCGCGCCGGTGCTCGTGGACGCCTGGGGCGACGCCTCGGGCCCGGTCGCCGCGGACCTCGAGGGCAACGTGTTCGCGGTGATGACGAGCTTCTCCGGCGATCAGGAGGCGCGCGGCTGGGCGGGGTCCGCGATCGCGCGGGGGGCGCCGGCGGCGAAGGGCGACGTCCTCTTCACCTTGCCCGGCTTCGGATCGTCGCTCGCGGCGATGGCCCCCGGCGCGGACGGCGAGGGACGGATCGCGTTCCAGCCGTCGGATCCGACGAGCTTCGCGCCGATGGACGTCGTCGGTCAGCGCTTCACGGTGAGCGGAGGTCACGTGGCACCGCAGGGCGCGCCGGCGAAGCTCCTCGGGCTCGGAGCCCTGGGCGCGCAGCTCACGCTGATGACCGACGACGCGGGGCGGCTCTGGGTCGGCGCCCCGGACGCCACCGGCAAGACCACGTTCGTCGTCCTGGCGAGCACGACCCCGTAGGTCGAAAGCCCGCGAGCCGGCGAGGCGCAACGCCTGGCGCGGCCCGCGGTCGTCGCGGCCTGCGCGCCCCCGAACGCCGTACGATCTCGCGCTCACGCGAACGACGGGCGCGCCCCCGAACCGACGTGCGAAGGGGGCACGCCCCGCGCCAAAGCCCAGGCTTCGACGCGGAAACGGCGCGCCAGGTCAACGGGCGGGGGCTCGACAGCGCCCCCGTCGAGGAGGGCATTCGATGAGCTTCGGGCCGCAATCCGATCGAACCGCGCCCTCGCCGCTCCGCCCGTGATACCTTCGGAGTGACGTGGCCGCGCGCCGGGTGATCAGCGCGAGGGCCACGGACCGGACCAACGCCCCTCGCACGCCGTGATCGCGCTCCCGTCGCCGGGCCGCGGCGCCCGGCCGGGCCCAGCATGAGCGAGCATCGATCGGGATCAGCTGCGGAGTCGCAGGCGCGGGGGGCGCCCGGGGCGGAGCGCGCCCCGCGAAGCCAGACCGTCGATCCGCTCGTCGGTCGCACCATCAACGCCCGCTTCCGCATCACCGGCGTCATCGCGCGCGGCGGGATGGGCAAGGTCTACACGGCCGTTCAGGCGCCCCTCGGGCGGGTCTGCGCCGTCAAGGTGCTCTCGCCTCGGTACGACGGCGACCACGACCCCGAGTTCCACCGGCGCTTCTTCCTCGAGGCGTCGACGGCCTCGAAGATCAACCACCCGAACACGGTCACCATCTTCGACTACGGCAAGGCCGACGACGCGGACCTCTACTACATCGCGATGGAGTACATCGAGGGGCGCACGCTGTACCGCGCGCTCCGCGAGGACGGCCCGTTCCCCGAGGCGCGCGCCGCCCACATCGCGCGGCAGATCTGCCGCGGGGTGCGCGAGGCGCACAAGATCGGCGTCGTGCACCGGGACCTGAAGCCGGGGAACGTGCTGCTCAGCGACCACGGCGACGAGCACGACGTCGTGAAGGTGCTCGATTTCGGCCTCGTGAAGGTCGTGACCGGCGCGACGACCGGCGACCTCACCGAGGAGGGCCTCTTCCTGGGGTCGCCCAAGTACATGTCGCCGGAGCAGATCCTCGGCCACGACGTCTCCGCGCGCACCGACCTCTACGCGCTCGGGGTGATGATCTACGAGATGCTGTGCGGAAAGGTCCCGTTCGACCGCGGGACCAACATGCACACGCTGCTGGCCCACGTGAACGAGGCGCTCCCGCCGATCGCCGGGCAGCGCGAGGGCCTCGTGATCTCGCCCGAGATGGAGGCGATCGTCGAGCGCTGCCTCGCGAAGGATCCGGTCGCCCGCTACGCCTCGACCGACGAGCTGCTGGTCGCGCTGCGGTCGATCGGCGAGTCGTCGCCGTATTCGACCCACGAGGCCCTGCCGCGCGCGGCTCCGCCCGCGTCGGTCGAGGCGTCGACGCGACCGGGGCCCGATCCGATCCTGACGCCCCCGGCGGCCGATCCGTTCGCCGTCGCGGCCACGCGCCCGTCGCCCGGCGCCCCTCCGCCGCGGGCGCTCGCTGCCGCGCCGACGGAGGCGCAGACGTGGGCCGCGCCCGAGCCGCCGCTGCCCGCCTCGGTCGACCCGAGCGCGGTGCCCACGACACCGTACGAGCGGGCGGACGACGCCGCTGCCGACACGCGGCGCGCCGGAGCCGCCCCCCCGGGACCGGCCGCGCCGGCTCCGTCGTCGGGCGACTCGCTCGGCGCGGCTCAGCGCACCGCGGTGGACGAAGAGGCCGAGATCGCGGCGTTTCGTGGGCGGTCTCGGCGGGGGCTCGGGCCGATCCTCGGCGCCGCCGTCGCCATCGCCATCGCCGCGGCCGCGGTCGTCGTGACGACGTCCGGCGCGCGCCCCGCAGGCGAGAGCGCGACCCAGGAGGCCAGCGCCGCCGCGCCGACGCCGACCGCGCCGCCCAGCCCGACGACGGTCACGACCGCCGATCCGCCCGCGCGCGCGCCGCGGGTGGTCCGCGTCGAGAGCGAGCCGGCCGGCGCCGTGGTGACCGAGGCGGGCAGGCCGATCTGCCCGGCCACGCCCTGCGAGGCGCGCTTCGCCGACGCGGCCGCGGCGCACGTGATCTCGCTCGAGAAGGCCGGCTGGAAGCCGCAGCGGGTGAGCGTGGGCCCGACCGACGATCGCGTCTCGGCGCGGCTCCAGGCGCTCCCCGCGACCCCCGCGGCGCCGATGAAGGACTACAAGCCCTCGCCCTACTGACGCGCGCGCCCTCGCCAGGGTTGAGCGGCGGGGCGACTTCGGGTCACCATCGCCGGCGCCCGTGGGGCCGAGGGGGGCGCCGCCGCGCGAACCTCGCAAGCGTGGGCCCCGCGAGGAGGCCCGGACAGGTGGCCGTGGCGGACGACAAGCGAGCTCGCGCAGGGCGAAAGACGACCGGACGCGGCGCGCGCGCGCTGGGCGCGATGGCGATCGCGTTCGCCGGGCTGTGCGCGAGCGGGGCCGCCCACGCCGACGCCCGGACCGAGGCGCGCCGCCACTTCCGCGCGGGCATGGATCTCATCGCGAAGGGCCGCTACGAGGCCGCGGTCGACGAGCTCACGCAGGCGAACGCGATCCTGCCGCACCCGAACGTGTCCTACAACGTCGCGCGCGCGCTCGTGGAGCTCGGGCGGATCGACGAGGCGCTCACGGCGTACCGCGACTACCTCGCGTCGAGCCCGCCGGATCGCGAGAAGGTCGCGAAGCTCGTCGAGCAGCTCGAGTCGAAGCGCGCCCTCCAGAAGGCCGAGCACGACCGGCCCGCGCCGGCCCCTGCGCCGATCGCGACCGGGCCGCAGACGCCCGAGCCGGCTCCCGCGCCGATCGCAACGCCCACGACCGAGGCGCCGCCCGGTCCGGCGCCGAGCGCGAAGCCCGGTCCGCCGACGCCGCCCGCCACGCCGCCGGCCGCCGCGGAGGCCGACGGCAAGGCGCGCACCGAGGACGTCTATCGGGAGACGGTCGTGACCGCGTCGCGGGGCGCGCAGAGCCCGCTCGACTCGCCGAGCTCGACGACGATCCTCACGCGCCAGGACCTCCAGCTGTCCGGCATCACGCGCATCCCCGAGCTGCTCCGCCGGGTCGCCGGGATGGACGTGATGCAAATCACGGGCGGCGACACGAACGTCTCGATGCGCGGCATGAACAGCCGCCTCGCCAACAAGCTGCTCGTCCTGGTGAACGGGCGCAGCGTCTACTTCGACTTCATCGGATCGACGTTCTGGGAGTCGCTCACCGTCGACGTCGACCAGATCGATCGCCTCGAGGTCGTGCGCGGCCCGGGATCGGCGCTCTACGGCGCGGACGCGTTCGCGGGCGTCGTCAACATCATCACGATCGCGCCGGGCGTCGGCAAGCCGGGCGCGCGCGCCGGGGGCGGCGACCACGGGCAGGCGTACGGATCGGTGTGGGCGGCTGGCCGCGAGGGCGATTTCGCGTTCCGCGCCTCGGCGGGCTACACGCGCTACCCGCGGTGGACGCGCGAGGTGGCCTCGAGCCGCGTGGACCTCGTGACCTCCGACGCCGACCAGAACGTGGGCGCCCAGAACGTCCGCCTCGACGTGCGCGCGACGCAGCGCTTCGGATCGGACGTCGAGGTGGACCTCGGCGGCGGCTACTCGCGCGGCGACCTCGACATCTACGGCATCGGCCCGTTCAACGACTACGTCGTGCACTTCGACAACGCGGACGTGACGGCCGCCCTGCGCACGAAGCACGTGACGGCGCGCGCGTACTACCAGCGGCTCACCTCGCGCACCTCGGTGGACTACGCGTACCGCGGCCACACGCTCTTCGACGCGCACCCGACGCAGAACGTGGTCGACGCCGAGGTCGTCTACGCCGGGTCGCTCGACTGGCCGGGATCGGTGCGGCAGGACGTCCGCGTGGGCGCCGGCTACCGGATGAAAGACGTCAACTGGGAGTACTTCCAGCCGGAGGTGCCCGTCGAGCACCACGCCTCGGTCTTCCTCCAGGACTCGATCCACTTCACCTCGTGGGCCGAGCTCGTCGCCTCGGGGCGCATCGACTACGTGCCGTACCTCGAGAAGGTCGTCCCCTCTCCGCGCGGCTCGCTCATCTTGAAGCCGACCGATCGGCAGGCCGTGCGCGTGTCGGGATCCACCGCGTTCCGCACGCCGAGCTACCTCGAGGCGTACCTCGGCCTGCCCATCCAGCTCTCGGTGCCGGGCGTCCAGATGGTCTCGGCGACCAAGCGCGCCGACGACCGCTCCTTCATCCTTCAGCCCGAGCAGATCGTCACGGGCGAGGCGAGCTACCTGAACCAGCAGAGCGACCTCTTCGAGTTCGAGCTGACGGCGTACTACAACCGCGTCAGTCAGCTCATCCTCCTGGCCGACGCGCGCGTCGACACGCTGTCGAACCGCAAGGACGGCGTCGGCGGCCTCGACCCGGCGACCGGGCGCTACTCGGTCGCCAACGGCGGCTGGCAGAACGCCTGCGACACGTACCACGTCGGCGGCGGCGAGCTCGGCGGGCGGGTCTACCCGACCGAGGGACTCGACCTCTTCGCGAACTACGCCATCAACTACGGAGTGCAGGAGCGCCCGGCCGGCTGCGACGTGCCCGACGACAAGCGCACGAGCCGCCACAAGGTGAACGCAGGCGTCCAGTTTCGCACGAAGATCGGCTTCAACGGCGAGATCACGTTCCACTACCAGTCTCCGCAGTCGTGGCGCGAGCAGGTGGCCACCGCGACCGGCATCGAATACCGCCTCTTCGATCTGCCCGCCTACACGCTGCTCAATGGGCGCGTCGGCTTCCGCTTCTACAAGGAGCGCGCCGAGGTCTCGGCCACCGTCTTCAACGCGCTCGCGGACGTCTTCGGCGACCCGGCGCAGCAGCACCCGTTCGGCAACCGCGTCGGGCGCCGCGTGATGGGGTTCTTCTCCTACTCGCTCGGAGGGTCGAAGTGATGGTCCGCCGCCGGATTGCGCCCCTGCCCCTCGCCCGCGGCATCGTGGGCATGGCCCTCGTCGGCGCCGCGTGCACCGAGCCGGACGCGTTCTTGCCCCCGTCGCAGGCAGGCGGCCCCGCGGGCGTCATCGACGGCGCCCTCACGTACTCGGGCGCGCTGCCCTGCACCGCGGGCGGCCACGTGGTCGGCGCCGCCGTGCTGTTCGCGTTCGACGAGCGCCTGCTGCCGCCGCCCGACGGGATCGGCACCACGGCTGCGAGCCTCGCCGTCGTGACCGGCGACGCGCTCTTCGCCGGCGTGCGCGACCGCCTCACCTTCGAGCCGAGCGGCGGCCTCTGGTGCCCCGACGCGAAGGCGGCGCCCGCCACGGTGACCGGCGCCTGGGCGATTGCCCCGCTGCCCGCGGGGACCTACCAGATCCGCGGCTTCTACGACCGTGACGGCGACTTCGACCCGGGCTTCGTGATTGCCAATCTACCGAGCCGCGGGGACGTCGGAGGCGGCGCGATCGACAACGTCGCCGACGTGCTCCAGGGCAAGCCGCCGGCCTACCGGGCGATCGGCCTCGGCGAGCTGCAGGAGAACGGATCGCGCGCGATCCCCGAGGCGGGCGCGCGCGTCGAGGGCGTGGCCGTGACGCTCGGCCTGACGCTCGAGGCCGAGCGGCCGATCTTCCACGTCGCCGAGGTGATCGCGCCCGCCGGCGCGAAGCAGGATCCCGGCCACGTCGAGCTGCCGAGCGACTTCCAGCTCGCGATCTTCGACTCCGCCAAGGCCGCCGCGACCGAGCAGTCGTTCCTGCGGATCCGGCTCGGCGCCGGCGTGCCCAAGGGCGAGGCCGAGGTCGCCGCCGCGGCGCCGTTCGGCTTCCCGACGGCGAGCCCCACGTTCCTCGTCACACGGCAGGACGTCGACGAAAATGGCACGCTCGACGGCAAGGACCATGTGCCGGACTCCGCGCTGATCCCGTCCTTGTACCCACTCTCGATCTTCTCGCGCCTCTCCGAGGGATCGGGGGCGAGCCAGGCCGCCCCGGTGGTGCTGCTGCAAGGGATCACGATCGCCGATTCGCTCGTCTCGACGGCCCTGTCGGCGGCGACGATCCACGCCACGAAGGCCGAGATCGTGGTCGCGCTGCGGCCTTCGGTGCTGTGCCTCGATCCCCTCGACGCGACGAAGCGCGCGACGTTGCTCGTGACCCACGCGACCGACAAGGCCGGCAACAAGGTCGTCGGCGACGAGAAGGCCCTGACCGCGGCGCTCGGCGCGCAGTTCGGCCGGACGGTCGAGGTCGCGTACGGGTGCCTGCCGGAGGGGCGCTACGCGATGAACCTCGTGTACGGGACAGGTCAAGCCTGGACGACGCCGAACGAGGCCGGCGTGTGCGCGCCGAGCGAGGCGCCGAGCGGCGGCGGCCTCGTCTGCGGCACGCGCGCGCGGCTGCCGTCGCAGGCCGCGGTGCTGACCATCGGCGCCCCGATCGACCCGGCCTACTGCGCCAAGCACGCCATGCCGGCGGCCTGCCGGCGCTGAAGCCGCGGCGGGATCCCTCCCTGCCCGACCGCGAGCGGAGTACCCTCGCGCGCCATGGAGATCGAATTCGTCGGCGCGGCTCGGACGGTCACCGGATCGATGCACCTCGTGCGCACGAAGACCGCGACGGTGCTGCTCGACTGCGGCATGTTCCAGGGCAAGCGGCGCGAGTCCTACGACCGCAACAGGAACCTCCCGATCGACGGGAGCAAGCTCGACGCGGTGGTGCTCTCGCACGCGCACATCGACCACTCGGGCGCGCTGCCGATCCTCGTGAAGGAGGGCTACGAGGGCCCGATCTACGGCACGCCCGCGACGCGCGATCTCTGCACGGTGATGCTGCGCGACGCGGCGAACATCCAGGAGTCCGACGTCCGCTTCCTCAACAAGCAGAACGAGAGGGAGGGCCTCGACGAGGAGATCCTCGACGCGCTCTACTCCGAGGACGACGTCATCCGCACGCTCGAGCGGTTCATCTCGGTGCCGTACCACCAGCGCGTGCCGATCGCGCCCGGCGTGCGCCTCACGTTCCTCGACGCCGGCCACGTGCTCGGATCGGCCATCGTGGTGCTCGACCTCGAAGAGGACGGCGCGACGCGGCGCCTCGTCTTCACCGGCGATCTGGGCCGTCACGACCGCCCGATCCTGAACGACCCCGAGGTCCCCGAGGGCGCGGACGTGCTCATGATGGAGAGCACGTACGGCGACCGCATGCACGACGGCATCGAGAAGATGGACGAGGACCTCGCGACCGTCGTGCGACGCACCTACGACCGAGGCGGCAAGGTGCTCATCCCCTCGTTCGCGCTCGAGCGCGCGCAGGAGGTCGTCTTCGCCCTGAAGAAGCTGCGCAAGGCCGGCAAGATCCCCTCGATGCCGGTGTACGTCGACTCGCCGCTCACGGTGCAGATCACCGACGTCTTCAAGCTCCACCCCGAGTGCTACGACGCCGAGACCCGCGCGCTCATGAAGGGGCGCGACTCCCCGTTCGACTTCGCCGAGCTGTCGTACGTGGAGGACGTCGAGGGGAGCAAGATCGTCACGAGCCGGCCGCAACCCTGCATCGTGATCGCGGCCAGCGGCATGTGCGAGGCCGGGCGCATCCTGCACCACCTGAAGAGCGCCATCGAGGACGAGCGCAACACGATCCTCATCGTCGGCTATCAGGCGCAGCACACGCTCGGCCGGCGGCTCGTCGAGCAGCGCGCGCGCGTGAAGATCTTCGGCGTCGAGCGAGACCGACGCGCCGAGGTCGTCGTGCTCAACGGCTTCAGCGCGCACGCCGACCAGCGCGACCTCGTGACGTTCGCGACGAAGTGCCGCGAGCGCGGGCGGGTCGATCAGGTGGTGCTGGTGCACGGCGACCCGAAGCCGCAGGAGGTCCTGGCGGACATCCTCGCCACCAAGGGCTTCGATCGAATCACGATCCCGTCGCCGGGTGACAAGCTCGACCTCCGCGGCGCGGCGTGACGACTGCGGGGGACCCACACTGGGAGACGGAAGATGGCAAGGACGATCAAGGTCGGTGACAAGGCCACGAAGACGCGCTCGTTCGGCGCGGCCGAGGTTCAGACGTACGCGACGCTCTCGGGCGACGACAACCCCGTGCACCTCGACGAGGCGTACGCGAAGACCACGCCGTTCGGCGGGTGCATCTGCCACGGGATGCTGGTCGCGAGCGGCTTCTCGGCGCTGCTCGGCGCGGAGCTGCCGGGCCCGGGCACGATCTACCTGGGGCAGACGTTCTCGTTCAAGCGGCCGGTGAGGGTCGGCGAGGAGGTCACGATCTCGGTCGAGGTGACGAAGATCCGCGAGGACAAGCCGATCCTCACGATGAAGACGGTCGCCGTGAACTCGAAGGGCGAGGTCGCGATCGAGGGTGAGGCGACCGTGAAGTACGACGCGCTCGTGCGCGGGTGAGAGGCGGGGGAGTCGGCTCCACGATCGCCAAGGCCGACCGATCGCCAGGTTGGAAGGGGGGGTGATGGCGCGTCCGAGCGCCAATCGCTCGCTCGCGTCGAGGAGGAGTCGGATTTCGACGACGACGCCAGCGCGTCGCGGCCTCGATCGCCGATGGCCGCGCGCGCTTCCACGACGCACGTCCGCCGACGCCGCAGCGGATCGATCGCGTCGCGCGCCGCACCGAGGATCGAGCCCTGCGCTGGCTCCGCAAACACGGCCACCTCGACGATCGCGACGCCGGAGAGCGCGGCGCCGATCCGGCGGCGCAGACGGCCATCGACGCAGGCGCGGCCGTGGCGCTGCGAGGCGGCACCTTCGTCTGGAGCTCCGTCCACGTCGAGCAGGACGTCGCCGACCGCGGGCCCTCGCGCGCCGGGCGCGGCGGCGGCGACGACGACGAGCTCGAGGGACCAGACCTCCGGCTCGAGGGCGCCGCGCTTGATTTGATTGCGCGCGGGGCGGAGCTAGCCTGATCGCCGCAGTGCACCAAGACACGTCCCCCGAGGCCATCGACCGCTACCACGCGCATCTGCGGCTCCTGCCCCCGCACGAGCGTGCCCGCATCGCGGACGGCCTCACGACGAGCGTGCGCCAGCTCGCGGAGGCGGGAATTCGGGCGCGGCACCCCGACGCGAGCGACGACGAGGTGAAGGCCCGGCTCGTCGTCCGCCTCTACGGGCGCGAGATCGCGGAGCGTTTCTTCGGACCCTTGCCCCCGGACGCGCGGTGAGCACGCCGGCCGCGACGGCGCTCGACGTGGCGTTGATCGTCGCGCGCGCGATCGAGTCGCTCGGCCTCCCGTACTTTCTCGGCGGGAGCCTCGCGAGCTCGCTGCACGGCGAGCCGCGCGCGACGAACGACATCGACGTCGTCGTCCAGGCTACTCCCGCGGAGGTGTCGAGCCTCGCTGGCGCCCTCGGGCCGGAGTTCTCCGCCGACACCGACGGGCTCGTCGACGCCTGCCGGCGGCGGGGCTCGTGCAATGTCTTCTATCTGCCGCTGTTCACGAAGATCGACGTCTTCTTCGCCGGCAGCGCTCCGTTCGACGTCGAGGAGCTCCGCCGGCGTCGGAGGGTCCGCGTCCGCTCGGATGGCGCCGAGATGTTCGTGAAGACTCCGGAAGACTCCGTGCTGCGGAAGCTCTGGTGGTATCGAAGGGGCGGCGAAGTCTCGTCGCGGCAATGGCGCGACGTCGTCGAGATCCTGCGCGTGAGCGGGCCGATCATCGACTCGCCTTATCTCGCGCATTGGGCGCCCGTGCTGCGGGTCGAGGACTTGCTGGAGCGCGCCGTCGGTGAGGCGGTCGCTGCGGAGCCACCGTAGAAGCCGCCTCGGACGACGCGCGCGGGGCGGCGAGCTTCCGCCCGACTGAGTGTTCGAGGTGATCTCGTCCAGCACGGAGGCCACCGACCGCGGCAAGAAGATGCGCATCTACCGGCGCGAGGGCGTCCGGCACCTGTGGCTGCTCTGCCCGTCGCCGCGCACGCTCGAGGT
>CAIVJW010000332.1 GCA_903906315.1 uncultured delta proteobacterium | reverse complement strand
GGGCACTGCCACCTCTCGGTGACGCAGCGGTACGCCCACACGAACGACACGCTGATGCGCGAGGCCGTGCAGGGGCTCGGCAAGCGCCCAGCGTAGCTACGTGAATAGGGCGTGAATGGTGCCCGGCGGGCGCTCTGGGACCCGCCGGGCGTTGCGACGGAATCGCCAATGATTCCGTGGAGGAGGAGAGGGGATTCGAACCCCTGGATGGTTGCCCATCGGCGGTTTTCAAAACCGCTGCCTTCGACCGCTCGGCCACTCCTCCAAGTAGCGTGATTCGTAGCGGATTTCGCTCCGGCGTGCGACCCCGGATCGACGCGAAGCCGCCGCCCCCGACGAATTCCACCGACAATTGACGGCGCTCAGCGGCCTCCGAACCGAACGTGGATCACCTCCTCAGGCGTGCCCGACCGACGTCCTCGTGGGCATGCGCAGCGCGGGATCCATCCCGCTCGTTGATGCTCGCGGCGGCGTGCGCCCGGGCTGGCACCCATAAACCTCTCGCAACGGCACCTTGCTCGCGCCGTGCGCGGGCGTTTCCCAACGGCGCCTCTTGAGGTCGGGCCGCAGGCAGCCCAATGACTGGCCGGTCAGTCGCCGCGACCGCAGGGGGGCGCGGGCGCACCGGGAGCATCGCATGACCGAGCAGCAGCGGTTCGTCGGGGTCGACGTGGGGGCCGAGACCATCAAGGTGGTCGAGCTCGTGAGGCAGGGCGGCGCGCTGGTCTGCACGCGTCGAGCGATCGTCGAGCACCACAAGGAGCCGGGCCGCGCGCTCGTCGCCGAGCTCGAGGGCTGGGACTGGGAACAGGTCGACGGCGCGAACGTCGTCGGCCGGCTCGCGCGGCTCGTCGAGCTGCCGCACCTGCCGCAGAAGCGGGCGCAGGCCTCGGGCTTCGCGTTCCTCCGCGGTGAACGGCCGGTCACCGTCGTCTCGATCGGCAGCCACGGCTTCTCGGTGCTCGAGCTCCGGCCGAGCGGCGCGGCGATCCTGCGCGAGAACTCGCGCTGCTCGCAGGGCACCGGCAACTTCCTCCGGCAGCTCGTCGAGCGCTTCGACATGAGCATCGAGGCCGCGAGCGCGCTCGCCGCGGGCGTCGCCGATCCGGCGCCGCTCTCGGGCCGCTGCCCGGTGATCCTCAAGACGGACATGACCCACCTCGCCAACCGAGGCGACAGCAAGCCGCGCATCCTCGCGGGCCTGTTCGACGCGGTCTGCGAGAACGTGCAGGTCCTGCTCAAGCCGAGCGTGACGCCGCCCGACGTGCTGCTCACGGGCGGCGTGACCCGCGCGCCCCGGGTGCGCGAGAGCTTCGCCCGCTTCTGCGAGAAGAACGGCATGCGCATGCTGCCGTGGACCGAGGACGACGCGCTCTTCCTCGAGGCCATCGGCTGCGCGGTCGTCGCGGCGGACCGCCCCGCGAAGCCCGCGTCGCTCGCGGGGCTGCTGCGATCGGCCGAGTCGACGCGGCTCGAGCACCTGCCCGCGCTCGCGAGCTACCTCCACCGCGTCAAGCGCCTGCCGGCGCCGCCCCCCGCGCCCGTCGGCGACGGCCCGCTCGTGCTCGGCTTCGACATCGGATCGACCGGCGCGAAGGCGCTCGCGCTCGACGTCGCGACGCGCGAGCCGGTGTGGGACGCGTACCTCTACACGAGCGGCGATCCGGTCGGCGCGGCGAAGGCGCTGCTCGGGCGCTTCGTCGACGCCGAGGTCGGCAAGCGGCCCGTGGTCGCGTTCGGCGCGACGGGCAGCGGCCGCGAGATCGTCGGGTCGCTGCTCACGACGTGCTTCGGGGCCGACCGCGTGCACGTGCTGAACGAGATCGCCGCGCACGCCGAGGGCGCCGTGCACTGCGACCCGCGCGTCGACACGATCTTCGAGATCGGCGGGCAGGACGCGAAGTACATCCGGCTCGCGCACGGGCGCATCGTCGACGCCGCCATGAACGAGGCGTGCAGCGCGGGCACGGGATCGTTCATCGAGGAGCAGGGGCGCAAATTCCAGGGCATCGACAGCGTCGCCGCCCTCGGTGAGGAGGCGCTCCGGGCCGGCGGCGGCGTGTCGCTCGGCCAGCACTGCTCGGTCTTCATGGCCGAGATCATCGACGAGGCCGTCGCGGCGGGCGTCGAGAGCCGCGAGGTGATCGCCGGGATCTACGACTCGATCGTTCAGAACTACCTGAACCGCGTGAAAGGCAGCCGACCCGTCGGTCAGGTCGTCTTCTGCCAGGGCAAGCCGTTCGCGTCGGACGCGCTCGCCGCGGCCGTCGCGCGCCAGACGGGCAGCGAGGTCGTGGTGCCGCACGACCCGGGCATCATGGGCGCGCTCGGCATCGCGCTGCTCACCGAGCGGGCGATCGCGGGCACGACGCTCGAGGCCGTCGACCCCGAGCGCTTCCTCGGCGCGACGGTCGTGCGGCGCGACACGTTCGTCTGCAAGGCGACCGAGGGCTGCGGAGGCGCGGGCAACAAGTGCCGCATCGACCGCATCGGGACGCTGGTCCACGGCACGAGCCAGCGCTTCACCTGGGGAGGCAGCTGCTCGCTCTGGGACAAGGGCACGAACAAGAAGAAGCTGCCCGACCGATCGCCCGACCCGTTCCGCGAGCGCGAGGAGCTCGTCGCCGCGATGATCGCGCGCGCGATCCGGCCGCGCGGGCGGCCGCGCGTCGCGATGACCGACGAGCTCTCGCTGAAGGGCCTCTTCCCCTTCTTCGTGACGTTCTTCGAGGAGCTCGGCTTCGACGTCGAGTTCGTCCAGGGCGAGGGGCACGCGACGCTCAAGCGCGGCATCGAGGGCGCGAACGTGCCGTTCTGTGCGCCGATGCAGCACTATCACGGGCTCGTCGCGGCGATGGCGGAGCGGGACGCGACCCACATCTTCGCGCCGATGCTGCGCGACATGCCGCGCGCGGGCGACGAGGAGCACGGCGTCGCGTGCCCGCTCGTGCAGGCGTCGCCCGACGTGCTGCGCTGGGACCTCGGGCCGAAGGACGGCGCGCGCATCCTCTCGCCGGTGCTCGACTTCGGCGCGGGCGGGCTCGACTCGGACGTGTTCCGCGAGACGTGCCGCAAGCTCGCGCAGGACCTCGGCGTGCCCGAGTCGCGCGAGCGCACCGCCTACTGCAACGCGCGCGCGGTGCAGGTCGACTTCGACCGGCGCTGCCTCGACATCGGCCGGCGCGCGCTCGCGTTCGCCGCCGATCACGGCATCATCCCGGTCGTGGTGCTCGGCCGGCCGTACACCATCTACAACGAGGTCTTGAACTCCCACGTTCCGCCGCTCCTGCGCGAGCAGGGCGCGATGGCGATCCCGATCGACTGCTACCCGGTCGACGACGACGTGCCGACGTTCCACGGCGTCTACTGGGGTCACGGCCAGAAGAACCTGCGCGCGGCGCACCAGATCCGCCGCACACCCGGCCTCTACAGCCTCTGGTGCTCGAACTACTCGTGCGGGCCCGACAGCTTCAACCTGCATTTTTACGCCTACGCGATGGGCGGCAAGCCGTTCTCGATCGTCGAGACCGACGGCCACTCGGGCGACGCCGGCACCAAGACGCGCGTCGAGGCGTTCCTGCACTGCGTGCGGCAGGACCTCGCGGCCACCGAGGCGCGCGCCGCGGCGCAGAGCCTCGTCGACGTGGACCGCACCAGCCACGGGCTCGCCGACATCCGCGCGCGCGGCGAGACGGTGCTCGTGCCGCGCATGGGCGAGGGCGCCGAGGTGCTCGCGGCCGCGCTGCGCGGGCTCGGCGTCTCGGCCGAGGCGCTGCCGGTACCGGACAGCGAGGCGCTCGGCCTCGGGCGCCGGCAGACCTCGGGCAAGGAGTGCCTGCCGATGACGCTGACGGCGGGCAGCCTGTTTCAGCGGCTGGAGCGCGAGAAGGACCCGGACAAGCACTTCTCGTTCTTCATGCCGACCGCGAACGGGCCGTGCCGCTTCGGCGTCTACAACGTGCTGCACCGCATCCTGCTCGATCGCAACGGGTGGAAGGATCGCGTGCGCATCTGGTCGCCGGTCGACAAGGACTACTTCGAGGGGCTGCCAGGCGGCTTCGCGGCGCTCGTCGTGTCGGGCTTCGCGGCGCTCGACGCCCTCCAGGCGGCGCTCTACGACGCGCGGCCGGTCGAGCGGCGCCCGGGCGCGGCGCAGGCCGTGTACGACCACTACGAGGGTGCGCTGCACCGGCTGCTCGAGGACGCGGGCGGCCGCGATCTCGGCACGCCGCAGGCGCTCTTCCAGGTCGCGAGCGGGCGGCTGTTCGGCATCGCCGGGCTGCTCGCGCGCGCGGGCGCCGAGCTCGCCGCCGTGCGCGATCCGCGGCCGATGCCGACGGTGCTCGTCGTGGGCGAGATCTACGTGCGCTGCGACGCCTTCGCGAACGACTACGTGATCGAGAAGCTCGAGGAGCGGGGCGTGCGCGCGCGCTTCGCGCCCTTCGGCGAGTGGCTCGAGTACTCCGACCACCTGACCAGCTGCAGCGGCGAGTCGAGCTTCGGCGCGCGGCTCGGCAGCGCCGTGCAGAAGCGGATCCACGACGTCACGTACGCGACGGTGGCCAAGCCGATGGGCTGGACGTCGCGCACGACGGTGGCCGAGTCGATCGACGCGGCCACTCCGTACATCCGGCCGGACCTCATCGGCGAGGCGATCCTGACGCTGGGCGGCCCGCTCCACGAGCATCGCCACGGGCTCATCGACGGCGTGGTGAGCGTCGGGCCGCTCGAGTGCATGCCGAACAAGATCGCCGAGGCGCAGTTCTTCCACGCGGCCGAGCGCGAAGGGCTGCTCTCGCTCACGCTCGCGCTGAACGGCGATCCGATCGACCCGGCGACGCTCGACGCGTTCGCCTACGACGTGAGGGAGCGGTTCGCCGAGCGGCAGAAGGCAGGCGCGCCGAAGCGCAAGGGCGTGCGGCGGCTCGCCGTGCTGCGCGACTCGTAGGAAAGGGCGAAAGCAGCGAAGGAGAGGGCTGGGTTTTGCCGGCGCGGGCGGGGCGCCTGTCGCGTTGCGCTTTCCTCGGTCCGCGGCGCGGCGCCCGTGACCGCGTACCACCGAGGGGTGGATTCAAGCCCGGCCGAGCCAGGGCGCCGAGGCGGGTCGACGGCGCCCCGCACCGCCGGCGACCGGCCTAGGTGTGTGTCGGGAGAAAGTCTCGCGGAAGATCTCGGCCACGATGCGGGGACCCGACCGGGCTGAGGATTTGATGCCCACCCCCCGTCCGTGCTCGGCGCTGCGCGCCTGCGCG
>CAIVJW010000331.1 GCA_903906315.1 uncultured delta proteobacterium | reverse complement strand
GCACGCGGGCGGCGCGGGCGCAGCCGGCGCGGGCGGCGCGGGCGGCGCGCCCTCGGCGCCGGTGCGGATCGTCGCGGCGAACCTGAGCAGCGGCAACGGGCAGTCGTGGGACCCGGGCCACGGCATCCGCATCCTGCAGGGCGTGCACGCGGACGTCGTGCTCATGCAGGAGCTGAGCTACGGAAACGACTCGGACCCGGCGATCCGCGGCCTCGTCGACCAGGTCTGCGGCCCGTCGTGCGATCTCGTGCGCGGCGCGGGCAACCTCCCGAACGGGGTCGTCAGCCGCTTCCCGATCCTCGACTCGGGCAGCTGGGTCGACCCGAAGGTCGACAACCGCGACTTCGCGTGGGCGCGGATCGACGTGCCGGGGCCGACCGACCTCTGGGCCGTGAGCGTGCACCTCTTGACGTCGAACGCGACGAACCGCGACGCCGAGGCGAAGGCGCTCGCGGGGCTGATCTCCGCGAACGTCCCGGCCGGCGACTACGTGGTGGTCGGCGGCGACCTCAACACGGACGCCCGCGACGAGGCGGCCATCCTGACCTTCGCCGCCGCGCTCTCGACCGCGGCGCCCTACCCCGTCGACAACCTCGGCAACGACAACACCAACTCGACGCGCAAACACCCTCTCGACTGGGTGATCCCGTCGCCGGAGCTGCGCTCGCGCGAGGTCGGCGTCGCGATCGGCGGCGTCACGTTCCCCGACGGCCTCGTCGTCGACACGCGCGTCTACACGCCGATCGGCGACCTCACGCCGGCGCTCGTCGGCGACAGCGGCGCTCCGTCGATGCAGCACATGGCCGTCGTGCGCGACTTCGCGCTCGAGTAGCCCGCCGCCGGGGGGGGGCGACGGGGCGCGCGCCGTGGTATCCCTCCGGCCCCCGATCGAGGTGCCCTCCCGATGCCCGCCCGCGTCCTCGTCGTCGAAGACGATCGCAACCTGTGCGAGCTGCTCGAGCTCGGGCTCGGCCGGCGTGGCTTCCGCGTCACCTGGCGCCTGCAGGCGCGCGAGGCGATCGAGCTCCTCGAGGCCGACGACTTCGACGTCGTGCTGGCCGACGTGAACATGCCGGAGATCGGGGGCCTCGAGCTCTGCCGCCGCGTCGTCGAGGCCCGCCGCGAGCTGCCCGTCGTGGTGATCACCGCCTTCGGCAGCCTCGAGACCGCGGTCGACGCGATCCGCGCGGGCGCCTACGACTTCGTCACCAAGCCGGTCGAGCTCGAGGTCCTCGCGCTGACCCTCGAGCGCGCCGTCGCGCACCGCGCGCTCCGCCAGGAGGTCCGCAGGCTGCAGGACGCCGCGCTCGCCACCCGCCAGCGCGGCGATCTCGTCGGCGGCAGCCCCGCGATGAAGGCGGTGTACGACCTCGTGGATCGCGTGGGCGCGAGCGAGGCGTCGGTCCTGATCTCGGGCGAGAGCGGCACGGGCAAGGAGGTCGTCGCGCGCGCGCTGCACCGCCGAAGCAAGCGCGCCGCGGGCCCCTTCGTCGCCATCAACTGCGCGGCGATGCCCGAGGCGCTGCTCGAGAGCGAGCTCTTCGGCCACGAGAAGGGCGCGTTCACCGACGCGCGGGGCGCGCACCTGGGCCTCTTCGCGCAGGCGAACGGCGGCACGCTCTTGCTCGACGAGGTGGGCGACATGCCCCTCGGCCTGCAGCCGAAGCTCCTGCGCGCGCTGCAGGAGCGCCGCGTGCGCCCGCTCGGCGGCGCGGCCGAGGTGCCGTTCGACGCGCGCATCCTCGCGGCGACCCACCAGGACCTCGACTCGCTCGTCGAGGAGCGGCGCTTCCGCGAGGACCTCTACTACCGCATCAACGTCATCCACCTGCCGCTGCCGCCCCTGCGCGCGCGCGGCGGCGACGTCCTCCAGCTCGCGCAGCACTTCCTGGCGCGGTTCGCCGATCAGGCGGGCAAGAGCGTGGTCGGCCTCTCGCCGCCGGCGGCCGAGCGGCTGCTCGCGTACGCCTGGCCGGGCAACGTGCGCGAGCTGTCGAACGCGATCGAGCACGCGATCGCGCTCGCGCGCTACGACCACCTCGTCGTCGAGGACCTGCCCTTTCGCGTGCAGAGCTACCGATCGGCCCACGTGCTCGTCGCGGCCGAGGAGCCGTCGCAGCTCGTGACCATGGACGAGGTCGAGCGGCGCTACGTGCTGCGGGTGATGGAGGCCGTGCGCGGCAACAAGACGATGGCCGCGAAGGTCCTCGGGTTCGACCGCAAGACGCTGTACCGCAAGCTCGAGCGGTACGGGGCGATCGGCGACGGCGATCCCGAGGGGTAGCCGCCGGCCGATCGGGCCGGCCACGGGCCGCCGAACGTGCTACTTCGCGCCGCCCCCGAGCCGCTTCGCGTCGTCGCACGATCCCTTCACGCCGCCCGCGCACGCCGTCTCGTGGAGCGCGATCGCGCGCGCCGCGTCCCGCTTCGCGCCTCGCCCCGCCTCGACCAGGCCCGCGAGCGCCGCGCACGCCTCGGGCTCGCTCGCCCCGCACGCGGCCTCGAGGGCGATCGCCGCGCGCGTCGCGTCCTTCGGCACGTCGCCGCCCGCGAGGTAGGTCTCGCCGAGGCTGCGGCACGCGCCCGCCGTGCGCGCGTCGCACGCCTTGTGGAGCAGCTCGAGGCCCTTCTGCCAGTTCTTCTTCAGGTCCTTGCCGGAGACGAGCCGCTTGCCGAGCTCGACGCAGCCGAGCTGGCCGCCGTCGTCGCCGAGGCTGCACGCGATCTCGTAGAAGTGCACGCACGTCGACGGGTCGCGCGGGCCGCCCTTCACCGCGGCGCACGCGGCGCCCAGGTAGAAGCAGCCGAGCCCGCTCTGGTGCTTGCACGCGCGGTCGTAGAGCCCGACGGCCTTCTCCACGTCGCGCGCGCCGCCGGCGCCGTCCATGTGCATCAGGCCGAGGTTCGCGCAGCTCGTCCAGTCCTCGCCGGCGCAGGCCTGGTCGAGCAGCTTGCGCGCCTTGTCCGGGTCGCGCGGCACGCCCGATCCGCGGCGGAGCAGGACGGCGAGATCGCCGCACGCGCGCGGGTTCCCGCCGTTGCAGGCGCGGTCGAAGAGCGCCGCCGCCTTCGCGTCGTCCCTCGGCACGCCGAGGCCCGACAGGTACACCTTGCCGAGCTCGGCGCACGCGAGATCGGTCGCGTCGCACGCCTTCTGGAAGAGCTCGACGGCGCGCGCGGGGTCGGCGCGCGTGCCCTGCCCCGCGAGCACCGATCCGGCGGCGAGCACGCACGCGGTCGCGCTGCCGACCTCGCACCCGCGCAGGTAGAACGGGACCGCCTCGGCGTGCGCCTCGGGCGTCTGGTCCTCGTCGAAGCCGCGCCCGATCTCGAGGCACGCCTCGGCGATGCTGGCCTCGCAGGCCTTCTTCAGGAGCTCGGGCGCGGCCGCCTTGTCCTCCTCGCGACCGCCCCGGCGCAGCCCCGCGCCGAGCTCGCCGCACGCCGCGTACAGGCCCCGATCGCAGGCCTTCGCGAGCAGCGCCCGGCCGCCGGCCTCGTCCTTCGGAGCGCCGATGCCGAGGAGCTTCATGCGCGCGAAGGCGCGGCACCCGAGCAGCGAGCCGCCGTCGCACGCGCGCGACTCGACCTTGGCGACGGCCTCGGGCGCGACGTCGCGCTGCTGCGCGAGGACGAGGCCGTAGCGATGACACGCCTCGGGATCGCCCGCGTCGCACTGCGCCCCGAGGATCGACCCGCCCTTTTGCGCGAGGACGACGGCGCCGTCCTCGTCCTTCGGTACGCCGCGCCCCTCGCGCAGGAACGTCGCGTAGAGCATGCACGCGATCGCCGCCCCACCCTCGCAGGCCTTGCGGGCGAGGGTGCCCGCGCGGACGTCGTCGCGCGGACCGAACGCGCCCGTGAGCGACGCCTCGGCGAGATCGCCGCACGCCGCCGCGCTGCCGCCGGCGCAGGCCTTCTCGAGCAGCTTGGCGGCGGCCTTCGCCTGGCGGGCCGCGCCGAGGCCCTCGGCGCGCGCGGCGCCCTCCTCGCGGCACGCGAGCGCGTCGCCGCGGCCGCACGCCGTCGCGAGCGGGGGCACGGCGAG
>CAIVJW010000330.1 GCA_903906315.1 uncultured delta proteobacterium | reverse complement strand
TCGTCACGCACGACCCCCGCCTCGCCGAGCGCTGCGACCGCGTCGTGCGCGTCGTCGACGGGCGCATCGTGAGCGACGGGCCGCCGAACGGCGCCGCGCACGGCTGAGGGCGAGCCGTTCGACGCGTCAGGGGAGGCCGGGGCCACGGCCGCGCGGGCCGCCCCAAACGGCATGGACGACGAGCGCAGAGCGCTCTGCGTCGATCAGGAAATACACATGGTGGCGCGTGCGCGGCAAGAGCACGCGGCGGTATTCGCGGCCCCCGCTCGCGTAGGCGACGGACGCGCTCGGCATCGCCGCGGCGAAGGTGAGCACCTCGGCCAGCTCCCGTGCGAAGAGGTCGGGTGCGTCGCGCCGCTCTTCGCGCCACCAGGCGTCGATCTCGCTGACGTGCCGCTCGGCCTCGAGCGTGAACTCGACCTTCATTCGCGCGCGCGAAGGCGGGCGAACACAAGCTCCGCAGGGACGACGTGCCCCTCGGCGGCCTGCTGCGCGCTGCGCTCCAGCGCTGCGTCGAGCGCGGCCTTGTCGTCGGGGGCGAGCGCCGCGTCCGAGCCGCACATCAGCTCCGCGAGCGGGACAAGATCGACCACGGCGCCTTCCGGTAGCTCGGTCGGCTCATCGAGCACGAGGCGACCTCGAAGGGAGCGTGCACGAAGCCCAGTCATGGCGAGATGCTGACATGGGCGCCGAGCGTCGGCGAGCGAGTGGTGCCGACCGGGGAGGGCGGCGCGGCTCGCTGACCCGACGTCGTCTACCTCGCCGGGCGCCTGGACGGTGGCCGACCTCGGCGCGGGGGAGGCAGCCGCGCGCTTCGGAGCAGCAGTCCCGGCTTCAGGTGAAGCGCGTCGGCGAGCCGTACGAGGATCGTGATGCTGAGGTTGGCGCTGCCGGTCTCGACCTTCTGGAGGAAGCGAAGGTCCACCGTCGCCGCCTCGGCGAGCGCCTCTTGCGTCATGCCTCGCCGTGCTCGCGCCGCCTTCACGTTCGCGGCGATGGAGCGAAGGACCGAGGCGACGTGATCGCCAGCCGACATCGTCGCCCGCTGTTAGCCCGTCAGTCGCGAAACAATAACGACCTAAAAGCACGATTTATCTGGACCGTGTTTGGGGGGGGCGTGTAGTTATTGCGCTCATTCGCGCGTGCCCGATGAGCGAGCTCGCGACGAGCCGGACCATTGAACAAGGAGAACCGAATGACGCTCTCGATCACGACCCATAGCTACGTCATCACCTCGGCCTGTAACTGCCCGAAGGCCACGACAGGCCAGTGCGGAGTCAACTACCGCAGGGGTTGAGTCGCTGGATGCGTGGTTCCTACTCCTGAGCGCGTAGCCGGTTTGTGCGGAACCAACCACCTCTCACCTCTCACACGAAGGCCGGGCGGGATGATTGATATGCCTCGTTTTGTCATTCCGCCCGGCGTCGCTAGCCGTGGCTACACCGTTTCTGATAGGAGTCGTCTCGCCGTCGCCTACAACACGCGGCGGCAGTCGGTGACCACGCTCGAGGGGGATTCCGCCGAGGTCTACCAGCGCCTCTTCGATAGCCGCGGCGACTCGAGCGCTGCGTTGGCGTATATCGTCGAGCACGGGAGTTTCGGCGAAGGCGAAGGGGCCGTTGAGGCGGCGGCCGCGACTCTGCAGGCGTTTGCTTCGACGCTGATTGACGCAGGCTATTTGGCTCTCCACGGCGACACGGCAGCTGTGGCGCGTCAGTCGATCCGCCGCGCCGCCTCGGTCGCGACCGCCGCCGATCCTCTCGAGAACGCCGAGATGCACGTCGGGCGGGTCATGGCCGATGCGCATATCCTCTACCAGTTGGTGCTCGAGCTGACCCATCGCTGCAACGAGCGGTGCGTCCATTGCTACTGCCCTCAGGGCGTAGGCAGCGACGAGTTGACCGTCGAGCAGCTCGCGCAGCTA
>CAIVJW010000329.1 GCA_903906315.1 uncultured delta proteobacterium | reverse complement strand
GCCGCGCCGGCCCCCGCGGCGCCGGCAGCCAGCGCGGCCTCGCCCGAGGCGACCGCCTCCGCGCGCCCCGCCGCCCCCCCGGGCGCGCGCATCTACGCGCGCACGCGCTTCACCTGGATCCACACCGCGCCCGGCGAGAGCGGCTGGGTCGGCTACCTGTCGATGGGCGGATCGGCGCCGCTCAAGGGCGGCAGCGTCGAGAGCGCGCGGGCGGCGCCGGCCGGCGGCGGCTGCGAGGCCTGGTACGCGATCGAGCCGCGCGGCTACGTGTGCGCGGGCCGATCGGCGACGGTCGACCCGAGCGACCCGGTCGTCGTCGCGCTCCAGAAGGACGGCCCCGACCTCAGCTCGCCGTGGCCATACCAGTACGGCGAGGCGACCACGTTCGCGCCCCGCTACAAGAAGCCGCCGTCGCTGGCGGAGCAGCGATCGTCGGAGGAGTCGCTCGACAAGCACCTCGCGCGCGTGGCCGAGCTGCGCAGCGGCGGCGCCGACGCGGGGGCCGACGACAAGGTGCTCGGCGGCGTCGACGTGGCCCGCTGCGGCGTGCCGTTCCCCGAGCTCATCTTCGACCCGGGCCCGACGGTGCGCGAGAACCGCGCCCGCGTGTACCCCGGCTCGACGGTGGCGTGGACGCGCACCTTCGACGGCGAGGGCGGCCGCGCGTTCCTCTCGACCTGGGACCACGCCTTCGTCCCCAAGGACAAGGTCCGCCCCTACCCTCGCCGCGACTTCCACGGCGTCGAGCTCGACGGCAAGGTCGCGCTGCCGATCGCCTTCTTCCGCAAGGCGCCGCGCCCGAAGTACGCGAAGGGCCCCGACGGCGCGCTGGCGGCGACGGGCGACTCGTGGCCTCGCCTCGCGTGGGTCGCGCTCACGGGCGAGGAGGTCGCGATCGGCGGCAAGAGGTACCTCGCGACGCGCGAGGGCGGCCTCTACGTGCTCGCCGACGACGCGAGCGTCGTGGAGCGCTCGAAGGCGCCGCCGTTCTTCGGCCCGAAGGGCGACGCGCGCAGGTCGTGGCTCGACATCAGCGTGCTCGGCGGCTGGCTCGTCGCCTACGAGGACACGACGCCGGTGTTCGCCACGCTGATCTCGCCGGGGCGCGGCGGCATTCCGTACGAGGGCCTCGACCCGCTCGAGACGGCCTCGACGCCGACCGGCACGTTCCGCGTCGACGGCAAGTTCAAGACCGCGACGATGGTCTCGTCCACGGACTCGAACCTGGTGCACTCCGAGGTGCAGTACGTGCAGAACTTCCACGGCCCGCACGCGCTCCACGGGGCCTACTGGCACGACGTCTGGGGCGAGCCCAAGAGCGGCGGCTGCGTGAACCTGTCGCCGATCGACTCGCAGCGGATGTTCGACTGGACGGACCCGAAGGTGCCGCCGGGGTGGCACGGCCTCCGGTCGGTGAAGGACTTCGGGCCGGCGACGACCGTGGTGATCCGGCGGTAGCGTCGGGGGGCGGGGTCGCGCGCGGGGCTAGCGCGGCCCCGGCAGCCTCGCGCGCATGGCGGCGACGAGCTCGTCGAGGTCGCCGAGGTGGTGCAGCACGAGGTCACGCACCACGGCCGGATTCACCTCGGATCGGGTCGGGCCAGGGTGCGCAGCTCACGTAGGCAGGTCTCGATGAACGCGAGCCGCTTCGCGACGAGGTCGGGGTCGGTCACGCGGCGCCCGGCCCGCCGCGGTAGCGGCGCAGGCTGGGGAGGAGCTCGAAGTAGGCGTTGCGCGCGTCCACCTCGAAGCGGATGCGCCGCGCGCGGTCGCGATCGAGGCAAAGCTCGCCGTCCTCGAGCACGCGGTGGACGAGATCGACGGGGGCACCGTCGAGGACGACCAGGTCGACGCGCCGGCCGAGGGCGCGCTCGAGGTCACCCTCCAGGCGCAGCGGCAGCGCGTCGTACGTGGGCGCGGGGTCGCGGGCGTACAGGAGCGCGACGTCGACGTCGCTGTCCGGCCCGTCGTCGCCTCGCGCGACGCTCCCGAACACGTACGCCGCGACGACCCCCTCGGGCGCGCGCTCGCAGAGAAGCGCTCGCGTGAGGGCGACCAGTCCGGGGTCGATGGCGAGAGCTTACCGCGACACGGCCACGTGGCTCGCCCCCAGCCCGCACCCCCAGCTCGACCCGCCCGAACCATCCGCCGCGAGGTCCCGACCCGGGTCCGCTCGGTCCGCGACCATCCGCCGCGAGGTCCCGACCCGGGTCCGCGCCCGCCGACGGCCGCGGATCGAGCGGCCGACCCGACTCCGACTGCTCCGAGACCGGTGCAGGTGAGCTCTCGACCTCGATCCGGTAGGTCGGC
>CAIVJW010000328.1 GCA_903906315.1 uncultured delta proteobacterium | reverse complement strand
GGAGCGCGGCGCCGCCGAGGCGGGCGAGCTCGCCCCGGGCCGCTTCCGCGCCCGGCCCGCCGTCGACGATGGCCGCGACCGCCGCCGCCGCGCGCGACCGCACGTCGAGCGGCGCGGGCTCGACGAAGCGGGGCCGGTCCAGGAAGCGCTCACGTCGGCGCGCCGCGAGCGCGGCCGGCGACATGGCCGCCGCGACGGCCGGATCGTCGGTCGGGTCGGGCACGAACGAGAGCAGCAGAAAGGCGAGCACCGACACCCCGAGCAGCGTCGGGAAGGTCCAGAGAAGCCGCCGGATCGCGTGCCTCAGGAGCATCGGGCGCCTCAGCGGAGCACGGCGTCGAGCAGGTCGACGCGCATGCCGAACTTGTAGGGGGACTCGCGCGCGACCTCGGCCTTCTTGCCGCCGATGTGCTCGTCGCTCTCCTCGACGTAGCCGCCCGCGTTGATGGCGATGACCTTGCCGCGCCCGTTGAAGAGCGGGCTGCCGCTCGTGCCGTGCGTCGTCGGCGCGTCGTGCTGCACGAGCCACCCCTCGGTGAACGCGGCCGGCCGCCCGTTCGCGGCCGTGAGGCGACCGATGTGCGCGGCGAGGAACGTGGCGGCGGGGTTCTGCCGGTCCATGAGCGTGCCCGGGAAGCCGATGAGGTAGACGTCGTCGCCGACCCCGGCGGCCTGGAGCTCCTGCTTCGTCGCGAGCTCGAGCGTCACGGCGACCTTGCCGGCGATCGTGACGATGCCCACGTCCGGCGTGATGAGGCTCGCGTCCCCGTCGCGGTACGCAGGGTGCGGGCGCATGTCCGTCACCGCGAAGCCGACCTGCCCGCGCCCCTCGTTTTCGAGCGCGGTGACGGCGCCGCCCGTGCGTCGCGCGGCGTAGATGCAGTGCGCGTTCGTCGCGAGGACGTTCGGTCGCACGGCGAACGCGGTGCAGAAGCCCTCGTCGCGCACGGCGAGCATGAAGATCCCCTTGCGGCTGCGGTCGTAGAGGTTCCTGCCGAAGCTGGCGTTCGCCGGGTGCAGCGTGCCGAGGCGCCCCTCGATCTCCTTGCGGCGCGGATCGCCGGGCGGCAGGTTCGCGAGCTCGCCGCGCAGCGTGGCGATGTCGTCGTCGGACCTGCGGCTCCAGACCACGAGCGCGACGAGCCCGGCGAGCGCGACGAACAGCCACACGCCGAGGACCCGCGTCGCGCGGCGGTGCGGTGCGACCGCGGCCTTCACCCCGGCGTCGACCATCGCCTCGATTTCCTCGGTGCGGTGCCGCCGCCGTCCGCTCGCGGCCGCGACCGCGTGCGAGATCATCATCGCGAGCGTGCGCTGGCCGACGCGCGCGCCTGCCGGGGGCGCCATCGGCAGCGGTCCCGCGGGCGCCCTCGGCGCAGCGGCCGCGACGTGCGCGGGCGCCTCGACGATCGTCGCCGCGGGAGGCACCGGCGCCACGGCCCCGGTCGCCCGCGCGATCTCGACCCGCACGCGCGGGCCCTTGCCGCCGAACCCGATCTCGTCGCCGTTCGAGATCGCCTCGCGAGCGACCCGCCGACCGCACAAGAACGTGCCGTTCCGGCTCCCGAGATCGACGAGCACCCAGGCGTCGCCCGCGCGGCGCAGCTCGGCGTGGTAGCCGCTCGCGTCGCGGTCGTACTCCGCGTCGAACACGACGTCGTTGTCGGGCGCGCGGCCGAAGCGCACGACGTCACCGGCGGGCGCGAACGCGGCCCCCGCGTTGCGGCCGAACGTGTGGACGAGGCGCAGGCTCATGGGGCCGGCACGCCTCGCAGGAGGTCGGCCCGCATGCCGAGGCGGAACGGCGAGCTGTCGGTCACCTTGGTCTTCCTGCCGTCGATGCGGACGTCCTCCTCTTCGTCGATGTGCGCCGCGTGCACCGCGACGACGTGCCCGTACTGGTCGAACACCGGGCTGCCGCTGTTGCCTCCGCGGGTGACCGCGTCGTGCTGCACGAGGAACGTCGCGTCGGGCGAGGTCGCGCGGCCGTCGAACGAGGTCACGCGGCCGACGTGGCCCGACAGGAAGGTGGCCGATGGGCTGATCGGGTCCATCACCCGCCCGGGGAAGCCGAGCACGAAGATGTCGTCGCCCGGGCCGATGGCGCGGAGCTCGGCGTCGCTCGCCAGCGTGACCACGACCGGCGCGCGGCCGTCGATGCGGAGCAGGCCGACGTCGGGGCTGTCGGAGCTCGGCGCGTTCGGGCGGTAGCCGGGGTGCAGCGTGGCCGACAGCACCCGGAAGCGGGTGCGCCCGCCGGAGTCGTTGAGCGTGACGACCCGGGTGCCTTCCTTGCCGCACTCGCGCACGCAGTGAGCGTTGGTCGCGAGCACGTCGGGAGCGATCGCGAACGCGGAGCAGCAGCCCCCGACCAGCGTCCCGGTCGTGTAGCCCATCACGTAGAGCGCCGCGCGGTTGCGCTCGTAGATGGCGCGCCCCGAGAGCACCTCGGTCGGGATCGTGCCCGACGCGACGCGGGCCGGCGCTCGTCCGAGCCCGGCCTCGTCCGCGAGGGCGCGAGCCGCCCGTTGCGCGCGCCACACCGCGAGGCCAGCGGCGCCGGCCGTCACGACCGTGACCGCGACCCCCAGCGAGAGCAGCCGGTTCAGGCGGGCCGCGCGGCGCGCCGCGGCCTCGATGCGTTCGGTGACCAGCCGCGCCGTCGGGTCGGCGCGATCCGTCGCGTCGATCACCGCGGCCTCGACGAGGCGCGCGGCCGTCGCGAGGTCGACCCGCCCGTCGTGCGGTGGCTCGTCGCGCGGCGGGCCGCCCGCGCGCGCGTCGTTCGGGCGCACCATCGCGGTCAGTATAGGCGCCCGGGCGCCGGGTCGCTCACGCGAGGCGAGCGAGGCGGCGGCGCTCGGGGCAGCTCAAGGCCGAAGCAGGAAGTAGCCAGCGACGACCACGCAGGCGACGGCGCCCATGATCATCATCGTCACCAGCCAGGAGGGCGCGCCCTCCGTCGGGATCTGGATCGAGTCGTCCTGGTTGCGGCCGCCCCCGTGGCCGTCGTCGTCGTCGCCGACGTCGTAGGTGGACTCGCGCACCTCGATCCGAGGGTCGCTCATTCGCGGGCCTGCGGACCGCGGGCCGGGCCGCCCCGAGACCTTCGGCTCGTCGAGCCCCTTGATGCGCCGGCTCGCCTCGGCGGCGGTCGGCGTGCTGGGCGGCGGCTCGGGCAGCTCGTACTTGCGGTACTTGAGCGACTCGACTTCCTGCTTCGTGGGCGGCTGCAGATCGCCCTCGAACTTCGCGACGACGACGGTGATGTTGTCGTGGCCGCCGGCCTGATTCGCGCGGTCCGTGAGCAGCTTGCAGGCCTCGAGCGGGTCGTCGACCGTCCGCAGGATCTCGCGGATCTCGTCGTTGCGGACCATGCCGGACAGGCCGTCCGAGCAGAGCATCAGCGTGTCGCCGTGCTTCAGCTCGACGAACGTGAGGTCGACCTGCACCGTGTCGGCCGTGCCGAGCGCCTGCAGGATGATGTTGTTGTGCTCGAAGGTCTCGGCCTCCTCCTCCGTGAGCTGGCCGGCCTCGATGAGCTGGTTGACGAGCGACTGGTCGCGCGTGACCTGGACGAGCCGGTCGCCGCGCAGGATGTAGCCGCGGCTGTCGCCGACCTGCCCGAGGAAGAGGTGATCGTCGAGCAGCGCCGCGAGCGTGGCCGTCGTGCCCATGCCGCGACGCGCGCGGTCGAGCTTGGCCTCGCTGAAGATGCGGACGCCGGCGGCCTCGATCGACTGCACGAGGCGCACGGCGAGGTCGTCGTGGGTCTCGGGCACATCGCCCTGCAGCATCTTCTGGAAGATGATGTCGACGGCGAGCTGGCTCGCGACCTCGCCCGCGGCCGCGCCGCCCATGCCATCGCACACGCCGAGCAGCGCGCCGCGCTCGGAGACGAGCTGGTTGCGGTCGGCTTCCATCAGCCCGCGCGTGCCGCGCGTGAGGTCGGCGACGATGAAGTTGTCCTCGTTGTGCTCGCGGACCTGACCGACGTCCGTCCTGCCGAACAGGCGCATGCGCACCTCGCTTCGCGCGGGCTCGTCGGGCGGCGCCGCGGCGGCCGGATCGGCCTCGGGCGGCTCGTCGCCCTTCGCGTCCGTCGTGGCGGCAGCGCCCGCCCCGTCGTTCGACTCCGAAGGGGAAGGGGGCTCGCTGGAGGGTGACTTCGCGGCGCCGTCCGCGCCCGGGGACCGCTCCCCGGCGGTCGCGGGCGTGGGCGTCGGGTCGGCGGCGACCGCCGGCGCGTCACCGCCGAGCTTCGCCTCCGAAGGGGCCTCGCGTGTGGTGGAGTCGCTCATGGCTACGCGAGGTCCACGCGGAAGAGGTGTTGGCCGATGCGCACGAAATCACCGTCCGCCAGGGTGACGTCCTCACGGATCGCCAGGTAGGTACCGTTCGAGGACTCGAGGTCGATCACCGAAAACTCTCCGCTGGACGGGTTTCGGCGCACGGCCGCATGGCGGCGCGACAGGAAAGGATCGGCCGTGAACACGATGTCACCCATCTCGCGGCCGAGGACCGTCTCGTCTCGGAACAAGTGGTAGATGTCCTTGGCGACGCCCTCCACCGTCCGCTGCGCGAGCCGCGCGCGCCGCGGCGTCGCGGGGGACCCGAACAGGAGCGTCCCGTGCTCGGTGGCTTGGCCTAGCCCGCGCTCCGCTTCGCTCACGGTCTGAAACTGTAACACCTCTAGTCCCACTAGAAGCAAGTCGCCGTCTCGCAGACGCTCCGCCTTTCGGATGCGGAGGTAGACCTTGTTCGTCGAATCCAGGTCGCGCAGGACGAGCCGGTCGCCTTCGGGGACGAGTCGGGCGTGCCGGGGCGAGACGTAGAGGTCGTCCTGCAGGAGGATGTCGCCCTCGCTCCGGCCGATGTCCAGCTGGCGCTCGCCCAGCGCGAAGCTGCGGCCCTCGCTGCCGTCCTCGACGATGACGACGAGCCTGCCGGTGCGCGTCGAGTTGGCCGTCGCGCGTGCCGCGGCGGGCGCGAGGGTGACCATCGTGGCGGCCCCCGAGTGCGGCGTCGCGGGCGGGGGTGCGGCCGCCGAAGGGTGCAGCGCGGGCTCGAAGGCCAGCGGCGAGCTGCCCGCGGCCGGATTCGTTGGCGCGGGTGTGGCTGCGATCGCGCTCGGGGTCGCGCGCTCGAGCGGCGCACCGCAGTACTTGCAGAACCGCGTCCCCGGCGAGCAGAAGCCGTGGCACCGCGAGCACTCGAGCAGCTTGTCCGGCGGTGCCTGGCTGGGCGCGAGCTCGACGACCGGCGCGCCGACGATGCGGCGCTCGTCCTCGGCCGGGCGCACCGGCGTCGGTGGCGGCGCTGCCGGCGTAGCGGGCGCTGCGGGGGGCTCGGCCCGGGGCTCCGGCTTGGCTGCGAGCGCGGTGCCGCACGCGACGCAGAAGCGATAGCCGACGGGGTTCACCGCGCGGCAGCTCGTGCACGTCTCCCCGGGCGGCGGCTCGGCCGGAGGCGCGGCCACGGCGCGGGCGAGCTCCTCGGCGGGCCCGTGCGCGAGCGAGGGCCCGAGGTAGAAGGGCGGCACTTCGGGGCGCGACCGCGCGGGGCCGGACGCCGGCGTCGCCGCGCCGTGGCGAAGCGGCGCGGGCGCGAAGTCCGGGCTGGGCGTTTGGGGGGCGGCGACAACCGCGACCAGCGCGAACGGCGGCGTGCTCGGCACGTGCGCCGGGCTCGGCAGCGGCGACGGGATCGGTTGCAAACCCCGCGCGGGAAGCTCGACCTTCGGCAGGCCTGCGGGCGGCGTTGGCGGGACCGCGCGCGCCGCCGGCTTGAGCCGGCGCCCGCAGTCCTGGCAAAACGTCAGGGTATCGGCATTTTCGCGGCCGCAGACGTCGCAGAGCACGGCTCGAAGGGGACCGCGGAGCCGAGGTCAAGTCAAGGCTTCTCGGTGGTCTTCGGGTGGCTCGCCGGGGCCTCGTGCTCGCTTCGGCCTTCCGCCGCTCCTCGAACGGACGCAACGGGCCGTATGGCGGCCGAACGGCGGCCGATCTCGCTGCGGATTTCGAGCATGAGCTCCAGGCCCATGAAGTGGACGAGCGAGGTGCTCCGGCGCTGGTCGGCGGTGTCGGTCCAGCCGGCGATGAGCGCGGGGCGGTACACCAGCCCGAGGCCGAGCAGCGCGACGCGCGAGACCTCGGCCTCGAGCCCGGCGCCGACGAAGCCGATCGCGCCGCCCGTCTCGGCCCCCCATTCGTTGCCGTACGCGAAGGCGCCGAGCCCGGTCGTCACGTACGGCGCGACGCGGTAGCCGATGTCGGGCAGGTACCGGATCTCCGCGCGCAGCTGCTGGAAGATGCCGAGCCGGTACAGGTTGCTCGAGTCCATGCGCACGAACTCGTACGCGCCCCCGACGTACCACGGGCCCGGCGTTCGGTAGCCCGCGCGGACGACCAGCCCGCCACCGCTGCCGAGGATGCACGGCTTGGCGGCCACGACCGTCGGCGCCGCGGCGCGCGATCGGTCGAGCGCGAGGGTCCTCTCGGGGCAGGCGCGGCCGGATCCGAGGTCGAACTCCATCGCGATGGCGACCCCGTACTGCGCGTACTCGAGGTGCAGCGGCGGCGGTCGCGCGGTGCCGCGCGGGGGGCGCGCGTGGGGCGCGACCGGGTCGCTCGTCGTGGAGGGCGCGACGGAGGCAGCGGTCGTCGCCGAGGGCGTCGCCGGGACCGAGGTGCCGGGCGCGTCGTCCGCCGCCGCGGGCGCCGCTGAGCTCGACGCGGCGGCGAGCGCGCCGGCGACGATCGCGAGCCGGAGGCGCGCGCGCGCGGGGTCCGCCGGGCAGGCGGAGCGACGTCGCGTGGAAGAGGGCCGCGATCGCACGATCCTGCTCCTCCCCATACGCGCGGCGGCCGCGCCTCGCAACGAACTGGCGCGCCCGCGCGGTTCGGGTCACTCTCGCGCCGGCCTCGGGCCCGAGCACGCGAACGGCGTCATGGAACGTGGGAGCGAGTCGGACGGCGATCGGCGCGAGGAATGCGTCGCGACCGCCCCGTCGCTGCCAACAGCATGCGCCCGCTTGACGTCGGGCGTGTGGCTCGCCTAAACGGAGCAACGTTCAATGGAGATCCACCTCGACAAGCGCGCCCTTCGGCAGATCCGACTTTCCGCGGCGGATGCCATCGAAGAAGGCGATACGGAGGCGCTGCGCGAGGATGTCCTCGAGGCGTTCTCGGAGGAGCAGGTCGAGGAGGTCGAGCGCCGCCTCGATAGCGGCGACTTCTTCGAGTTCCTCACCGACGTCCTCGACGAGTGGGGCGGCGACGATGCGGACGAGCTGCTCGAGCTGCTCGAGACCCAGCTCGCGGAGGTCGGCATCGACCTCAAGTACGACGTCCGCGACGAAGACGCCGACGAGGAGCCCGAAGTCGTCGAAGACGACGACGACGATGACGACGACGAGGAGCTCGAGGTCGAAGAGGAAGACGAGTAGCGCGCGTCCGCTTCGGCGCGCCGGGCCTCGACCGAGGGGCCCGCGCGCCGCGCGTCACCGGCTGGCTTCGTCGTCGGGCTCGGGGCTACCGGCCGGCCGCGCGAGCTGTCGCACGAGGTACCCGGCGCATTCCTGCTTCGGCGCCGGGGCGCTCGCGCAGAGCTCGCGCGTGCACCGCGCGTAGCGCGACGTCGGGAACTCCTTCACCAGCCGGGCCATCACGTCGCAGGCGGCGCGGTCGTCGCGGTCCTCGCGCGCGAGGCGCGCCTCGTTCCACAGGGCGTCGTCGCGCAAGATCGTCGCGCGGTGCTCCTCGTAGAGCCGGTGGTACTCCCGGCGCGCGGCCGCGCGGTCCTTGAGGTGGTCGCGGTAGATCTCGGCGATGCGCTGCTGCGCGGCCGGGAAGCGCGGGCGCTCGTAGCTGCCCGGGTTGCCGGACGTCTCGAGCGGCGCGAGCATCTCGTTGAGCAGCGCGATCGCCTGGGCGTAGCGGCCCTGGCGCACCTCCGCGTCGGCAGCCCTCCAGTAGCAGTCGTCGGTGAGCGATCCGTGGGGGTAGGGGTGCGCTCGCGCCGCCGCGAGGTACGCGTCGCGCGCCTCGTCGAGGCGTCCGAGCCGATCGAGGGCGCCTGCGCGCTCGTAGGTGACCGTCTGGTCGAGCTCGGTCGGCGCGAAACGCTTCTGGTGCGCCGCGAGCCAGGCGACCACCGCCTCGTCACCGCCCTCGGCCGCGACGCGCGAGAGCAGTCTGTCGAGCGCCGCGCGTGCGTTGCCGGAGCCGGGCATCGCCTCGATCGCGGCCTCGAGCTCCTTCCAGCCCGTCGTGGCGTTGCCGTGATCGATCTTGCTCTCGGCCGCGAGGAAGCGGACGCGCTCGGTCCGCTGTCCGGTCGGGGAGCTCTGCGCGATGGCCTCGTAGACCGCGATCGCGTCGCCGTGGCGGCCTGCGCGCTCGAGCATCCGCGCCTCGAGGAACCGGGCCTCGTCGCGGTCCTTCGCGCGCAACGCCTTGGCGGCGGCGTCGTGGTACGCCTGCGCGGCCTCGAGGTAGCGGCCCGCGTGGTAGGCGCGCGTGCCGGTCGCTACGGCGTGGAGGTACGCCTCGCCCCAGGCCGGCGTGCAGCCCATCGACGTCGCGGCGATCGCGATCGCGACGACCAGCGGTCGGGCCCTCATCGTGCGCCCCCGGCGACCGAGGCGGCCTCACGGAGGGCCTCGCAGATCGCCGCGGCCGCGGGCCCGATCGCAGCCGTCGGCACGTCGAGGTGGGTGACGAGCCGGACGCGCTCGGGGCCGGAGGCGCCGATCCGCACGCCGCGTCGCGCGGCGGCCGCGACGACCAGCGCGGCGGGCACGCCCGGGACGTCGACGTTCACGATGTTGGTCTCGACCGGCGCGACGCGCGCCTCGGGGGCCGCGCCGATCGCCTCGGCGAGGGCGCGCGCGTTCGCGTGATCCTCGGCGACGCGGGCGACGTTGTGATCGAGCGCGTGCAGCGCGGCCGCCGCCAGCACGCCCACCTGGCGCATGCCGCCTCCGAGCATCTTGCGGAAGCGGTGCGCGTCGCGCACGAGGTCGCGCGAGCCGCACAGCGCCGACCCGATCGGCGCGCCGAGCCCCTTGGAGAAGCACACGCTCACGGTGTCGAAGGGCGCCGCGAGCTCCGCCGGGCTCGCGCCGGTCGCGGCGGCGGCGTTCCACAGGCGGGCGCCGTCGAGGTGCAGCCCGAGCCCGCGGGCGCGCGCGACGGCCGCGATCGCGATCACGTCGGCCTGCGGGAACACGCGGCCTCCGGCGCGGTTGTGGGTGTTCTCGACGGCGCAGAGGCTCGTGCGCGGGTGCCAGTATTCGGGCGGCTTGATGGCGGCCTCGAGATCGGCCGCGGTGAAGAGGCCCCCGCTGCCCGCGAAGACGGGTTGCACGCCGGACCACGCCGCGGCGGCCCCCGACTCGTAGTATGCGCAGTGCGCGCCCTCGCCGACGACGATCTCGTCGCCTCGCCGCGTCTGGCACAGGAGCGCGATCTGGTTGCCCATCGTGCCGCTCGACACGAAGAGCGCGGCCTCCTTGCCGAGCAGCGCGGCGACGGTCTCCTCGAGCCGTCGCGCGGTCGGGTCCTCGCCGTAGACGTCGTCGCCGACCTCCGCGGACGCCATCGCATTGCGCATCGCCGCGCAGGGGCGGGTCACGGTGTCGGACCGCAGATCGATCGGGGGCGCCATCGAGGCCCGACGGTACCGCACCGCGGCCGAGGCCGCGACCGGATGTCGCGGCGCGCCCCGGCCGTGGGAGGCGCCGCCCTCGCCCCGAGTCCCGATATGCTCCCGCCGCCCCGATGGATCGCCAAACCCCTCGCAAGCGTCCTCCGCGCCCCGCCGCGCGCCCCGTGTCCCGGTTCCGGAACGCCCTGAGCCGGACGGACAAGCCGCTCGTCGCCGTCGTCCTGCTCGCTGCCGCGGGCCTGTACGTCGGCTGGGACGCGCTCTGGTTTCTCTGCGACGACGCCTACATCGCCTTTCGCTACGTGGCGCACGGCGTCGCGGGGCTCGGCTACACCTGGAATCCGCCGCCATTTCGCGCCGTCGAGGGCTACACGAGCTTCCTCTGGCTCGCCGTGCTCGAGGCCGTCTGGCGGCTGACCGGGGTCGCGCCGCCCGAGGCGGCGAACGTGGTCGCGCTGGGCTGCTCGTACGGCACGCTGGCGTTCACGGTCGCCATGGCGCGGCGCATCGACCTCCCCACCGATCTCGCGAGGCTCCGCACGCCGGTCGTCGCGCTCGTCCTGATCGGCACGCTGACCAACCGGACCTTCCTCGCGTGGACGAGCAGCGGCCTCGAGACCGCGCTCTTCGGCTGCCTGATCACCGGCTGGCTCTGGCTCGCCGCCTTCGCCGACGCCGCGCGCCCCGCCTGGCCTGCGCTGATCTCGGCCGTCGCCGCGCTCTCCGCGCTCGCGCGCCCCGATGGGCTCCTCTTCGCCGCCGCGACGCCGATCGCGATCGCGGTGCGCGGTCGCCTCGGGCTCGCGGGCCTGCGATCGCCGGGCGCTCTCGCGAAGCTCGCGCCGCTCGCGATCGTGCCGGCGCACCTCCTCTGGCGGCGCGCGCGCTACGGCGCGTGGCTGCCGAACACGTACTACGCGAAATCGACCGGCGCCTGGCCCGAGGCCGGCGCGCACTACCTGCTCTCGTTCGTCCTCGAGTACGGCCTCTGGGCGTGGGTCGTCGTGATCGCGATCGTCGCCTCGCGTCGCCTCGGCGGCCTCGACCTCGTCGCCTATCCCGCAAGCGATCCCGATCGCGGCCGTCGCCGCGCGCTCGTCGTCGCGATCGCGGTGATCGCGGCGCATTTTGCCTACTACACGCTGATCGTCGGCGGCGACCACTTCGAGTACCGCGTCTACGCGCACCTCGTGCCGCTCCTGTTTCTCTCGGCGGCGTGGGCGGTCGGGCGGATCGGCCTCGCGCCGGGCGGATCGATCGCCGCGCTCGCGGCGATCGTCGCGCTGTCGTGGCCGATCCCCTGGACGCACTGGTCGATCACGCGCGATCTCCGCGATCGCAGCGCCACCCTCCGCCTGCGCGCGCCCGTCGCGCCGCACCTGCCCGAGCCCGTGGCCTGGTACGGGCGGATCTTCGATCAGCAGCAGGCGTGGCTCGTCGAGCGCTTCGTCGGCATGCGCCACCAGGAGCACAAGGTGCTCTGGGAGAGCGAGATCGCCGTGATGGCGAAGCCCGACGAAACGCTCGCGGAGGGGCCGGATGGGCTGCCCGTGCTCGCCGCGGAGATCGTCGGCGTGGTCGGGTGGACCTACCCGCGCCTCGCGGTGATCGACCTGCTGGGGCTGAACGACGCGGTCGTCGCGCGCGCGCCGGTGGACGGCTCGCGTGGGCGGCGGATGGCGCACGAGCGGCGCCCGCCCGCGGGCTACGTCGAGTGCTTCGCGCCGAACGTCGTGTTCAGGAACGGGAAGGCTTCGCGCAGGCTACGCGCCGAGCCTCTCTCGGCGGCGCGCGTCGAGGCCTGCGAGCGCGACTTCGCGGCGAAGGTCGGGCTCTGACCTCGCCCCAGCCGTCGACGCGCGACGGCGGCGAGCAGCGGCGCCAGGATCAGGCCGCCGGGGACGACGACGGCGACGGCGAAGAGCAGGACGCGGATCCAGAAGGGCATGCAGGCCGCTGGAGCAGGCGGCGTGCCGCGCGCCGAGGCCCCGATTCCGCGGCCCTTCGCGCGGTCGCGGCGCGGGCCTGTGGGCGCCGGGCCACGCGCGCGTGTCCGCCGCCGTTGCTCAGCGCCGCTTCCAGCGGTCCGCGATGCCGCGCGCGGTGCGAGTCGCCATCGCCATGATCGGCACCTGCGAGTTCACGCCGATGCTGGTCGGGAGGACCGACCCGTCGGCCACGAACAGCCCCGGCAGCTCGAAGCACTCGCCGCGCTGGTCGACGACGCCGCGCCGCGGGGCGTTCGCGACGCGCGCGCTGCCGAGCGGGTGGAAGGCCATGCACTCGATCCGGCGCGCGTCGATGTCCGCGCGCTCCATCGCGCGCGCGTCGTCCATCGTGCGCACCGACGGCATGCCGAACACCGAGGCGTGCACCTCGCGCGCGCCCGCCGCGAAGGCGATCTCGGTCAGGATCGTGATCGATCGGCGCAGGCGGGCGAGATCGCGCGGGGCCATCTCGTACCAGAGCAGCGGCTCGCGGCCCGGGCCGGGGCGCACCGTGCCGCCGCCCTCGTCGTGGATCATCGCGCCGAAGACGCCGCAGAAGGGCAGCGCGCGCGCGCGGCGGCGGAGCGCGGGGCCGACGCCGACGAAGCCGGTCGCGAGCACGCTGACGGCCGAGTAGACCCCGACGAGCTTGATGCCGTCGGCCTCGAAGTGGTCCGAGTAGACGCTCTGCATCGCGCCGTCCCAGCCGTCGAGGCGGTCGTCGAAGCGCGCGACCACGCGCACGCCCGGGTGGATCGTGACGTGGTGACCGAGGACGCGCGCGCGGGCGCCGACGCCCGACGCGCCGAGGAGCAGCGGCGTGTGCAGCGTGCCGCAGGCCGAGACGACGATGGGCGCGCGCACGCGGAAGGGGTGCTGCGTGCGTCCATCCGCGCCGAGGAGGCGCCCCTCGACGCCGGCCGCGCGTCCGCCGTGGTGGGTCACCCGGTCGACGATCGCGTCGGAGACGATGCGCGCGCCGTGATCGAGCGCGGAAGGCAGGTACGAGACGTCGACGGATCGCTTCGCGTCGACGGGGCAGGTGAAGTTGCAGCGGCCGTTGCCCTCGCACTCGTGGCCGGTGTTGCGTCGCAGCGGGCGCATCTCGATGCCGAGGCTCGCCGCGCCGTCGACGAAGCGCGAGGTCGATCGCGATCGCATCGAGGCGGGCACCTCGGTCACGTGCATGCGCCGCTCGACCTCCTCGTACGCGGGCTCGAGCGCGCGCTCCGAGAGCTCGTCGAGGCCGAGGTCGCGCACCCACGCGTGGTGCACGCGGCCCGGGACGCGGAAGCACACGCCGCCCGTGAGCAGCGACGATCCGCCGACCGCGCGGCCGAGCGTGATGGCGATGATCGGCGTCTCGCCGACGCCGAAGGCGGTGAGCATGCCGGACTCGCGGAACAGGCGGCGCACCGACTCGCTCGGCGCGAAGCCGCGGTACTCGTCCTGGCGGTAGTACGGGCCCTCCTCGAGGACGACGACGCGCAGCCCCGCCTCGGCGAGCAACGTCGCGGCCACGGCGCCGCCCGCGCCCGATCCGACGACCACCGCGTCCGCGACCTCGTCGAAGCCGCATGGCAGATCGCGCCCGTGCGCGACCGGGTCCGTGGAGGCGATCTCGCGGATCACGACGCGGCCTCGCCGCGCGGCGCCTTCGGGAGGCGACGGGCGGTGATGTCGCCGCGGTCGTAGCCGATCGAGCGCAGCTCCTCGGGGGCCTCGAAGGCGGCGAGGACGAGCGGCACCTTGAACGCGACGGCGATCATCGTGAGGAGGCCGAGGCGGCTCGCCTCGAGCGCCTCGAGGTAGGCCACGCGGCGCGCGATCGGCAGGCGGCTCATGCGGCGCGGCGTGCCGAGGACGACCAGCGGCAGCAGCTCCACCAGCAGCGCGAGCACCGTGAAGCCGACGCGCAGCGTGGCCGATCCCCTGCCGATCGATCGGTCGAGCCACTCGACCGCGCGCTCGGCGAGCGCGGGCGGCGCGGGCTCGATGACGCCCGCGTCGTCCTCGTCGGCGAGGAGCGCCTCGGCCAGCGAGAACGTGATCCGGCGCCCCCAGCGCGGCAGGCCGTACAGCGGCGGATCGAGCCGGTGATCCGTCGGATCGGGCGAGCGTCGCTCGGACGTCCGGGCGGGCGCGGGAGCACGGGGCGAATCCGTGGTCATGTCGGAGCCGAGCCTAGCACCATCGCGTCGGCGACTTCGCCCGCCAGAGCCGCTCGAGGCGGGGCCTCGTGGTACCTTCGCGCGATGAGCGCCTTCGCTCGGGCACCGCACGATGCGTCGACCCTCCGCCGGGGTCCGCGGTGGGGCGCGGCGGTGGCGGCGGCCGCGGGGATCGCGCTCTCGGTGGCGGCGTCGGCGTGCGCGTGCCCGCCGCCCGATCACCTCCGGCCGCCCCCGGACGAGCGGTTCGTCTTCTTCGCCGCGAACGGCGCCGACGTCGCCGGCGTCGACGGCTTCTTCTCGCTCGGATACGTCGCCGCGTACCTCGACGCGTCGCCGCGGTTGCACATCCTGATCGTCGGCCACGCCGACGGGCGGGGCACCGTCGAGGTCAACCGCGCGCTGAGCTTTCGCCGCGCCAACGCGGTCCGGGCCGCGCTCGTCGGCCACGGCGTCGCGGTCGAGCGCATCGACATCGGCGTGCCCGTCGAGGAGGCTCGATCGCTCGCGGACTCGGTCAGCCGCCGCGCCGACCTCCACGTCTACGACGCGGCCGTCGCGCCCTCCGAGCGCCGCCTGCCGAAGGGCGTCGAGGTCCGTCGGGAGTGACGCGCCCCGCCCGGGCGGCGGGGGGCTTCACACTTCTTCACGAACGGCCGGGCGCGCCCTTCACAGAGGGGAAGCACCCTCGTCTCCACGAACGACGCGGCCAGCGCGTCACGGAGGACGACGAAGATGCTCGGTTTCATTCTCGGCACGGTGTGTCTGATCGGGTTCATCGCGACGGCGCGCGGTCGGTGCGGCTCGGGCCCGCGCGGCTGGCACGGCGGCCACGGAGGCGGCTGCGGGTCGCGCGCGTGCCGCGGTGGCGGTTGCGGACGCGACGGCGACCCGGGCTTCGGCGGTCACGGCCACGGCGGGCCCTTCGGCCACCACCACGGCTTCGGCGGCGGCGAGCAGGGCGGCCCGTTCTGGCACCGCGGCGGCCCCCGCGCGTTCTTCCTGCGCGCGCTGTTCGAGCGGCTCGACGCGTCACCCGGCCAGGAGAGGGTGATCCTCGCCGCGATGGAGGAGCTTCGCGCGGCGGCCGAGGCGCACCGCGGCGAGATCGAGGCGTCGCGCCGCGATCTCGCGAAGGCGATCAGGTCGCCGGGCTTCGACGAGGCGCACCTCGGCGAGCTCTTCGCGCGGCACGATGTCGCGATCGAGGGGATGCGCAAGGCCTTCGTCGGCGCGATGGCGAAGGTGCACGAGGCGCTCGACGAGCGGCAGCGCGCGGTCCTCGCGGATCTCGTCGAGGCAGGCCCGCTCGGGTTCGCGCGGGGCTTCGGCGGCGCGTGGGCGGGCGGCCCCTGCCGCTCGTGGATGTGATCGGCGGACGAGGAGGCACGACCATGCGACGACGGTTCTTGATGGTGGTCTTCGCGATCGGCGCGATCGGCGGCTACGCCTCGGGCTTTCACCACCTGCGCGGCTGCATGATGCAGCGCCGCGCGGTCTACGAGGCGCACGTGGCGCGCGTCTGCGTGGACGCCGCGGCCGCCAAGCCGGCGACCGAGGTACCCGGCCCGCGCGGTCCCGGCCCGTGACGCCGTGACCCGCCGCGCGAGGGGCCCCGCACCGGTCCCCTCGCGCCACCGCGGCCCGGCCGCGAACGCTGCTACCCTCGCTCGAGGCTTCGACCATGCCCGCTCGCCTGCTCCTCATCGACGACGACGCGCGGCTCTTCGAGCTGCTCGCGAGCTACCTCAGCCAGAACGGCTTCCACGTCACCGGCGCGCTCGACGGCGCGCGGGGCCTCGCCGCCCTCGAGGGCGGCACCTTCGACGCCGTGCTGCTCGACGTGATGATGCCCGGCCTCGACGGCATCGAGGTCGTCAAGCGCATCCGCGCCAAGAGCCGCATCCCCATCGTCATGCTCACCGCCAAGGGCGACGAGACGGATCGCGTGGTCGGGCTCGAGCTCGGCGCCGACGACTACGTCGCCAAGCCCTTCAGCCCCCGCGAGCTGCTCGCCCGCCTGCGCGCCGTCCTCCGCCGCGCGCAGCCCGACGCCTCGGGCGAGCGCCTCTCGGTCGGGTCGCTCGCGATCGACGTCCCCGCGCGGTCGGTGCGCATCGAGGGCCGACCGGTCGAGGACCTCACGGGCATCGAGTTCGACGTGCTCGTCGCGCTCGCGCGGCGCGCGGGGCGCGTGATCGCCCGCGACGCGCTCCTCGCCGAGGCCGGCCGCGGCGACGTGGCCGTCGGCGAGCGCACGGTCGACGTGCACATCTCGCACCTGCGGCAGAAGCTCGGCGACGACCCGCGCACGCCGCGCCTCATCAAGACCGTGCGCGGCGTCGGCTACGTCCTGTCGAAGGACGACGCATGAAGCGATCGCTGCGGCACTTCGTACGGTCCCGGCTGCACCGCCGCATCTTCGTCTGGTTCGGCGCGTCGATCTTCGTCACCGGCGTGACCGTGCTCCTCGCGATGTCCGCGATGGGCCCCAGCGGCCCGGCCCGCGCGTGGAGCGACGGCACGCGCGCGTTCGTCGCCGATCGCTTCGAGCGCACCTGGGATCGCCCCGCCGAGGTCGAGGCGCTCGCGGCCGAGCTGCGGCGCGATTTCGGCGTGTCCGTCGCCGTCCTCGGCGCCGGCGGTGAGGAGCGCCTCCTCGCCGGCGCCCGTTGCGTGCGGCCCGTGCTCGGCGTCCCCATCGTCCGCGAGGGCAGGGCGATCGGCGCGGTCGAGCTGTGTCACGATCGCCCGCCGCCCGGCTCCTTCGCGCGCCTCGCGCTCGTGCTCGGCGTCGCCGGCCTCGTCCTCTGGGGTGCCTCGGGCGCCATCGCCCGGCGCCTCGCGCGCCCGCTCGCCGAGCTCGCCCGAGTGGCCGGCGAGATCGGCGCCGGCCGCACCTCGAGCCGCGTGCGCTTCGGCTGCCACGACCGCCACGTCGCCGGCGAGGTCGCCGTGCTCGCCGCCGCGATGAACGACATGGCCGAGCGCATCGAGCGGCAGCTCGCCGATCAGCGCGAGCTGCTCGCAGCCGTTTCGCACGAAATCCGCACGCCGCTCTCGCGGATCCGGCTGCTCGTCGAGCTCGCGCGCGACGGCGCCGCGACCGGCAAGATGCTCGATGACCTCGACGGCGAGGTGGTCGAGATCGACGCGCTCGTCGGCGAGCTGCTCGCGAGCTCTCGCCTCGACTTTTCGGCCCTCACCGCGGCCGATCTCGACGCGGGCGACGTCGCGCGCCGCGCCCTCGACCGCGCGGGCCTCGATCCCGATCTGCTGCGCGCGCCCGAGGGCCGGGTCCCGCTGCGCGCCGACCCCACGCTGCTCGCCCGCGCGCTGGCGAACCTCATCGACAACGCGGCGAAGTACGGCGGCGGGGCGGGCGCGCTGCGTGTCGCCGTGCGCGCCGGGGCGGTCGCGTTCGAGGTCGAGGACCGCGGGGCCGGGCTCGACGCGGGCGAGGAGGAGCGAGTCTTCCAGCCCTTCTACCGGCGCGCGAAGTCCCCCCGCGACGGCGCCCTGCCCGCCGAGGACCGCGGGTCGCTCGGGCTCGGGCTCGCGCTCGTGCGGCGTATCGCCGAGGCGCACGGCGGGCGCGCCTACGCGAGGAACCGCGAGGGCGGGGGCGCGTGCGTGGGGTTCGAGATCGCGACGGCGCCGGTGGACGGCGCCGGCTGACGGCGCCGGTCGAGGCGTGCTCGACCGGCGCGCCGGGGGTGCGTCAGCGGAGCGCGGACGCCGCGCCGACGGCGAGCGCTGCGAACATCATCACGACGACGCCGATGAGCAGCAACACCATCGCGATGATCCGGACGAGCAGGACGTTGGAGAACGTCTTCATCGCCTCGGTGAGGTGCATGATGTCGTTGCCCTGCGTGTCGACGACCTTCTTGAGGCCCGTCGACGCGATGATCAGGAACACGCCGGTTGCGACGTAGACGCCCGAGGCGATCACGTTTCGGTTGTTGCCGAAGAGCTGACCGAGGGCCTGCAGCAGGTTGATGATGCCGAGCACGAGCGCCCAGTTCGCCGTGCTGCCGATGACCTCGTTCTGCGCGGGCGTGAACTCGTAGCCGCCGCCCTGCGCGGCGCCCGCTCCCGGGAACCCGGGTGCTTGCTGCGCCTGCCCCTGCGGCCAGGCGCCAGGTTGCGGCGGCGCGCCGTACCCCTGCGGTTGCTGCGGATACCCCTGCGGTTGTTGCGGATACTGCGGTTGCTGCGGAGCCGCCTGCGGCTGCTGGGGATACCCCTGCGGCTGCGGTGCGTACCCCTGCGGTGCGGACGGCTGCTGCCAGCCGCCTTGCGGATTTCCGGGGCCCCAAGGCTGTTGCGGATTGGACACGATACCTCCTGCCTTCCCGAGTCCGAGCGGACGGGCCCTTAACGAAGCACGGCCATGATGATGGCGGCCGCGACGAGCGTGAACATCAGGCCGAGGACGACGGCGACGATGGCGACGATGGCCTCGAGCCGGATGGCGTTGCGCAGCTTCGCGAGCCCCTCCAGCACGTGGGTGATGTCGTTGCCCTGGGTGTCCACGACGGTCTTCAGCGCCTTGCCCGCGTCGAGGTAGAGCTTGCCGCTGATGAGCGGCTGCAGCGCCATCATCAGCAGGACGAAGCCCGCGCCCATCGTCGCGGCGCCGGCCATTCTCGTGCTCGAGTAGCGGGCGGACGCGATCGTGACGATGCCGAAGATCGTCGCGATGAGGCCGCCGACGATCATGAGCCCGCCGCCGACGAGCGAGACGATGCCCCAGAGCGACGCGCGACTGCCCGCGGTCCCGATGACCTGGTTCTCCGCGGCGTTGAACTCGTAGTTCCCGCCGCCCGCGGCCGCGCCGGGGGCCGCGCCCCATCCGGCCTGCGGCGCCGCGGCGGCCGGTTGCGCGCCGCCCCAGCCCGCGGCGGGCGCCCCGGGCGGAGCCCCATAGCCGGCGCCCTGCGGCGCCCCGTAGCCCCCCTGCGCGCCCGGCGGCGCGCCGTATCCTCCGGGCGCGCCCGGGGGCGCTCCGCCCGGCGGAACGCCATACCCGCTTCCACCACCGTACCCGCCCTGTGCCATGCTCTCCTCCGACGGCCGCGGACCCGGCGAGGCTGCGCGGTGCAGACTCCGGGCGCTGCGAGGGCCCGACCGTACCAGGATTCCGACCTCCGCGGAGGCGCGTCGGAGCGCGCTCGTGCGAGGGTCGCGAGCCCGCCTGCCCGGGCGCGACAAGCCCCGCGTGCCAGGGCACGATGGTGGCGTGCCGCGAGACCGCGCAGACGTCGCCCCCGCCGATCCGGCCGCGCCGCTCCCCGTTCCGCGCGCGCTGCTCGCCCGCCGCGATCCCTTCCGCGGCCCGCCCCTCGTCGCCCTGACGCGCGCCGCGTTCGTCCTCGTCGGCGTCTACCCGTGGATCCTGCCCTGGGCGCGCGCGCGCTTGCCGCTCGGCCCGCTCGGCTGGCTCGCCGACGCGATGTTCGTCGTCGTGTGCCACCGCCGCCCCGACCGCACGATCGCCTTCGCCGCCGTCGCGATGCCCGTGTGCAGCCGGTGCGGCGGCATCTTCGCCGGCCTCGCGATCGGGGCGATCGTCGCGTGGCCGGCGCTCTCCGTTCGCGCCGCGCGCGTCGCGATCGGCCTCGCGGCCCTCGCGATGCTGGCGGACGTGATCACGCAGGATCTCGGCCTCCACCCGATCTGGCACGCGACGCGGATCGGGACCGGCGCCCTCTTCGGGTATGCGTTCACGTGCGCGCTCGTGTCGGTCGTGCGCCGCGAGCAAGGCCTCGCGAGGTGACGCGCGCCGCGGCCCTCCGCGGGCGAGGCGTGCGAGCCCCGCGAGTCCGGTGATACCCTGCGCCTGCACGCGGAGGAGAGCGGGATGAACCCAGGCGGTTACGGCGGTGGCGGCGGGTACGGGCCTCCCGGCGGCGGCGGAGGCGGCTGGGGCGAGCCCCCCGGCGGCGCTCCTCCGGGCGGCGGAGGCGGCTGGGGGCAACCTCCCGGCGGCGCTCCTCCGGGCGGAGGCGGCTGGGGGCAACCTCCGGGCGGCGCTCCTCCGGGCGGAGGCGGCGGTTGGGGCCCGCCCCCCGGCGGTGCTCCTCCGGGCGGAGGCGGCGGCGGCGGAGGCTGGGGTGGCGGGCCGCCGGGCGGCTTCGCCCCGACGCCGCAGGGCATGCCGCCGGGCTACCAGCCGCCGACCGGCGCCTCCCCGATGGGAGGGGGAGTCCCCTGGGAAGGTGAGGGCGGCGTCTTCGGCCGCTGGTGGGACACGGTGAAGGCCGTGAACGGCAACGACTCGCGGTCGTTCTTCGCCGCCGCCGCGCAGAACGAGAGCGGCAGCGCGATCACGTTCTCGATGATGTCGGGCGCGATCGCGGGCGTCGTGCTCGTGATCTTCGCCGGCGTGTGGGTCGCGGTCTTCGGCGCCGCGATGCTCTCGCTCGCCACGGCGGGCGGGGGGCGCGGCTCGCCGGGCGTCGGCATGGCCGCCGGCGCGATCGGCGTCGGCGTCGCCGTGTTCTACGCGGTCGCGATCGCCGTGTTCGTGACGATCGCCGCCGCGATCGCGCCGTTCGTGATGGGCGGCGTCCACCACGTCGTCCTGCTGATGCTCGGGGGGATCGGGCAGGGCAAGACGTACATGCACACGGTGCGCGTCGTCGCTTACGCCGACGGCGCCGCTCGCGCGTGGAACCTCGTGCCCATGTTCGGCGGCCTCCTCTACGCGATCTTCAACCTCAAGAACCTCGTCCAGGGCTACGACGAGACGCACAAGTGCGGCGCCGGCAAGGCCGTGATCGCGATCTTCTCGCCGCTGATCTGCTGCTGCTTCTGCTACCTGATGATCTTCGTGGTCGGCATCGGAACGAACCTGCTCGGTGCCGCGTCCGGCCATCGCTGATCCGGTCGCTGCGGTCGGCGTGCGCGCGTGGCGCGGCCGTGGCCTCCTGCGTCCCTTGATGCTCCTCGCGGTGCTGACGGTGGCCCTCTACGCCTCGCTTGCGGCCCTCGCCCGCCTCGGTTACCGCGCGGTGCTCTTCCCGGCGCCGGGCGAGGACGCCGTGTCGGTCCCCGCGGGAGGCGAGCTCCTCCGCTTCGCCGCGCGCGACGGCGCCCGGGTCCACGCGGTCTTCCTGCCGCCCCCGCCCGGCGCGCCCGTCGTCGTCCACTTTCACGGCAACGGCGAGACGGTCGGCGACAACGTCGAGCGAGGCCTCGCGATCCGCCGCGCCGGGCTCGGCGTGCTGCTCGTCGAGTACCGCGGCTACGGCGTGTCGCGGGCGAGCGGCGACCCGACCGAGCGGGGCCTCTACCTCGACGGCGAGGCCGCGCTCGACGAGCTCGGGCGTCGGGGCGTCGGCCCCGACCGCGTCATGATCTGGGGCACCTCGCTCGGCACCGGCGTCGCCGCCGAGCTCGCGTCCCGCGGTCGCGCCGCGCGCCTCTTGCTCGTCTCGCCCTACACCTCGATCCCGCGCATGGCGGCCCGGTTCGCGCCGTTCCTGCCGATGGATTCGATCGTCGTCGATCGCTTCGACACGATCTCCAAGGCGCCGCGCCTCGCGCTGCCGGCGCTCGTGATCCACGGCGACCGCGACGAGGTCGTGCCCTACGCGATGGGCCGCGAGGTCGCCGCCGCGCTGCCTTCCGCGCGCCTCGTGACGGTCGCCGGCGGCCACCACAACGACCTCTTCGCCCGCGACCCGAGCCTCCTCGACGCGATCGCCGCGCACGCGCTCGGGCGGTGAGCCCCTCGCCGCGAGGATCGGCCGCGGGAGGGGAAGGATCGGGGGCCGGGAGCGACGGGCGCCGCCGAGGGCAAGCGAGGCGTTCACGCCAGGGCGAGGTCGCCGGACGTCGGACTTCGCCTCTCCGTCTTCTCGCCTTCAGGTTGCACGACGTCCTCGGCGGACCCCTCGGCACGGCGCTCGACCCGGCGGGGACGACCGGACCCCTGGCGGCCGCCACCCTCCGCCACCCCTCCGCCACCCCGAAGTGGGTCGAATCCGGCTGAAATCCGCCTTGATCGAGGCGGCACGCGCCTCGCAAAGGCCCGTCGCCGATGCAAGCCACCGCGCTCACCCTCTCCCTGGTCGGCCTCGAGGCGCACCCCGTCCGCGTCGAGGTCGACTCCGGCCGCGGCCCGACGTCGTTCCAGCTCGTCGGCCTCGCCGAGGCCAGCGTGCGCGAGAGCCGCGTCCGCGTGCGCGCGGCGCTCCACCAGCTCGGCGTCGACCTCGACGAGTACGTGATCACGGTCAACCTCGCGCCCGCCGACCTCCGCAAGAACGGCGGTGCGTTCGACGTCGCCATCGCCGTCGCCACGCTCGCGGCGTTGCGCAAGCTGCCGGCCGACGCGCTCGAGGGCGTGACCTTGCTCGGCGAGCTGTCGCTCACGGGCGCCATCCGCCCGGTCCGCGGCGTGCTGCCCGCGCTCCGGGGCGCCGTCGCGAACGGCGCCCGTCGCGCGATCGTGCCGCGCGGCAACGAGCGCGAGGCCGCGAGCGTGCCGGGTATCGAGGTCGCCGTGGCCGACCACCTCGCGGATCTCGTCGCCCATTTCCACGGAGGCGCGCCCCTGCCACGCGCCAGCGCCGCCTCGCTGGTCGCCGCGCCGGCCGCGCTGTCGGCGCTCGACCTCGCCGAGGTCCGCGGCCAGCACGCGGCCCGGCGCGCGCTCGAGATCGCCGCGGCCGGCGGCCACAACCTGCTCTTCATGGGCCCGCCGGGCGCCGGCAAGACCATGCTCGCGCGGCGCCTGCCCACCGTGATGCCGCCCATGTCGGCCGAGGAGGCGCTCGAGGTGACGGCCATCCACTCCGTCGCCGGCCTGCTCGCCCACGACCGCGGCCTCGTCCTCGACCGCCCCTTCCGCGCGCCGCACCACACGGTGAGCGCCGCCGGGCTCGTCGGCGGCGGCGAGCCGGTGCGCCCGGGCGAGGTGTCGCTCGCGCACGCCGGCTGCCTCTTCCTCGACGAGCTGCTCGAGTTCCGGCGCAACGTGCTCGAGGCGCTGCGCCAGCCGCTCGAGGACGGCACCGTCACCGTCTGCCGCGCCCGCTACCGGTCGACGTTCCCCGCGCGCCCGATGCTCGTCGCCGCCGTGAACCCGTGCCCCTGCGGCTACGCGGGATCGCGATCGCAGCCGTGCGCTTGCTCCGCCGATCGCGTGCACGCCTACCGCAGCCGCCTCAGCGGCCCGCTCCTCGACCGCATCGACCTGCAGGTCGTGCTCCCGCCCGTCGACATCGGATCGCTGATGACCCCGGGCGGTGGCGAGAGCTCGGCCGACGTGCGCGATCGCGTGATTGCGGCGCGCGCCGTCCAGGCCGCGCGCCGCGCCGCCGGTGAGGTGCACGCGATCTGCAACGCCGACCTCGGCACGCGCGACCTCGAGCGCGTCGCGTCGACCGACGACGCCGGCCGGCGCCTGCTCGCGACCGCCGTCGACCGCCTCGGCCTCTCCGCGCGCGCCTACGGCAAGGTCCTTCGCGTCGCGCGCACCCTCGCCGACCTCGACGGAGGCGGCGCCCTGCGCGCCGTCCACGTCGCCGAGGCCGTGCACGCCCGCCTGCTCGATCGCGTCGACGCGACCGAGGCCCCCCTCCGCGCCGCCGCCGCGGGCTAGCCCGCCCCCTGCGAACCGGCCGCCCCGACGGCCCTCGTCACCACCCGCGCGCGCTCGGGGGCGCGCGCCTTTGCACGAGAGACACACCCATGATGACCGAAATCGTCGAGAAGCTCCGCACCATCAAGTCCGTCGTCGGCTCCATCGAGAAGCAGTTCGGCAAGGGCGCGATCATGTCCCTGGGCGACGACGAGGCGACCGACGTCGCCGTGATCCCCTCCGGCTCCCTGGCCATCGACGAGGCGCTCGGCATCGGCGGCTACCCGCGCGGCCGCATCGTCGAGATCTACGGATCCGAGTCGTCCGGCAAGACCACGCTCACGCTGCACGCGATGCGCGAGGCGCAGCGCGCCGGGGGCGTCGCCGCGTTCATCGACGCCGAGCACGCCTTCGACGTCGCCTACGCGCGCGCCATCGGCGTCGACACCGAGCGCCTCCTCGTCTCGCAGCCCGACAGCGGCGAGCAGGCCCTCGAGATCGCCGAGATGCTCACGCGATCGGGCGCCGTCGACATCGTGGTCGTCGACTCGGTCGCGGCCCTCACGCCCAAGGCCGAGATCGAGGGCGAGATGGGCGACGCACACATGGGCCTGCAGGCGCGGCTGATGAGCCAGGCGCTGCGCAAGCTGACCGCGATCGCCCACAAGACGGGGACGACCATCATCTTCATCAACCAGCTGCGCCAGAAGATCGGCGTCGTCTTCGGCAACCCCGAGACCACCACCGGCGGCAACGCGCTGAAGTTCTACGCGAGCATCCGGCTCGACGTGCGCCGCATCGGCCAGGTGAAGGTCAGCGAGGACGCGGTCGGCAGCCGCACGCGCGTGAAGGTCGTGAAGAACAAGTGCGCGCCCCCGTTCAAGGAGGCCGAGTTCGACATCCGCTGGGGCACGGGCATCGACTCGGCCACCGACCTCATCGACCAGGCGATCCTGCTCGGCGTCGTCGACAAGAGCGGGTCGCACCTCTCGTTCGCCGGCGAGCACCTCGGCCAGGGCCGCGAGCGCGCGCGCGAGGCCGTGCTCAGCAAGGGCCCGCTCGCGGGGGCGCTGCGCACCGCCGTCGAGGCCGCGCTCCCGAGCACCCAGCTGCCCGGCCGCGCGCGCGCCGCCGAGATTGTCGCTCAGGCCTGACCGACGCGCCCCGAGCGGCGACGCGCGCCGGCCGCGAGGTCGGCGCCCGCCGCCGGGGCGTCGTTCGCACTCGACGTTCCGCCACCGCTTCCAACGTAGGAGAACAGCCATGTCCGACGGATTGAACCGAGTCATCCTGATGGGGAACCTGGGCGCCGACCCGGAGCTGCGCCACGCAGCCAACGGCACGCCGGTCCTGAACCTCCGCCTCGCGACCAACGAGTCCTGGCTCGATCGCGACAAGAAGGTGCAGGAGCGCACCGAGTGGCACACCGTCGTCGTCTTCGGCGCGCGCGCCGAGGCGCTCTCGAGGATCCTGTCCAAGGGATCGAGCGTGGTGGTCGAGGGAGGCCTGCGCACCTCGAGCTACGACAAGGACGGCCAGAAGCACTGGCGCACCGAGGTCGTCGCGCGCGAGATCTGCCTCGCCGGCCGTCGCCCCGGCGGCGCCGTCGCCGAGGACGCGCCCCCGCAGCCCGCCGCGGGCCATCGGCCGAACGGGCGCAGCGCGGGCCCGCTGCCCGTGCTCCTGAACGACCTGCCGTTCTAGGCTCGCGCGCGGAGCACCGGCCGAGAGGCAGGTGACCGGCCGCCGCTTGCGGCGACCCAAATGCGAAACGGGGCGCCGCGGCTCTCGCCGGGCGCCCCGCGTCGCATCACCGCGACGGTCGGACGACTACTCGTCCATCCCGCCGGGCATGCCGCCCATGCCGGGAGGCATCTGCATGCCGGGGGGCATGCCCATGCCGGGGGGCATGCCGCCCTCGTGCGGGTCCTTCGTGTCCTTCTTGTCGGACTTCTCGAACTTGGCCTTGTCGGCCGTCGCCCAGTCCGCGGTCCACGACGAGAGCACGACGACGGTCGGGTCGCCGTCCTTCACGGCGAAGCGGCTCGTGCCCTTGTGGACCTTGCCGACCTTCACGGTGAGCTCTCCGCCGTTGTCCTTGAGCTTCACCTTCACCACGCCGCCGTTCGACGCCGCGTCGTCGAGGCCGGTATCGGCGCCCGCTTCGGCGAAGTCCTCGGCCGACAGGCTCTTGTAGGCCCGGAGCATGTCCTTGACCTTGCCCTCGTCGAACTTCTCCCACTTCTTCGCGGGGTCGCCGAGCTTGCCGTCCTTGTCGCGCTTGGTGAACGACGCGGACCACTTGTCGCCGTTCTTCGAGAACGAGAAGGCGCCGATCTTGTTCGTGACGTCGGCCGACACGACGTTCTCGTCCTCGAACTTCAGGACCGAGGTCTCGCGCCAGTTCTTGAGCTCCCGCGTGTAGAGGTAGCTCGAGTAGCCGGTGGCGACGTAGACGCCGTCCTTGCCGCCCACGCGGACCATCTGCCCGCGCGAGCCGCTCTTGCCGAAGTAGAGGTCGGCGGACTTCGCGTCGCCCTTGTACGCGACGACGTGCACGGCCTTGTCGTCGGCGAGGTCGTACTGCGCGTACGAGCCCGCGGAGCGGTCGATGACCTCCTTGACCTTCAGGTCGCGAAGGTTCTCGACGAGGGACTTCACGTTCGCGGCGTTGGCCTTCGCGCCGAGAGGCTTCGTGACCTCCCAGGCGTCGCCCTTCTTCTCGAGCGTGACGGTCTTCTTCTCGGCCTTGTCACCGGTCTTCGCGTCGTAGGTGAGCTCGACCTTGGTGACCTTGTCGGTGTCGTCCTTGGGCAGCGCGATCGCCGGCAGGTCGGCCGACGCGGCGACGGCGGAGTGGGCGGACCACTCCTTGTCCTTGGACTTCTGCGTGAACCAGAGGCCCGCGCCGAGCGCCACCAGGAGGGCGAGCGAGGCGTAGATCTTGTGCTCGGTGTTCATGGGTATTCGGGTCTCCTTCGGTCAATCGAGGGAGATGTTGTCGCGAGCGCTCTCGCGTCGCCGCCAGCGGAAGATGCCGAACGCCGCGAAGACCATCGGCGCGACCAGGGTCAGCGACCACTGGACCATGCCCTGCACGCGCTTGCGCTCGCCCTTGTACTCCTCGCTCTTCTTGATGAGCGCCTGCTCGTCGTCGCCCGCCTCCTGCTTCGGCTTCTTGATGTCGCCGTAGGTGAGGTTCGACTCGCCGAGCAGCTTCGCGCTCGTCGCGAGCAGATCCGGGTCGCCGCCCATCCAGTCGAGCGTGTTCTTGAGCGCGAGGATCGCGTACGTGACGTACTTCTGGGCGTACATCCCGGAGATCATCTGCAGCTCCTCGTCGCCGCCCATGCCGCCCATCATCGCCATCTGCGGGGGCATCGCCGGCGGGTTGCCCGAACGGGCGAACGGGTTGCAGGTGAACTGCGACGCCGAGATGACGAGCAGCCGGCTCTTGTCCTTCGACTGCCCGGGGACGTTCGCGCCGCCGACGTCGCCGCCGCCGAACGCGCTCTTGATCGTGCCCTCGAGCGCGACGGCCATCGCGCGCTGGCCGTACTCGCCCTTGGGGCGCATCTCGGCCGAGTACTTCATGTCGACGGAGTCCGACGCGTCGATCGTCGATCGCGGCGTCGACCGCGCGACGACCTTCATCTGCGCCTCGGGCTGCTTCTCCTTGTGCGGCACGAGCGTCGACGGGAACGGCATGCCGATCTCGTCGAGGCGGAAGAACGCCGCGAACGAGTTGTCGAGCAGCTGCTCCTGGTCGTCGAGGCTGCCGTCGTGCTGCGCCTGGACGATGCCGGGCGCGGGCATCGCGACGACGCGGCCCGTCTGCGTCTGCATCGGGATGGCGACCGATCGACCCCAGTCGAGGATGGCCTCCTTCTTCATCTCGATGCCGTAGCCGTCGAGCAGCTTCTCGAGGCCGTGCGTGTTGAGGCTCGCCTTCATCGTGGCGTCGGCGGCCTTGAGGTTCACCGCGCCGGCGATCACCGTGACGGCCTTGTTCCCGAGCATCAGGAACTGGTCGATGCGCTTCAGCTCCTTCTCGGTGTAGTCCTTGCCCGGCTGGGTGAGGATGACGCCGGCGAGCTCCTTGTTGATCTCGGCCTCGCCGTTCTGCAGGTCGACGTCCTCGAACTGGTAGAAGTTGAAGTACTGCTCGAGCAGCGCCTTCATCGAGGGGCCGCCGCCGCCGCGCCCGGGGGGCGCCGCGACGAGGCACGCGTCGCTGAGCTTGATCTCGTCCTTGCCGCTGACGACGCCGATCTTGAGCTTGCTGCCCTCGGCCTTGTCGCGGATCTCGCGGATCTTGTTCGTGACCCAGAACTCGAGGCCCTGGCTCATGTCCGGCGAGAGCGCGGGGATCTGGTCCTTCTCGCTGCCGTACTTGAACGAGATGCCCATGAAGCCCTTGGACACCATCGCCTGGTCGGAGCTGGTCTCGCTGCCCTCGGCGAACGCGACCTCCTGCAGCCCGGCCTCGCGCGCTGCGGTGCGCTGCTCCTCGGTCTTCGGCTCGACGACCGTGTAGTGCATCTTGCCGGCGCCGGCGCGCTCGTACTCGTTCATCAGGTCGACGAGGTCCTGCACGAAGGCCTCGTGCTTCGGCGACCCGCGCATGACGTAGACGTCGACCTGGAGCTCCTTCGGCAGGCTCGCGACGAGGTGCGCCGAGCCCTTCGACAGGGTGAAGCGCTCGTTCTTGGTCAGGTCGAACCGCTTGTGGACCGAGTACGAGATGAAATTCGCCACCACCAGGATGGCGGCGATGATCGTCAGGTATGCGCCCGTTTGGGCCTTGGCTTTACGCTTGCGTTCCATCTTCGGAATACCCCTTACGCCCACTTCCGGCGCTCGAGCGCGTGGAAGGCTGCCGTCAGGCACCCGACGGTGACCGAGACGAAGTAGATGACGTCGCGCGTGTTGATCATCCCGCGCGCGAACGGCGTGAGCCGCGCGTCGAAGCTGATGAAGGTGAGGATCGATCGGACGGCCGGGTTGCCGACGCCGTCGGTGACCATGTTGAGGAAGCTCAGCACGACCAGCACGACCCACGTGATGAAGAAGGCGATGACCTGGCTCTCCGTCAGGGCGGAGACGAGCAGGCCGAGCGCGACGGCCGCGCCGCTGTAGAGGATGAGCCCGACGTAGCCGGCGAACACGGCGCCCATGTCGAGCGCGCCGAGGTGCCACGGCCACTTGAACATGAGGACCGGGTAGAGCGTGGTCGACGCGATGAGCAGGAGCACGAGGCCCCAGGCGCCGAAGAACTTGCCGAGCACGACCTCCCAGTCCTTGACCGGGAGCGTGATCAGCATCTCGAGGGTGCCGCTGCGCTTCTCCTCGGCGATGAGGCGCATGGTCACGACGGGCACGACGAGCAGCGACAGCCCGCGCGGCCCGAGGCCGAACAGGTTCTGCAGCGAGGCCCGGTCGGCCTGCCAGAAGCCGCCGCCCACCATGAAGAAGAAGACGCCGAGCAGGATCAGCCCGAGGCAGATCACCACGTAGGCGAGGGGAGAGTCGAAGTTGGAGCGGAACTCCCGCTTCGCGATGGTCAGTGTGGTGCTCATCTCGCGTCAGCCCTTCTTCGCCTTGCCCGCAGCCGGCGCTTTCTCTTCCTTGTCGCCGGGCTCGTCGTCGCCCTCGGCGCCCTCGCCCTCGGCGCCCTCGTCCTCGGCGCCGTCGTCTTCGCCGCCGTCGTCGGGCTCGTCGTCGCCCTCGTCGTCGGCCTCGTCCTCGGCGCCGGCAGCGGCGTCCTCCTCCTCGTGCTCGTGCTCGTCCTCGACGTGGCGGCGACCGCGGTCCTTGCGCTCGTCGCCCTTGGTGAGGACCTTGAACACGTCCTCGAGGGTCTGCGACTCGCGCCGCATCTCGAGGAGGAGCCAGCCCTTCTGCACGATGAGCGCGAAGAGCTCCGGTCGCACGTCGCCGCCGAGCGCGCCCATGAGCTGGAAGCTGTGCGCGCGGTCGTCGGTCGGGAGCTCCGAGACGTGCGTGACGCCCGGCAGCTTCAGCAGCGCCTCCTGGACCTCCTGGGCCGTCGGCGGCTTCTTCGAGCTGCCGTCGAGCACGCGCTTCTCGTGCACGGTGACGACGTAGCGGACCTTGCCGCTGCGCGCGCGGATGTCGTCGAGCGGGCCGTCCGCGACGACCCGCCCCTTCGACACGATGATGGCGCGGGCGCACGCGGCCTCGACCTCGTTGAGGTTGTGCGTGCTGAGGAGGATCGTGCGCTCCTTGCCGATCTCCTTGATGTAGCGGATGACCTCGGCCTTCTCGTTCGGGTCGAGGTCGCTCGTGGGCTCGTCGAGGATGAGGATCGGCGGGTCGTGCACGAGCGCCTGTCCGAGGCCGACGCGCTGGCGGTAGCCGTGCGACAGGTTGCGGATGTCCTTGCCGAGCACCTGCGCGAGGCCGCAGACCTCGACGATGCCGCGCATGCGCTTCTTGAACGTGGACTTGTCGAGGCCGCGCATGTCGGCGACAAACGACAGGTACTCCCAGACGCTCATCTCGCCGTAGAGGGGGGCGCGCTGCGGCAGGTAGCCGATCTTGCGCCGCACCTCGAGCGGGTCGTCGAAGACGTCGTACCCGTGGACCTTCGCCGTGCCTCCCGACGCCGAGATGAAGCAGGTGAGGATGCGCATCGCCGTCGACTTGCCGGCGCCGTTGGGGCCGAGGAAGCCGACCACCTCTCCTTGCTTCACCTCGAAGCTGACCTTGTCGAGGGCGCGCAGCGAGCCGAAGCGCTTGCTCAGGCCATCCGCCTCGATCATCACATCGCTGGACAAACCGACCTCCGCTGTGGGCTTTTGATGGTGGACCTCTGGGATTGCCCGTCGCCCCCGGGTCGCACCCTCCACGTTCGTTCACCCTGGATCATCGCGGAACCAGGGTCACGAGGCGGTGCGCATCCTAGCGACGAAGGGATCCCTGTCAACACGGCGCCGACGCGAACAGGCCTCGCTGAGGATTATTCCCGGCGAGGCGCGAAGGCTGCCGTCACCCGGCCGCGTCGCCGTCGAGGACGGCCTGCACGACGTCGTCGGGGCGCTCCTCCGGCAGCCAGTGGCTCGCGTCGGGGAGCGTGCGGACCTCGAGGTGCGAGGCCCAGCGGCGGGTCGCGAGCGGGTGGCTCGGCGCGAGGGCCTTGTCGGCCTCGCCCCAGAGAATCGTGGTCGGCGCCGCGACGCGCCCGCTCGCCATCATGGCCTCCCGCTGCTCGGCGACCCACCGGATCGCGCCGCCGCGCGGGGCCTCGCCCGGGGGCGGGCGGAAGGCCTGGCGGTAGTACGCGAGGACGGCCTCGACGCGACCGGGGCGGCGGAGCGCGGCCCGGTAGATCGCCAGGTCGTCGTCGCTGAACAGCCCCGCGGGGGCGGACCTCGTCATCATCCAGAGGAGCGGCCCCGCGTCGGCGCGCTCGATCAGCCGCTCGACGCCAGGCACCTGGAAGAGCGCGATGTACCAGCTCCGCGCGGCCTGCTTCGGGTTCGTGAGCTCGAGCGCGTAGGCGGCCGGGTGCGGCGCGTTCGCCGCGACGAGGTGTCGCACGGTCGCCGGCCAGGTCTCGGCGAAACGCCAGGCGATCGGCCCGCCCCAGTCGTGCGCGACGATCACCACGCGGTCGGGGTCTGCGGGCTGAAAGGCGGCCGGCGGGCGCGTGGCCTCGATGACCAGGCGCAGGTCGTCGACGAGGACGTCGAGGTCGTAGCGACCGCTCCGGGCGAGGTCGCTTCCGCCGTAGCCGCGGAGATCGGGGGCGATCACGCGGTGGCTCCGCGCGAGCGCGCGCATCACGTGGCGCCACTCGTACGAGAGCTGGGGCGCGCCGTGCAGCAGCACGACCCGCCGCCCTTGCGGGGGGCCGCCCTCCACGACGCGCAGGCGCGTGCCGTCTCGGGCCTCGACGAACCGGCTCTCGAACCCGAGCGCGAGCGGCCAGTCGGCCACGAGGCGTTCGTCGGACGTCATGGGATCGACGCCTTAGCCCGGGCGGGCGCCGCGGTCACGGGGCGAGGGCGGCGCGATCCCCGCGCGCCCGAGGGGGAAGCGCGATCACGCGGAACGCGACGCCCGGGCCCGAGGTCGTCGAGGCCCACGGTGATCGGCCCTCGTCCACCTCGTCCGTCGCGAGGTAGCTCGCACCCGCCGCCGCCGCCGCCGCCCACGAGGTCGGGTCGTCGAGGCCGCCTCCGAGGCCGCCGTAGTAGACGCGGGTCAGCACGCCCGCCGCGCGCGCCGCGGGCACGCGACCGCGCTCGCCGAACGCGAGGTTCGCCAGCCCGACGCCGCCGCCCCACGCTTGCGTGGCGACGAGCGGACACGAGGCGTCGAGGTTCGGGGCGGCGAACGCGGCTCGGGGCGCGCCGTCGTCGGCCGCGTACTCGGCGACCGGCCCCTCGTCGCACAGCGTGCCGCCGGTCACCGCGACGAGGACCCGGCCCGCGAGCTCGCCGAGCGTCGGCCACCCGCAGCGCGCGACCGCATCGGAGAGCGTCGTCGCTCCGGCGCAGCGCGCGAGGGCGTCGGCCGGTCGGTAGAGCGATCCGGCGCCGAGCGCGTCGTCGAGGCGCGCGTCGAGGTCGGCCGGCGCGTGCGCCTCGTCGAAGCCGTCCTTGAGGTCCACGAACACGCTGATCAGGTCGTGCCCCGGCGTCGCGCGGTGGTACGCGCCGATCTCCGCGAGGCAGCCGGACAGCCGATCGCAGCTCGTGCGGCCGAAGCCGGGCAGATCGACGTGGTAGACGTACCAGTCGCCGCTCACGTCGCGGCGGAAGCTCTTGCCGACGTGCACGTCGATCTCGACGGCCCGGATGCGGTGCGCGGCGAGCTGATCGCCGATCCGCTCGTCGCGCTCGTAGCTGTTGTGGGTGGCCTTCTGCTGCACCTCGGAGAGGCGCAGGAGGCTCGTCGCGAGGGGCATCGGCGTCGCGGCCGGGTCGGGCGCGGACGCGGGCCGCGCGGTGGCGCGCGCAGGGCCGCACGCGAGGGGCGACAGCGGCGCCGCGAGGCTCAGCCACGCGATCGCGACCGTCGAACGCGCCCTCGCGTGCGACCCCGCCGTCCTTCCCCCAGTGCGCATTCGGGCGAAGGTCGCAGAACGAGGGCGAGTCGCGCAAGCGCGCTCTTCGTGCCGTGTCGGTGCGCGGCGCGTCAATGCGCGCCGGGAGGTGCGGCCCGGAGGGGGCGATTTTGCGGGCCCGTCGGGATCACGGAGGCGGCGTCGCGAAGCGGCGGCCGTCGGGGAACGGATCGGCGGTCCGGCGCAGCCGGTCCTCGTCGTCCCACGCGATCGGGTCGGGGTCGACGCGGATGCCCATCGCGCGCAGGCCGTCGCGGTCGTCGTAGCGCAGATCGATCCGCGCCGTCGGCCACGCGCTCTCGCGGACGAAGGCGGTCTCGCTGACGCGCGACTCGCGCTGCTCGCCGAACGCGGTGCCGATGCCCTCGCGCTGCTTGCGCGGCGCCTCCGCGGCGGGGGCCGGCGAGGCCGTCGATCGCCCCGGCGAGGCCGACCCCGCTGCGCCGTCGGTCGTCCGGCGATCGCGGTCGCCCCACCACGGCCTCGGGGCTGGCCGCGCCACGGCGACCGGGGCGCGCTCGCGGAAGAACGCGACGCCGATCACCCCGACGTTGCGGTCCTGCCCCTTGCGGCCGGCGTACGAGTCGCGCACCGACGAGAAGCGGAACGCGGCGACCGAGTCGAGCGACGTGCGGAAGCCGTCGATGGTGATCGCGCCGTACGGCGGCAGGACGTAGCCGCGCTTGTCCACGCTCGCGGTGCGGCCGTCGAGGGCGTCGAGCCCGTCGACCGAGACGACGGCCTCGACCCGCGATCCGGTCGGGTTCTGCACGCGGATGCGGTAGCGCTGGCCGAGCGTGCCGAGCACCCAGCGCTGTCCGCGGTGGTGGAAGAGCGGCAGGGTCGAGCCTCCCGCGTCGACGAGATCCGCCTGGAACGCGGCCTGGACGGGCGGCGTGTCGTCCCATGGCGGGGGCGGCGGCCGGCGGACGCGGTACTGCGGGGGCGGCGGCCAGGAGTCGTCGGCGGACACCGGCACGGAGGCCGTGACGCCCGCCACGGCGGCGAGGAGGAAGGGGATCGCGCGGCGTAGCATGCCGAGGATACGGGCGAGCGCGGCGAAGGATCTACCTGCCTCGCTCGAGCGGGGGGGCCTGCTTGACCCTCGCGCGCCAGCGGGCTAGTTGGCGCGCGCCGTGCCCCTCATCGTGCAAAAGTTCGGCGGGACCTCCGTCGGCACCCTCGACCGGATCCGCGGCGCCGCGCTGCGCGCGCTCGCCACGCAGCGAGCCGGCAACGACGTCGTCGTCATCGTCAGCGCCATGTCGGGCGAGACCAACCGCCTGCTCAAGCTGGCGCACGATGTCGTCGCGATGCCCGACGCACGCGAGCTCGACGCGCTCGCGGCGACCGGCGAGCAGGTCTCGGCCGCGCTGATGGCCCTCGCGATCCAGGCCGCGGGCGGGCGGGCGCGGAGCTTCCTCGGCCACCAGCTCAAGATCCTCACCGACAGCGCGTTCACCAAGGCGCGCATCAAGGCCATCGACGCGTCGCGCGTGACCGACACCGTCAAGGACGGCACGATCGTCGTCGTCGCGGGCTTCCAGGGCGTCGACGAGGACGGCAACATCACGACGCTCGGACGCGGCGGCAGCGACACGAGCGCGGTCGCGGTCGCCGCCGCGATCGGCGCCGACGCCTGCGAGATCTTCACGGACGTCGACGGCGTGTACACGGCCGATCCGAACGTGTGCCCGTCGGCGCGCAAGATCGAGCGCATCAGCTACGAGGAGATGCTCGAGCTGGCCTCGCTCGGGGCGAAAGTGCTGCAGATCCGCAGCGTGGAGGTGGCGATGAAGTACGGCGTCCCGGTGCACGTCCGATCGAGCTTCTCCGAGGCCTCGGGCACGTGGGTGGTCGGTGAGGACGCCTCGTTCGAGAGCGTGGTGGTCACCGGCGTGGCCAGCGACAAGGGCGAGGCGCGGGTGATGCTGGTCGGCGTCGACGACCGGCCCGGGATGGTCGCCGAGATCTTCGGCGCGCTCGCCGACGAGAACATCGGCGTCGACATGATCATCCAGAACGCCTCGGTCGATCCGGGCGGGGCCGAGGGGCCCGCGGCGGCGCGCGGCGCGAAGACGGACGTGACCTTCACCGTCACGAAGACGGACCTCCCGCGGGCGAAGGTCGTGATGGACCGGATCGCCGCCTCGGTCGGCGCGTCGGGCCTGCGCTACGACGAGAGCGTCGCGAAGGTCTCGGTCGTCGGGCTCGGCATGCGATCGCACGCCGGCGTCGCGGCGCGCATGTTCCGCCTCCTGGCCGGCGCGGGCATCAACATCCAGGCCATCTCCACGAGCGAGATCAAGGTCAGCTGCCTGGTCGCCGCCGACCGGGCCGAGGACGCGGTGCGCACGCTCCACGACGGCTTCGGTCTCGGCGCGCCCGCACGCCCCTGAGACGCCCGCGGCGCTGGTGCGCCGTGCACGCTGGTGCGATGATTGCACCGCAGCTTGCTTCCTCTGCCGAGGCTCGGCGCGCGCCGGTCGGCGGAATGTCGATTCGTGAGTCCCCTGGTGGGTTGGAGGATGTGATGGCTATTCGTTCCGGCTTTGGATTTCTTGGCGCGGTCGTTCTCGCGGGTCTCGGCGTCGCCGCGCTCTCCGCCGGCTGCCAGAGCAACACGCCGTCCGGGGGTACCGGATCGGTCGGTGGGGACGGCGGCGGCAGCACGGCGACCGGCACCGGCACCGGCACCACGACCGGCAGCGGAAGCGGCGGCAACGGCAGCGGCGGCGGGTCGAGCTCGGGCGGCACGGGGCAGGGCGGCGGCCAGACCGGCGCGTGCGACGGCGAAGCCCACACGGTGCAAGATGTCGCGAGCGGGGTGATCGGCGCCGGCGTGCACGTGACCCTCACGGGCGTCGTCGCGATGAGCCCGAAGTTCCTCGTGTCGCAGAGCTCGAAGACGGGATCCTGCCTCTGGGGCTTCTTCGTCTCGGCCCCCGGCCTCACCGAGACGGGCGAGAACACCGGCCTCATGGTCGTGAACTACGGAACGCAGGCCATCATCCCCGATGGCGGCACCAAGGCGTACTGCCCGGCGATCGGCTTCGGCGACGACGCCGGCGACAAGATCCCGAACGACGTGCAGCCGGGCGACGTGTTCGACGTCATCGGCACGACGGACTCGTACGTGTCGTCGTCGTGCGCGGCGGAGCCGAACGGCGCGTCCGTCGGCCAGATCCAGGTCAAGAACGCGTGCTCGATCACGAAGACCGGCACGGCCGCGCCGCCGAAGGCGCACGTCTTCAAGGGCGCGGACATCGCCAAGCTCGCCTCGCCGGACGACGTCGACTTCCACGGCAAGTGGGGCAACGTGAAGGTGCGCCTCGAGGGCGTGACGGCCAAGGAGGTCGCGGCGGGCGCCGACGGCGGTGCGGGCGGCATCGTGGGCGACTACGGCCTGGTCACCCTCGAGGAGGGCGTGCAGGTCGGCGACAAGCTCTACTACCAGGGCTACAACAAGAAGAACGCCTGCCATGCGCAGCCGATGTTCAGCGGCAAGGCCTTCGACTTCATCGAGGGCATCAGCTACCTGAACTTCTGCACGTGGGACGTCGAGGTCTCGGACAAGTGCGGCGGCTTCTCGCCGTCGCCCGACGACTGCAAGGCCGCGGCGCCGCCGGTCACGACCTGCGTCGGCCAGTGACGCCGTGACGCGGACCCTGCCGGTCGGCCCGAAGCGGCCATCGGCAGGGGACCGCGTCGCCCTCGGTCAGAAGCCCCAGACGTACTCGGCGCGCGCGAACGCCGTGATCATGTGCGCGGGCGCGTCGCCCAGCAGGAGCAGCTGATAGCGGCCCTGGACGCCCACCGCGAAGCTGCGGTTGAGCTGGTAGTCGAGGCCGACGGGGACGCTCAGCCCGAGCCGCGCCGAGTGGCAGGGTAGGGTGGGGGCGGCGCTGCACGTCGCGCCCGTCGTCCACACGTCGTAGCCGCCGGCCATCGCGCCCGCGTACGGGACCCACCGCAGCACGTCGAGCACGTAGCCGATGCCGAGCGCGCCGCCGGCGACCGCGAGGTCGCCGCTGGGCTGGCGCGTGAAATCGACCTGCGCCATCGCGTTCCACGTGTCGTTCAGGCCGTACGTGAGGTGCGCGGCCCCGCCGAAGCCGTGCGCGGTGCCGGCCGCGGTGGCCAGCATGCTGTAGCCGAAGCCGGCGCCTGCGTGCCATTGCCGCTCGAAGGCGGCCGCCGCCCCGGGCGTGGAGATCGCGATCGCGGCAGCGGCGAGCGCCGTGAGGAGCGGGGGGCGGCGTCGCATGGTCGGCCGCGCGACGTTATCGCAGCGCACGGCTCGGCGCACGCTCCGGCGCATCGCGCGCGGACGTGGTCCGGCGGTGCGGGCTCGTGGCATTCTCCTGGCGGCGCCGCCGCGTGGCGATCGCGCGAGGAGGACCGGCGATGGATGCGACGACGATCGGGCTGCTCGCCACGGGCCTCGCGGTGGGCGCGATCTCGGGGGTGCTGGGGATCGGCGGGGCGGTCTTGCTGATCCCGACGCTCGTCCTCGTGTTCGGCTTCAGCCAGGCGCGCGCGCAGGGCACCTCGCTCGGCGCGCTCGTGCCGCCCATCGGCATCTTCGCCGCCCTGCAATACTGGCGGAGCGGCCTGCTCGACGTGCGCGCCGCGGGGCTCATCGCGGCCGGCTTCGTGCTCGGGGCGTTCGGCGGGGCCACGGTCGTCCCGCACATCCCGCAGGTCTGGCTGCGGCGCGGCTTCGCGACCCTGCTCGTCTACGTGGCCGCGCAGCTCGCGTTCGCCGACCCGCAGCGCAAGGTCGGGTCGGTGCTGCCCGGGTTGCTGGCGACCGCAGGCCTGTGGGCGCTCGCGGGCATCCGGCGCCTGCTTCGGCGGCCGCCCCCTCCGCCGCCGCCGTCGCTGGGGGGCGACCTCGAGTACCACATCTAGGCGCCGCTCCCGGTCCGCGTCGGCGGCGCTAAATACCCAGGAAACGTGCGATTTCGGTGCGCGTCGGGTCGGCGGCGATCGAGCGGAGCGACCGCAGGCGCGAGGCCCACAGCTCGGCGGCCGCCCGGTCGCCGCGCCAGCGCGCGGCCTCGGCACGGGACCAGGCGTACGTGCGGTGGGTGAACCGGCGAGCGTCGAGGGCGGCGAAGGCGTCGAGCCAGACCTCGGCGTCTCCGGGCGCGCCGGCGAGCAAGCCCGCGCCGAGCGCGAGGTGCGCCACCAACCAGCGCGGGGCGTCGCCGCGGTGGAGGATGGCCTCGTACCGCAGCGCGAGGCGGCGCGCGGCGGGCGCGGCGAGCGCGTGCTGCCAGCCGGCGAGGGCGGCGTCGAGCGTCGCGAGGCGCGCTGGGTCCGGGCGCTTCCACGTCGAGGCGCGGTCCGCGAAGCCGACCCACGGCCACGCCTCGCGGCCGGCGGCCACCTCGGTCGGGGCGCCGCTGGCCCCGCGGCCGATCGCGAGGAGGGTGTAGCGGGCGCGCGCCCCCAGCGCGACCTCGGCGACCTTTCCTGCCTCGGCGACGGCGATCGCGGCCCGCCCGGCGGCGTCGGCCGGGCGCCCGAGCGAGGCGAGCACCTCGGCCGCCTCGAGGTGGATCGCCGCGCGGACCGCGTGCGCCGCGACGTCGTCGGCGGGGGCCGCGTCCGCTGCGGTCCGCGCTCGATCGAGCTCGTCGAGCGCCTCCGCGTCCTCGCCCCCCGACCGGAGCGCGCTCGCGTGCGCGAGCGACCGCGCCGCCGCGCTCGGCAGCACCAGCGCGCCCGCGCGGTCGATGGCCCGTGCTGCGCCGCGGGCGTCCCCCGTCTGCGCGAACGCGCGCGCGGCCTCGAGGAACGTCGCTCCCGCCGCGGTGCGCAGCTGGGCCGCGCCCGTCTCGGCGAGGCCTTCGCCCTTGCTCGAAGCCTCGAGTCGATCGGCTGCGGCCGCGAGGGTGGGCGCGGGCAGCACCGCGACGAGGCCGGGGGCCTCGTCCAGGAGGTCGAGCGTCGTCACGACCGGCGACGGCACGAGCGGCTCGTCGCCGACCTCCGCGCGCACCGTCGCGAGGCGCACCAGCGTGGTCGACGGGAGCTCGCGCTTCGCGGCCGCCGCGAGCTCGACCAGGCCGGCGAGCAGGTGCAAGCGCGATCGCGCCGACCGCGGCGCGGCCTCGAGCAGCTGGGTCGCGGCGTCGATCGTCTCGGGGATCGACCCCGCGGTGTCGCCGCCCTGCGCCGAGATCCGCAGGCGCAGGACGGTCCGCGCCTCGACGAGGTCGCCGCGCCCGGCCTCGCCGTCGGAGGGCTTCGGCGGCGGCGGCACGTGCGCGCGCGCGGCGCAGGCCACGAGAAGCTCGCGGACGTCGCCGAAGTTGCGGGACATGCCGGCGTACTTGCGCTTCGCGCGGTCGTCCTGCAGCGTCTCGAGCAGGCGCATTCCGTGGCTGGGCTCGTCGCCGAGGCACAGCGCCGCGGCCACGGCGGCGCGGAGGTCCTCGTCGCGCGGGTCCCAGCCGGCGTAGCGCTTCGCGAGCTCGACCGTCCGCGGGACGTCCCCCTCGTCGAGCGCGGCGTGCAGCGCGGCGAGCCGCACGGGCCACGCGAGCCACGCCTCGCCGCGGCTCGCGAGCGTGCGGTGGTCGCCGAGCTCGGCGGCGTCGCGGCCGAGGTCCGGTGCGCCGACCGCGCGCCCGAGGTCCCACAGCACCGGGCGCTGCGAGCCCGTCGCGAGGAGCCGCTCGCCCGCGAGCATGCCCTCGGCGCCGAGCGCGAGGCCCTCGCGGTCGGGCTTGCCGACGGCGGCGTCGCGGTACTCCGCCATGGGGATGCGCGCGCCGAGCTCCTCGGCGCGGTAGCGCGCCGCCGGTAGCAGGGGCACGCGGCTCGGTAGAACGAGCCAGTCCATCAGCGGGCCGCAGACCGGTCGGACGGGCTCGCGTGGCCCTTCGTAGCTCGCGAGGCACGCCGCCGCGCGGCGGGTGCCGATCTCGACCATGCCGACCGGCACCGAGGCCGCGCCGGCGATCAGCGCCGCGACCCCCAGCGCTGCCGCGCGCCCGCGGCGAGTGCGGCGCTTCGTCGTCGCCGTCGGTGCGGCCTCGACGGCCCGGGCTTCCGCACGATCCACGGCGCCCTTCTACCCGAGCGGCCGGCGAGCGCCAGCCCCCCGTGACGCGCGCGCTCGTCACGCCGTTGTCACGCGGCCGCGACAATGGGAAAGTGCCGGCATGCGGATCGCTCGCGCTTCGGCCTTCGTGCTTCTCTTCACGCTCTCGGCGGCGCTCGTCGCGGCCTGCAGCAAGGACGACGCGGCGCCCGGCGGCACCGGCGCCACGACGGCGACCGGCGCGGGCGGGGCGGGCGGGGCGGGGACCGGCGGGGCGGGCGGGGCCCTCGCCGGCTTCACGTACGAGCCGAAGGGTTGCGGTTACACCGCGACGCTGGACGGCACGCGAGGCGCGGAGTTCGCTCCCGGCGACGACAAGCTCGGCGCGGCGCCGGCGCCGCTGCGCGTCCGCCTCGGCCTCGGCGGCGGCACGAAGCTCGGCGCGCCCGGCTACGCCGACCCGGCGCGCAGCGCGGCCCTCGTCTGGGACACGGACCCGGGCACCACCGCGTCGGCCGTGCGCCTCGGCGCTTCGGCGGACGCGCTCGACCTGGCGATCGCCGGGTTCTCGTACGCGCTGCCCGGGACCGTGCCGGTGCGCATCCACCGCGCCGACGCCTGTGGCCTGACGCCGAAGACGACGTACTACTACCAGGTCGGCGGTGGTCCGGCCGGCAAGGAGGTCTGGAGCGACGTCCGATCGTTTACCACCGCGGCCGCGGCCGACCCTGGCGCGGACCTCGTGATCGGCGTGAGCGGCGACTCGCGCGACTCGATCGACGTCGTCTGGCCCCTCGTGCAGACGCGCATGGCCAAGGCCGGCGTCGACCTGCAGCTTTTCTCCGGCGACTCGATCAAGGGCCTCCTGCCGGACGGATCGGAGGCCGACTACGCGACGTGGCTCGACGGCGCGGGCAAGGCCGGCACCCTCGGCACGAGCTGGATCGCCGCGGTCGGCGGCAACCACGAGAACCTGCACGCGCAGTGGCTCGGCAACCACGCGCTGCCCGGCAGCGGCGCGGGGCAGGGGCTGTATGCGTCCTTCGACGCGGGGCCCGCGCACGTCGTGCTCTTCGACGACTCGATCGTCGCCGTCGCGGAGCACCTCGGCTTCGAGTCGACGATGCGCAAGGAGGTGCTCGACTGGCTCGACGCCGACCTCGGCGCCGCCGCCGCGCGCCGCGCGACCGTGCCGTGGATCATCGTCCTGCACCATCGCGGGCCGCTCTCGACCTCGAGCCACGCCGACGACTCCGACGTGAAGACGGTGCGCGCGTCGGTCTTGCCGCTCTACGACAAGCACCACGTCGACCTCGTGCTGAGCGGGCACGATCACAACTACGAGCGCTCGAAGCCGGCTCGCGCCGGGGCCGATCTCGGCCCGGTGCCCGTCGCGAGCGAGGCCGAGGGGACGGTCTACGTGGTGTGCGCCGGCGCCGGCGCCGACGGCTACGGCAAGGGCACGTCCCCGGCCGCGTTTCGCGCGACGAACTGGGACTTCGACGGCAAGAGCCACGTCGGCGCCTACGGGGTGCTCACGATCTCGGGCAAGACGCTCTCGTGGAAGGCGATGGGCCTCAAGTCGTCCGCGGGCGGGCCCGAGGTCGACGACGTGATCGACGAGGCGAGCTGGTCGAAGTAGCGGTCAGCGCGCGAGCTCGGCCTCGATCGCCTCGAGGTCGAGGCCCGCGAGGTCCTCGACGGCCGCGATCGGCACGCCGAGCGCGCGGCGCAGGACGGGCGCGCTGCCGATCGCGACCTCGCGCACCGCGGGCGCGGCGCCGGTGAGCTCGCGGATCGACGTGACGCCGTGGTCGCGGAGGCCGCAGGGCACGATCCAGCCGAAGGCTTCGAGGTCCGTCGACACGTTGAGCGCGAAGCCGTGCATCGTGATCCACCGCGAGAGGCGCACGCCGATCGCGCCGAGCTTCGCGAGATCGCGCGCCCACGGGGCGCCGGCCCACTCCGTCGGCGCCTCGCGATCGACCCAGACGCCGATCAGGCCGTCGACGACGCCGGCTTCGACGTGGTGGTCGCGCGCGAGCTCGATCATGACCTCGGCGAGCGAGCGCACGTAGCGCCGCACGTCGCAGCGGTCCGGCGCGAGATCGAGGATCGGGTAGCCGACGAGCTGGCCGGGGCCGTGGTAGGTCACGTCGCCGCCGCGCCCGGTCGCGACGAGGTCTGCGCCGCGCGCCGCGAGCGTCTCGCGCGCGAGCAGCACGTTGGTCGGGTCCGCGCTGCGCCCCAGGGTCACGACGTGATCGTGCTCGAGCAGCAGGATCACGTCGCCGATGCGCCCCTCGGCGCGCGCCTCCACGAGGCGCTCCTGCAACGCGTGGACGGGATCGTAGCGGCGCCGTCCGATCCAGGCGGCGCGCGGTGGTCGCGGCGAGGGGCGCGCGGCGCCGGCCGGATCGCTCACTCCGGCACCTTGCGGCCACGACCGCGCAGCTCGTCGCGGTACGCCTCGAGCTGGCCGAGGAACGTGTTGGCGACCTCGGGGTCGAACTGCGAGCCCGCGCAGCGCTCGATCTCGGCGACCGCCACCTCGTGCGGGAGCGCGCGCCGGTACGACCGGTCGCTCGTCATCGCGTCGTACGTGTCCGCGACCGAGATGATGCGCGCGACGATCGGGATGCCGTCACCCGCGAGTCGCAGCGGGTAGCCGCGGCCGTCCCAGCGCTCGTGGTGCAGGAGCACGCCCGGCACGAGCGGAGAGAGGAACTTGATGGGTTCGAGGATGTCCCGGCCGTAGCCCGGGTGGCGCTTGAAGACCTCGTACTCGTCGCTCGTGAGCTTGCCGGGCTTGTTGAGGTTCAGGACGCAGCCGATCTTGCCGATGTCGTGCATCAGCGCGCTCTGCCGAACGATCTCGGTCTCGGCCGGGCCGAGGCCGAGGCGGTGCGCGAGGTACACGGCGTAGCTCGCGACGCGGTCGGAGTGGCCGGAGGTGTAGCGGTCCATCTTGTCGATGGCCTTCGCCAGACCCTCGATCGTCTGCTGGAACGTCGCCTGCAAGTCCTCGTAAAGTCGGGCGTTTTCGATGGCCGCGGCGGCGCGCGCCGCGAGGATCGAGAGCAGCTTGCGCTGGCCCTCGTCGAAGCGACGGCCGTGCGTGAACGACACCAGCGCGACGAAGCCGAGCGTGCGCTGCTGGACGCGGAGCGGCGCGGCGACGATCGAGCAGAGCTCGGCCTCGGGCTGCGGATCGAAGAAGCGGAGCCCCTTGCCGCCCTGCTCGAGCAGCGGCGCCTCCGGCCCGAGGTGAGCGAGGACGCGCGCCGGCGCGATCCGGCCGAGGCTCGCGTCCGTCGGCAGGGCTGGGGCGCGCACGTGCTGCCGCTCGAAGAAGGTTCCCTCGCCGTCCTCGAGCCACGTCGACACGAGGTCGGCGCCCACCTCCGACAGGCCGCTCTCGGCGACGGTGTCGAGCACCTGCTCGAGCGAGAGGCTCGCCGCGATGGCCTCGCTGACCTTGTAGAGCGACACGGCCTCGCGCAGGCGCAGGTTCTCGGCCGTCATGCGCTGCTTTTCGATGCCGCGCTGGACGACGTGCAGGACCTCGTCGAGCTTGAAGGGCTTGAGCACGTAGTCGTACGCGCCGCGCTTCATCGCGTCGATCGCCGTCTCGACCGTCCCGAAGCCCGTCATGATGATCGTGACCGCGTCCGGCGCGACCTGGGTCAGCTGCCCGAGGAGCGCGAGGCCGCCCATCTTCGGCATCTTGAGATCGCTGAGCACGAGGTCGAAGTGCCCGCGCGAGATCTCGGTGAGCGCCGCCGCTCCGTCCTCCGCGGTGCGCACGAAGTAGCCCTCCATGCCGAGGAAGTCCGCGAGCATGTCGCGGATGGCCTTCTCGTCGTCGACGACGAGGATCCGCGGAGGGTCTTCGGGCACGTTCACCATCGCGGCGATCGCGCATCCTACCAGATCCGCCGCTCGCCACCCGCGGCGTGGCGCGCGCCCGGGCCACGCTCGCCTCCCCTGCGCACGCGCGTGCGCTCGATTCGGGGGTCGAGTCGGTGCCCGGCGGCCCGGAGCGCGACCCCGCGCAGCCGACGAGCAGCGCCGTGGAGGCGTCCGCGACGGCCGGTCGCGCCCGGCCGTCCGCGGAGCCGGTGTGGCTCGCCGGCCGCGTCCAGCGCCGCGCGCGGCGGTCGCGTCAACCGCGCCACGCGAGGCTCCGCGGTCAGTCGTCGTCGGGGGCCGGGCGGTCGCGTCGCGGCGTGCGCGTCGCGGGGTCGAGGTCGGCGGGTTCGATCGCGACCCCGGTCGGCGGCGTCGGTTGGCCGGCCAGCACGAACGCCGGCCGACGCGTCTCGACCACGACCGGGAAGCTGCCGCGCCGCGAGCTCGGCGGCCCGTCGTGCGACCGCGCGCCCGGCGGAAGGGCGTCAGCCGGCGCGCCGCGCAGGCTCGGCGGCCCGTCGAAGCCGCGGGCGCTCGGCGGTCCGTCGAATGCGCGCGAGCTCGGTGCCCCTTCGACCAGGCGGGAGCTCGGCGACCCGTCGAACGCGCGCGAGCTCGGTGGCCCCTCGAGCAGGCGGGAGCTCGGCGGCGCCTCGAAGTCGTCGGGGCCGAGGGGCGTGAGGGTCGCGGTGCGGTCGTCGCCGAGCGCGTGCTTGTGCTCGAGGAACCGGAGCACGGAGTGGCCGCCCGCGCGCTCGAGCGTCGCCCGCAGGTCGCCCGCGAGCGGGGCCTCGACGAGCAGGCGCAGCCCGCTCTTCGGGTGGATGACCTCGATGCGGACGAGGTGCAGGAAGGCGCGGTCGAGGCCGTGCTTCTCCTCGAAGTAGCGGTTCGTCGGCGCGTGCCCCCAGCGCTCGTCGCCGAGCACGGGGTGACCGATCGCGGCGAAGTGCCTCCGGATCTGGTTCAGGCGCCCGCCGTCGGGGATGACGCGCAAGATCGAGTGCCCGGAGGCGACCGCGAGGCGCCGGTAGCGCGTGCGCGCCGGCCACGGCTGCCCGGCGTCGCGCAGGTCGCGCGTGATCGCGCCCTTCGACGGCGTGACGCCCTTGGCCGCGACCACGTAGATCAAGCGGCCCGAGGTCGTGAGCGCGGAGGCCCAGGCGTCGCGCGCCTCGGGCGTGCGGGCGAGGACGCACAGGCCGCTCGCGCCCGCGTCGAGCGCGAGCACGGGGTAGAGGCTCGACACGCCCGGCAGCCGCTGCGCGCGCGCGACGACGGATCCGGCGTAGTCGGGGTGCGCCTCGACGGGCTCGTGGGCGCCCTTCTCGACGACCAGGATGTCGTCGTCCTCGAACACGACGTGCGGCACGGGCGGCTCCGTGCGGCGCAGCGCCGTCACGGTCTCGACCTCGTCGGTGAGGGGGATCATGTCGAGCGGAGCGAGCGTGCTGGCCGCGTAGCCGAGCCGACCGAGGTGGTCGAGGTCGCGCGCGAGCGTCTCCGGATCGCACGACACGTAGAGCAGGAGGTCCGGCGCGAGGCGCGCCACCGCTTCGCGCGCGGCGGGCGACAGGCCTCGGCGAGGCGGATTGGCGATGACCGCGTCGAACCGCGCGCCCGCGCGCTGCAACGCCAGCGCGCAGAGCGCGGCGTCGCCCGTCCGCACGTCGAGGGCGAGGCTCTGCGCGTCCGCGGCCGCGTGCGCCGCCTGCGCCGCCGGCGCGAACGACTCCACGAGCGTGACCGCCGCGCCCGCCTTCGCGAGCGCGAGGCTGATCGCGCCCGATCCGCCGTAGAGGTCGAGCACGCGGGGGGCGCGCGTGCCCACGTCGAGCGCAGCGACCTCGCTCGCCAGCATGCGGTGCACCGCGGCGGCCTGATCGCGGTGCGCTTGCACGAACGATCCGAACGACGCGAGGTGGTAGGTGGTGCCGATGGTGTCGTGGGCGTTCGAGGCGCCGTCGAGCACCAGCGTCTCCTGGCCGAGGATCTGCGGCGAGTCGGTATCGTGGAGGTTGGCCGCCACGCCGAGCACGCCCGGGAGCCTCGCACGAAGCGCCTTGCCCGCGGCCGCGAGCTCGTCGCGCGACGGAGCGCGATCGCGCTGGAGCACGAGCGTGACGAGCACGGCGCTCTCGAGCGCGCCGCCCGCGCCGCGCCGCGCGCGGACCTCGCGCAGGTCGACTGCGCGCAGCAGGCCGCCCGCCGTCTCGCGGCACGGCAGCAGCAGCGCGCGAGTCTCCGGCGGAGGCGCCGCGATCAGCGTCCGGAGCGCGCTGGCCACGGCGGCGAGCGCGGGAGCCAGCACCCTGCAGCTCGGGATGTCCACGACCTGGTGATCGCCCGATCGCCCAAAGAGGCCGATCGCGCCTTCGGGCGAGACGATGAGCTTCGCCCGGCCGCGGTAGCCCACGATGGCCTCCGCGCCCCGGACGTCGAGGGTCACCACCTCGGACAGCAGCGGGTAGCGGCCCGCGGCCGTCGCCACGCGCGCGCGCTTGCGCTCGAGCTGCGCGGCGTAGCCCAGCTCGATGAGCGGGCAGCCGCCGCACTCCGAGGCGTGCTCGCACGCGACAGCGTCGCCGTCCTTCGCCGCGCTCCGGCCGTCCCCGTCGAGAAGGGGAGCGTGCGGAGCGGAAGGCGCGCCTTCCCCCGAAGATGCTTCGCCGACCATCGGCAGGCAGCTTACCGGGGTCCCTCGGCGCCGTCGAAGCCCATCCCGCGTCGCGCGCGATGGGGCAGCCCGGACCGTTCGGCCGTCGCTTCGGTCGTACCGCTGGGGCCGGATTTCCGATCCAGGCGGTCGAAGCCCGGCTTGGGACGAGGTAGCCCAGTTCTCGGGCGTATCGGGCGACGGCGCGCTCTCGCGCCTGCCTCGGCGCCGAGCCGACCGGAGCGCGTGGACGCCCTCGCGCCGACGCACCGGCGCCGACCGGCCTCGGCGAGGCCTGGGCGCGGCCGGCGCATTTGGGATTTCCGCCCGCGCGGCCCCGCGGCCTATCATCCCCTCATCGCACTCTGGACCTTCCTCGATGGCGCCTGCAGCGCCCGACCCGAGCACCTCGGCCGACGCCGCCGGGCGCGCGCTGCGTCGATCGTCGCCGTCGCGTTGATCGGGCACCTGGCCCCCCGCGCCGCCCTCGCCGCAGGGCCGGATCCCGCCGCGCAAGCGCGCAAGGGGGTAGCGCTCGCGGGTCGCGGCGACTGCCCGACGGCGGTCCCGATCCTCGAGGAGTCCGAGCTCGCGCGTCACACGCCTGGCGCCGCGTTCGCGCTCGCCGGCTGCTACGTCTCGATGGGCGAGCTCATGCGCGCCGCCGAGCTGTTCCACACCGTCGCGCTCGAGCAGCCCCTCCGCACCTGGACGAAGGCCGATCGCGACGCCGTCGCGAAGGCGCCCGGGCGCGCCGCCGAGGTCGACGCGCGCATCCCGTCGCTTCGCTTCGACGCGCAAGAGGAGTACCCCGACCTCGAGATCGAGGTCGACGGCCACGCGGTCGAGAACCTCGCGAAGCCGCACAAGGTGGCGCCCGACCTCGGCCACACGGTCCGCGCGCAAGCCCGCGATCACAAGGAGCAGACGCAGAAGGTCGTCGTCGGCGAGGGCGAGCGCAAGGTCGTGAAGATCAAGCTCGAGCGCGAGGGGCCGCCCGGCGCCGAGGGGGATGGGGAAGGCAAGCCGTCGGCTGCCACGCCAGGTCAGCGCAAGTGGCTCGGAGTCGGCTTCCGCGGCTACGTCATCCCCAAGTTCATGATGAACTTCGCGGCGGACGGCGGGACGAACGTCTTCGTGCCGAGCCTCGTGGCGCGCTTCCAGGCGCCGGTCGGTCGCGACGTCGACCTCGCGGTGAACCTCGGCTGCGCGCACTACGGGATGGGGCCGACGCTCATCAAGGGGAAGGGCGCGCCCGACACGGAATACGAGCTCGTCGAGGCCAACCTCCATACCCTCCTCGCCACGGTGGACCTGCTCTGGAGCTTCCCCATCGACGACGCGAGGAAGTGGGCGTTCAAGCTCGGCGGCGGCCTCGGCATCGGCGTCGCCTTCGGCAACCTCACGCGCAACCAGGCCTACCCGGCGACGAAGGACGCCCTGGCCGACCCGTACTCCTGGCAGAAGTGCGCGGGCCCGAGCAACCCGACGAACATGTTTCGCTACTGCAACCAGCTCGACAAGGACGCCAGCCACTACAACGACTACTCGGAGCCGAGCTGGTTCAACGGCGGCAAGAAGCCCGCGCTCTACCCGTGGGCGGCGCTCCCCGAGCTCGGCTTCTCGTTCCGCCCGACGCCGGGCTTCGCGATGGACCTCGAGGCCGGCCTGACGCTCACGGGCATCATGGCAAGCTTCGGAGTCCGCTTCGGTCTGTAGCGATCGTCGTCGGGATCACGCGCCGCGGCGGCGGCGACGCAGGGCGAAAACGGCGAGCCCGAGCGCGACGATTCCGACGGCACCGTCCCTGGTGGCAGGCCCGCGTAGCGCGCACGAGCCCTCGGTCTGCTTCTCCGCGCACGCTGGCGAGAAGCCGTGCCGCGGCAGCACGTTGCACTTGGCGGGGTCAATCGTCTGCGCCGGGTACACCGCGCAGACGCCCGCCACGTCGTCGGCCGCGAGCGATCGGAACGCGGTCGACCCGGGCGTGTACACCGCGAACATCGTCGCGCTCGAGTCGGGGCTGTGCGCGAGCCCGAGGAAATGCCCGGCCTCGTGGGTGAACACCGACTGCAGGTCGTAGTCCGCCGTCGCGTCCTCCATCGTCAGCTGGTACTGGGCGACGTTGATCTCCATGTCCGCGTCGAAGATCTCGCCGCTCTTCGTGTCGTAGGTGACCGTCGTCAGCGCGATGTTGTGCGGCCCCGACGGGTGCGGCCATTTCGTGTCGCGGAAGACGACGACGTTCGCGTTGCCGGCCTTCCCGTTGTACTCGACCTGATCGCACTCAACCGCGCCGAGGTCCTGCACGGAGACGCCGGGGGCCCCGCCGCCGTCGCACTTCGCCTCCTGCCAGGAGACGAACGCGCGGTGCAGCGCGGTGCGGGCGTCGTAGAGCGAGATCTTCTTCGAGGCGTCCTTCTGGACGCTGATCCCGACGCACGGGCGCGTCCACTTGATCGCGACGCCGCAGTCCTCCGCCTGCTCCGGCGTGCACCGCGTCCCGCTCGGTTCGCACGTCGACGCGCGACAGTAGGCCTCGGCCGCGCGCGGCGCGAGGACGCCGAGGATCGCCAGGGCCGCGGCCAGCGTGCGCGAAGGAGCCATGTGCCTCATAGGAGAGCGCCCCCGCTCGCCCGTTGCAAGCGCGCGGAGCCCGCCTACGCCGAGCCGAGCGCGACCGGGCGGCCGAGCCTGCGCGACACGACGCCCGACAGCGCAGCCCGGAGCTCGTCGCCGGTGCGCGGCGCGACCCACCCGCGGTCGCCGCCAGCGAAGTCGAAGTGCCAGGCCGTGCGCTCGGCCGCCATCCAGATCTGCCGCGCGGCGCGGTGGCTGTTCACGACGTACTCGGTCCCGTCCCCGAAGGAGATCGTGAGGATCCCGCTCTCGAGGTCGACCTCGAGCCCATCGACCTCGCACAGCGCGGCCTCGAGGGCGCGGAGGGTCGCGTCGGCGGCGCGTTCGAACTCAAGCTCGCCGAAGGCTTCGTTCGTCATGGCCGTGGTCTAGCCCAGAGTCGACGGCGTGTGTAGCGCTCGGGGGGCGCCTCGGCGACGCGACCCGCCCGGCGCGCCCGCTTGCGCGAGGACAAGCAGGAGCGATCTCGCTGGCGCGCCCGGCAGGACTCGAACCTGCGACCAACGGCTTAGAAGGCCGCCGCTCTATCCAACTGAGCTACGGGCACCTGGGGGGCCGCGTCGGGCCTCGCGGCGACGGGCGGACCTCCCGGGCGGAGGCCGCCCGGCGCGCGAAGCGTCGTCGGCCGCGCCGGTCGCGTCAAGCGGAGCTGGGGGAGGTCAGGAGGGGGCGACGGCCGAGGCGGAGGTCGCGGCGGCAGGTCGCGCGGCGAGCACGCGCCGGAGCCAGGCGGTCATCGCGGGGTAGAGCGAGCGCGCGGCGCGGCTGCCGACGACGGCGCCGACGTGGCCACCGGGCACCGTGAGGTGCTCCGTCTCGGAGGCGTTCGAGCGCTCGGCGAGCGCGAGCGCGGCGCGCGGCGGCACGATCGCGTCGCGGTCGGCCGTGATCGTGAGCACCGGGCAGCGGATCGCGCGCAGGTCGACGCGCCGTCCGGCGACGTGGTGCGTGCCCTGGATGAGCTGGTTCTCCTGGTAGATCTCGCGGATGTACCGGCGGTACGCCTCGGCCGGGAACGGGATGTTGTCGGTCGCCCACTCGTCGAGGATGTCGAACGCCTCGCGCGCGGCGGGGTCGTGCATCTTGTCGACGTAGTTGACGAGCTTGGCGAGGTTCTGCGTCGGGCGCAGCGCGGTGAAGCCGCTCTGCATCGCCGACGGCGACATGTTGCCCGCGTCGGCGATCGCGTCGACGTCGAACCACTTCGGGTCGACCATGTGGCGCAGGAAGCCGCCCTCGGAGAAGTCGATCGGCCCGGCGAGGTTCACCAGCGCGGCCGTCTCGTCGGGGTGCAGCGCCGCGTGGATCGTCGACAGGGTCGCGCCCATGCAGTAGCCGAGCAGGCCGACCTTCGCGGCGCCGGTGTCGCGGCGCACCTTGCGCACGGCGCGCGCGAGCCGACCGAGCACGTCGTCCCACGAGAGGTACCGGTCCTCGTCGCCGGCGATGCCCCAGTCGAGCAGGTACGTCTCGACGCCGCCCTCGACGAGCGCGCCCGCGACGCTGGCTCCCGGCTTCAGATCGAGCACGTACCAGCGGTTGATGAGCGAGGGCACGAGCAGGAGCGGCGCTGCCCCGGCCGGCGCGCGCGTGGCTGCCGGTCGGAAGCGGTAGAGCGTCGCGGTCCCGTCCGTCTGGATGGCGTCCTTCGGAGTGGGCGCGAGGGGCATGGTCAGGACTTCGGCGTGAGGAAGTCGGCCGTGCGCTTGGTCGCCTCGAGCGAGAGCTTGCGCCACTCGCCCGTGAGGTGGGTGAAGTAGCCGAGCGTCTCGGTCTGGATCTTCGCGAGCTCGGCGATCGCGCTCGTCGCCTGCTCCAGGCCCTTGGTCTCGATCTTGGCGGCCTCGTCCCAGGCGGCGGTGACGCGGGTCACGTGGTCCTCGACCATCTTGGTCCAGGTGTCCTTGAATTGCTGCGCCTGCGAAGTGCTCTTCTCGCTCATGGAACGGGTCTCCCTCGGGTCGTCACTCGCTCCGCAGTCGCTGCGAAGCGGCAAAACCGAGGGTATTCACGCCCCCGGAGACCGTCAACCCTTTTTGTTGCGGCGCACAATGCGGGGGCCGAATTTGCTGCGGTCGCGAACGGCGTCGCGAAGCTCGGCCATCTCGCGCCGGAGGGCGGCGAGATCGGCGACCTGATCCGGCGCCGGCGTGGGCGGAGGGGGAGGGAACGCGAGGGCGCCCGAGGGCGGCGGCGCGAGGACGATCGGGCCCGGCGGGGCCGCCGGCGGGGCGGGCTCCGCCCAGGCCGAGACGCCGCTCAGGAGCCGCGCGAGCGCGTTCGTCGCCGCGAACGGGAGCGTCGCGAACGGCGCGTACGGCGCGATGGTCTGCGCGCCGTGCTTTGCCGATAAATAGAGGTCGAGCGCGTGCGACAGGTAGCGGCCGAGGAACTCCGCGAGCGCGTCGTCGCCCATGCGGATCAGCTGCACGAGCAGGGGCACCGGGAGGAGCTTCCCGGCGCCTCGGCTCTCGAGGATGATCTGGGCGAGCGTCGACTGCGTGAGGTCGTCGTCCGTCTTCGCATCGACGACCCGCACGTCGGCGCCGTGCTTGACCTTCTCGGCGAGCTCCTCGAGCGTCACGTACCGGCTCGCCTCGGTGTCGTAGAGGCGTCGGTTCGAGTACTTCTTGACCAGCATCGGGCGGCTCATCGCTGCAATGCACATAGCGCTTTGCTCGGGTGAACTCCAGCAGAAGTGGCCTTCCATGTTGCGCTGCAATAGAAACCGCTTGACCATGCTGCGGTGCGGTGGCAGGTTGGCGGCCGGAATGACGCGCGCCGGGCGACCGTGCGCGCGGCCTCGTCTCGCGGTCTCCGCCCGGCTACGTAAGGCCCGTGCGCGGGGCGCGCGGTTCGCCGCCAGCAGAGGACTCCATGCGCCTTCTTCGCCTCGTCGCCTTGATCTCCCTCCCCCTCGGCGCGGCGATCGCCGGTTGCGCGTCCTCCGACGAGGCCGTCGAGTGCCGGGCCGGCGCGGACTGCGCCTCGGGGACGTGCGGCACCGACGGGCGCTGCGTGACGCCGGCGGTCGGAGACGCGGGCACGAGCACCGTGACCGGCGGCGGAGGATCGGGCGGCTCCGGGGGCGCCGGGCAGGGAGGCCACGGGACGGCGGGCGGCGGCGTCGGCGGATCGGCCGCCGGCTGCGCGCCAAACAAGGACTGGGTCGTGACGCGCGCGGAGGTGCCGCTCGCGGCGGGCTTGCACGCGACCTTCCTCACCGCGAAGGCCGCGACCTGGGACACCTCCGGCACCCCGAGCGCCGACGGGAGCCGCGCGTGGGACCTGTCGAAGGCGCTCGCCGGCGATCACGATCAGGTCGTCGAGACGCTGCCGCTCGACGGCCAGTGGTTCGCCGACGCGTTCAAGGGCGCGACCTACTACAGCTACCTCACGCCGGACGCCTTCCTCGGCGACATGGTCGGCGTCTTCGAGGTCACGGGCGACGCGCTGCTGTTGCGCGGCGTCGCGTCGCCGGCCGACGGCGCAAGCAAGACCGAGGAGGTCTACGCGCCGGCCGCGCCGCTCCTCAAGTTCCCCGTCAAGGAGGGCGTGACGTGGTCCACGGACGCGCAGATCACGGGCACCCTCAAGGGGATCCCGAGCGCGATCCCGTACCTCGAGAAATACGAGTCGAGCGTGGACGCGCACGGCACGCTCGCGACGCCGTTCGGGTCGTTCGACGTGCTGCGGGTGAAGACGAAGCTCACGCGCACGGCGTACGGGATGATCACGGTCACGCGGTCCTTCCTCTTCGTGGCGGAGTGCTTCGGCACCGTCGCGACGGTCACCTCGCAGTCGAACGAGACGGCCGAGGAGTTCACGACGGCCGCCGAGATTCGCCGGCTCGCGCCGTGAGCTCCGTCGTGCGCGCGGTGCTCCCGCTCCTCTCGCTCGGCCTCGCCGGCTGCATGGCGTTCCACGTCGGCGCCATGCCCGGCGAGCCGAAGGCGGCGACGTTCGTCACCGTCGAGGGGGCGCGCGTGCGCTACCTCGACGTGGGCGACGGGCCGCCGGTCGTGCTCGTCCACGGCTTCGCGTCGTCGCTCGAGACGTGGGCGGCCGTGGTCCCCGCGCTGCGCGCGCACCACCGCGTGATCGCCCTCGATCTGAAGGGCTTCGGCTGGACCGACCGCCCCGAGGGCGACTACTCGCCGGCCGCGCAGGCGAGGCTCGTGCTCGCGCTGCTCGACCAGCGCGGCGTGAAGTCGGCGGCCTTCGTGGGGCACTCGTGGGGGACGTCGATCGTGCTCGCGGCGGCGCTCGAGGCGCCCGCGCGCGTCGAGCGGATCGCGCTCTACGACGCCTTCGTCTACGAGGAGCAGCTGCCGACGTTCTTCACGATGGCGCGCACTCCCGGCGTCGGCGAGGCGCTCTTCGGGCTGTTCTACAACGAGCGGCCGGACGAGCGCATGGCGCTCGCGTTCTACGATCCGAGCGTGCTGACCGAGAAGCTCGCCGAGGACGTCGAGGCCTCGCTCGACCGCCCCGGCACGCGCGCCGCCGCGCTGGCGGCCGTTCGAGGGCAGCACTACGCGGAGGTCGAGGGTCGCTACCGCACGATCAGGCAGCCGACGCTGCTCCTGTGGGGGCGCGAGGACGTCGTCACGCCTCTCCACATCGGCGAGCGGCTGGCGCGCGATCTGCCGGGCGCGCGGCTCGTCGTCTACCCGCGCTGCGGGCACTTCCCGATGCTCGAGGTCGCCGGGCCCTCGACGACGGAGCTCGACGCGTTCCTCGACGCGAAGCTCGACGCGACCGGCGGTCCTCGACCGGCGTACGCGCCGACGCCGCCGCCCGTGGCTCCGGCCGAGGGGCCGGCCAAGGCCGATCCGCCTCGCGCCGCGCCCGAGAAGGAGGCCCCGTGAACGCTCGCCGCCTCGCCGCGGTCGGCCTCGCGGCGGCGCTGTCGGCGCCGTCCGCCGCGCGCGCCACCGGGTTCACCGACATCGGTGACGACCTGCGATCGCACGTGCAGACGTCGGTCGAGCTGCACGGGGCGCTGCGCGTGCGCGGCGAGGGCCTCTACAACCTCGACCTCGACCGTGGCCCGACGCCCTCCGGTCAGCTGCTCTACCCGGTGCCGCTCGGCGATCCGAAGGGGCAGTGGCTCGGCTACGCCGACATGCGGCTGCGCCTCGATCTCGCCGCGTACGCGCTCGGCGGTGGCGTGGCGGTGAAGGTGCGCGTCGACGCGCCGGACAACGTCGCGCTCGGCAGCGACTACGCGGGTGTGCCCTCGGCTTCGGCGACGCTGCGCGCGACGGCCCCGGTGCGGATCAAGCGCGCGTACGGCGAGGCGCTCACGCCGATCGGCCTGCTCGCGGCGGGCCGCATGGGCAGCCACTGGGGCCTCGGCATCCTGACGAACGGCGGCGACTGCGCGGACTGCGACAGCGGCGACGCGGCCGATCGCATCGCGCTCGTGACGCCCGTCGCGGGCCACATCTTCGCGTTCGCGTTCGACCTGTCCGCGGTGGGGCCGCTCGCCAAGCGCCCGGACGCGACGCGGCCGGTGGGCGTCGAGCCGAGCGCGGACGTCCGCACGTTCACGTTCGCGCTGCTGAAGTGGCGCGACGAGCTCGCGCGCAAGCGCCGCCGCAAGGCCGACAAGTTCACGGGCGAGTACGGCGCGTACATCTCGCACCGCTGGCAGAACGGCGACGTCCCCGCGGAGTACCTGCCGGTCGCGTCGCCCGTCGCCGTCAACTCCTCGCAGGTGATGGGGCGCGGCTATCAGGCGACGGCGCTCGATGCGTGGTTTCGCCTGACCTGGCCGAAGGTCCGCATCGAGGCCGAGGCCGCGCTGTTGATGGCGACGGTCGAGCAGGCGTCGCTCGTGCCGGGCGTGCTCCTGCGCGATCCGGTGAAATCCACGCAGATCGGCGCCGCGCTCGAGAGCGAGATCGGCGCGCCCGAGGACCGGGTCGCCGGCGGCCTCGACGCCGGCTACGCGAGCGGCGACCCGGCGCCCGGCTTCGGCGTGGCCCAGCGCGTCACCGCGAAGCAGCCGAAGCCCGGCGACGTGGACGGCCCGCAGGCCAACCCGCCGCACGACAACCGCGTCGACAACTTCCGCTTTCACCCTGATTATCGCGTCGATCGCATCCTCTGGCGCGAGGTGGTCGGCACGGTGACCGACGCCGTGTACCTGCGCCCGCACGTCCGCGCGACGGTCTTCAAGGCCGCGCCCGGCGCGCTCACCGCTTCGCTGGCCGGCGTCGCGTCGTTCGCCGTCACCTCGGCCTCGACGCCCGGGCAGAAGAGCCCGCTCGGCGTCGAGCTCGACCCGACGCTGTCGTACGCGAGCCGTGACGGCTTCGGCGCTGCGATCGACTACGGCGCGCTCTTCCCGCTCGCGGGGCTCGACAACCCCGCGCTCGGTCTCTCGGCCAAGCCCGCGCAGCTCATCCGGCTGCGGATGTCGTTCGTGTTCTGAGGAGGTCTCGTGAAGCGGTGGAGCCAGCGCACAGCGCACATCCTGGGGGGTGCCCTCCTCGCGTCGGCGGTCGCCCTCGCGGGCTGCGGCGACAACCAGACGCACCCGACGCCCGAACACGAGGGGTACGGGGACGCCGGCGACGTGCCGCTCTCGTGCATGCCGAACCTCGACGGTCGCATCGACGCCGCGGAGATGCAGGCGACGCTCGACGTGCCGGTGTCGTTCCTCGTCTCGGCCGCGGGCGCCAAGCGCGCGGTCGACGTGGCCGGCGTGGTCGACGACGCGGGCAAGCGGACGTGGGACTGGTCCGACGACGTCGCCTCGGACCGCACGGTGTCGCTCGCCGCGACGACGCTGGGCGGCAAGTGGTACGCGGAGTCCTTTCCGACGGGGAAGTTCGTCACGCCGATGGACGCCGGGGGGACCCTCGAGGGGGTCTACTCCGAGGACGACAAGACCTTCTGGCTGCACGGCATCGCGTCCGCGCAGAAGGACCCGAAGGGCGGTCGCACGCTGCTCGTGTACCAGCCGCCGATCGCCCTCTACCGCTTCCCGATCGAGGTGGGCGCGTCGTGGGTCTCGGCCGGGCAGGTGACGAATGGCACGATCAAGGGCCTGCCCTACGCGGGCAAGGACATCTACGAGGTGAAGGACGACGGCACGGGGCAGCTCGTCCTGCACGACGTGACCTTCTCCCAGGTGCACCGCGTGCGCACCAAGGTGACGCTCGCTCCCGCGACCGGCGCGAGCCTGGTGACGCGCCAGGTCTCGTTTCTGTTCGAGTGCTTCGGGGAGGTCGCCCGCGCGACGAGCGTGAACGGCGAGACGCTGGACGACTTCACCACGGCGAGCGAGGTGCGCCGGCTCGGGCTGTAGGTGCGATGGGGCCGCGAACGGCCCTGGAACCCCGCGCACCCCGGGTGCGGCGACGGTTCGATGCGGCCGCGAGCGGCCCCAAACCCCGCGCACCCCGGGTGCGGCGACTGTTCGATGGGGCCGCGAGCGGCCCCAAACCCCGCGCACCCCGGGTGCGCCACCCGCTCCGCGTGAAGGGTCGCGCGGCGCGGACGAACGTGGGACACGACGACACGAGGAGGACGGACATGCTCGGCTGGGACCTGTGGAAGAAGGGCTTCGACGCCTGGGAGAACGCGACGGCGCAGTACGCGGAGAAGCTCATGAAGAGCCCGCTCGTGCTCACGCCCGGCGGCGCGATGCTCTCCGCCGCGATGAAGCTCAAGGCCGCTTCGGACAAGACCGCGGCGACGTTTTGGGGCAACCTCGGCCTGCCCACGAAGCGCGATCAGGAGCGCACGCTGCACGCGCTAAACCAGATCCAGAGCCGCCTCCTCGACCTCGAGGAGCGCCTCGCCGACAAGGGTCCGTAGCCATGGACGTCACGCCGTACCTCGAGCTCGCGATCGCCCCCCGCGCCGTCTTCGACTCGCTCCCGGAGCGGGGCTCGCGGCCGCGCTTCTTCCTGCCGACGCCCGACGGCGACTGGAAGATCGTCACGTGGAACGCGTTCGCGCGGCAGATCCGGCGCTGCGCGATGTTCCTCGCCGTCGCCGGGCTGAAGTCCGGCGATCGCGGCGCGGTGTACGCGCCCAACCGCGTCGAGTGGATGAGCGCGGCGCTCGCGATCGAGGCCGCCGGCGGCGTGATCGTCCCCGTGTACCCCGCCAGCACCGCCGATCAGGCGAGCTACGTGGTGCGCCACAGCGACGCGAAGATCCTGTTCGTCGACACGCCGCTGCTCCTCGGGCGCATCTTCGAGGCCTGGGCGGACTACGACGCCGTCACGCGCATCGTGATCTTCGACGACGCGCTCGACGCGGCGAGCGTGCTCGCCGGCCTGCGCGCCAAGGGCAAGAAGGTGCCGCCGTACGCGGTCGTCGAGCGCAAGATCGTGCGCTGGTCGGACGCGCTGCGCATCGGGCAGGCCGCCGACGAGGAGCAGCCGGGTGAGCTCGAGCGCATGATGGGCTCGGTCTCGCTCGATCAGCCCGGGATGATGCTCTACACGAGCGGCACCTCCGGCAACCCGAAGGGCGTCCCGCTCACCCACCGCAACGTGGGCGTGAACGGCCACGATTGGCTCAGGAGCAACGCGCCGCTCATCGACGAGAACGCGGTCGATCTGCTCTGGCTGCCGATGAGCCACATCTTCGGCTTCGGCGAGGTCTGCCTCGGCAATACGCTCGGCTTCTCGACGTACATGTGCGATCCGCCGAGCGCGCTCGCGAAGCTGCCCGAGGTGCGGCCGAGCGTGTTCATGAGCGTGCCGTCGCTCTGGGAGAAGATCGCCACCGCGGTCGCGGCCGAGCCCGACGCGGGCCGCCGCAAGCAGAAGCTCGCGGACCTCACGGGCGGACACCTGCGCTTCTGCCTCTCGGGCGGCGCCGGTCTCAAGCGCGAGGTCAAGGAGACCTTCCACGAGCACGGCATCCTGATCATCGAGGGCTACGGCCTCACCGAGACGTCGCCGACGCTCACGCTCAACCGCCCCGACGCCTTCCGGTTCGACACCGTCGGCAAGCCGCTCCCCTCGGTCGAGCTGCGCCTCGCCGAGGACGGCGAGATCCTCGCGCGCGGACCGACCGTGTTCGGCGGCTACCACAAGGATCCGGCCGCCACGAAGGAGTGCTTCACCGACGACGGCTGGTTCAAGACCGGGGACGTCGGGCGCTTCACCGACGACGGCTTCCTGCAGATCATCGATCGCAAGAAGGACATCCTCGTGACCGCGGGCGGCAAGAACGTGCCGCCGGCGAACATCGAGCTGCGCTTTCAGGACGATCCGATGATCGCGCACGTGGTCGTGTACGGCGACGGCAAGCGCTTCCTCACGGCGGGCGTCTGGCTCAACGAGGAGGCCGTCACGGCGCACCTCGGCGCCGAGCACGCGTCGCCCGAAGCGCGCGCCGAGGCCGTGCAGGCGCTCGTGCAGCGGCGCATCGAGCGCGTGAACGGCGAGCTCGCGAGCTACGAGACCATCAAGAAGTTCGTGGTCCTGGACCGCCCGCTGACGGTCGCGAACGGCCTGCTCACGGCCACGCTCAAGGTGCGTCGCAAGAAGGTCTACGAGGCCTTCGCGCCCGAGCTCGAGAAGCTCTACGAGGGCGCGTGACATGAAAGGCCTGTCCGCGATCGGCAAGATGGTGACTCGCCCGCGTCCGCCCGTCGGGTCGACGCCGGCGGACGTGGTGCACGCGGAGAACAAGTGGCGGCTGCTGCGCTACCGGCCGCGCGCCGGCGGCCCGGCGCACAAGACGCCCGTGCTGCTGGTGCCGTCGCTCATCAACCGGCACTACGTGCTCGATCTGCTCCCGGGAAAGAGCTTCGCCGAGTGGCTCGTCGCCGAGGGGCACGACGTGTTCTCGATCGACTGGGGGACGCCGACCGACGAGGACCGGTTCCTCACGTTCGACGACGTGTGCGACCGGTACCTCGGGCGCGCGGTGCGCGTCGCGTCGTCGTTCTCGCCGCGCGACAAGGTGCACCTGCTCGGCTACTGCCTCGGCGGCACGCTCACGGCGATCTACACGGCGGCGCGGCCGGATCACGTCGCGTCGCTGGTGGCGCTCGCGGCGCCCGTGCGCTTCGACGACGACGGGCTGCTCTCGAAGTGGACGCGGACGAAGTCGTTCGACCTCGACGCGCTCGTGAACGCGACGGGCAACGTGCCGTGGCAGCTGATGCAGTCGGCCTTTCACCTCCTGCGCCCGACGCTGAGCCTGTCGAAGGCCGTGCACGTGCTCGACCGCGCTTGGGACGACGAGTCGATGGATGGCTTCCTCGCGCTCGAGGCGTGGGGCAGCGACAACGTCTCGTTCCCGGGCGAGTGCTATCGCCGCTACGTCGAGGAGCTCTATCGCGGGGACGCGCTCGTAAAAGGCACGTTCTCGCTGTCGGGCCGCCCGGCGCGCCTCGAGTCGATCACGTGCCCGACGCTCGCGGTCACGTTCGAGCACGACAACATCGTTCCGTGGCAGAGCGCGGCCGAGCTCGTCGACCGCGTGTCGGCGGTGGACAAGCAGCGCATCCACTTGCCCGGCGGGCACGTTGGCGCCGTCGTGTCGAAGGGCGCGAAGAAGGCGCTGTGGCCTGCGCTGTCGAGCTTCTGGACGATGAGGGATGCCGAGCCGGCGATGCCCGCGGTCAGCGAGCTCGAAGAGCACGCCGGCGAGCCCGAAGCGATCGGCGCGTCGGAGCCGGGGGGGTCGGCCTCGCCGGGACGCGCCGAGGGGCGTGGCGGTCGGCGAGCTCGGCGGTAGGTAGCGCGGGGGGCCGGGCGGCGGGTCACGCGCGCGCCCGGCTCGCCTCGCGCGCGGTCAGGGCGTCGCGACCTGCTCGCTCGTGCGTCCGTAGCGGCGCTGCCGGCGCGCGTACGCGGTGAGCGCGGCGTCGAGCGTGCTCGCGTCGAAGTCGGGCCAGAGCGTCTCGCTGAAGTAGAGCTCCGCGTAGGCCGACTCGAAGAGGAGAAAGTCCGAGAGCCGCTGCTCGCCGCCGGTGCGGATGACGAGGTCCGGGTCGGGCATCGCGCTCGTCGTCAGGAAGCTGCGCAGCGAGGCCTCGTCGATCTCCTCCGGGATCACGAGGCCGGCCGCGGCGCGCACCGCGATGGCGCGCATCGCGTTGACGACGTCGCGACGGCCGCCGTACGACAGCGCGAGGCCGAGGGTCATCCGATCCCCGGGGGCGGTGTCCTTCACGAGGCGCTCGACGGCGCGACGTGTCGGCGTGGGCAGCTCGTCGAGCTCACCGACGACCTCCACGCGGATGCCGTTCGCGACGAGCTCGTCGTGCTCGCTCTCGGCGAACTCCTTGCAGATGCGCATGAGGCCGTCGACCTCGTCCTTGGGGCGCGACCAGTTCGCGGCGCTGAACGCGTAGAGCGTGAGGCACCGGACGCCGCGGTCGCGGCACGCGCGGACGGCGCGGCGCACGGCGTGCAGGCCCTCCTGGTGGCCCGCGGTGCGCGGGAGACCACGCTGGGAGGCCCAGCGGCCGTTGCCGTCGAGGATGAGCGCGATGTGCCGAGGGAGGGACAGGTCTCGCATGGTGTCGGTCGGGGCTCCGGGCGCGTGCGCCGCGTCGGAGACCACCCTGACGCTCCTTTAAGCGGGCCAGCGGGGGATGCCATGGTGCGATTGTGGAGGTTCCGTGGAGATGAAGCCTCTCCGCGCTCACGCCTCGGGCAGACGGAGGAGAAACTGGACCTCGGGGGGACCGAGCAGCGGGCACTCGGCCGACCCGCTGTGCGCCTCCGCGATGGCGCGCGTGATCGCGAGGCCGAGGCCCGTCCCGCCGCGGTCGGCGCGCGTCGTGACGAAGCGCCGGAAGAGGCTCCGCGCGACGTGCTTGCCGATCTGGCCGCGGTTCGTGACCGCGAGCGTGACGGTGCCGTCCCGGGCGCGCAGGCTCGCGCGGATCGGGGCGCCCTTCGTGCCGTGGACCCGCGCGTTGTCGACGAGGTTGTCGATGGCGCGCGCGAGCCACTGGGCGTCGCCGCGCACGCTCGCGCCGCCGTCGGCCTCGACCTCGATGACGGCCCCGCGATCGCGGGCGCGCTCGACCGCGGCGGTGAGGAGGTGCTCGAGGTCGACCGAGGCCGCGCTCTCGACGCCGCGGGCCTCGATGCGCGCGAGCGAGAGCAAATCGCCGAGCAGAGCCTCGATCCGCGTCGTCGCTTCCTGGATGCGCGCGACGAACCGGGCCGCCTCTTCGGGCTCCTCGAGCGCTCCGTCGGCGAGCACCTCGGCGCTCGCGCGGATGGCGGCGACGGGGTTCTTGAGCTCGTGCGAGAGATCGGCCGCGAAGGTCTCGACGAACGGCCTGCCCTCGAGCTGGCGCCGCATCGAGTCGATCGCGCGCGAGAGGCTCTGCACCTCGCGGCCGTGCGCGGGAGGCGGCGGCGCGCGGCGCTCGCCCTCGGAGACGCGGACGGCGAAGTCGGTGAGGGCCTCGATGGGCCGCGCGATGGCCCGCCCGATGACCGCGGCGGCGGCGGCGGCGGCGGCGCCGAGCACGCTCGAGATGAGCAGCACGGTGGGCGCGAAGTCCTCGAGCGTGCGGCGCACGGCGAGGGTCGGCTTGACCACGCGGACCGACCCGACGCGCTGGCCTGCGACGACGATCGGCGCGGTCACGAAGACGGTGGCGGGCTCGCCCGGCTCGGGGCCGCTCGTGAAGATCGCGCGGCCGTCGGGCGCGAGCAGGGCGAGGTGCATCGCGGCGTCTCCCTGGCCCCGCACGAGCTCGAGCTTGCGGGCGGCGTCGGCGAGCGACGCGCGCCCGCCCTCGAGCTCGCCGCCCACGATCGCCGCGATCGCCGCGGCTTCGTCGCGCGCCGCTCCCTCGGCGAGGAGGGTCGCGCGCGCCTCGATGCGGTCTAGCACGAGCAAGCCGAGCCCGAAGGCGAAGGCAAAGACGATCGCGCCGAGCGCGAGGAAGATTTGCATCCGGATGCTCGTGCCGGCCGTGCGCGATCGCACGAGGCGCGCCGACACGAAGGCGGCCAGGAGGATGAGGCCGACGGCGCCGAGCGCCGCGAAGACGAGGCGAATCACGGGTCTGCGCCGCCGTCGGGATCGGTCGGTCGGTCGGTCACCCGGTACCCGACCCCGCGCACCGTCTCGATGAGGCCCGCGGCCCCGCCGGCCTCGCTGACCTTCTTGCGCAGGCCCTTCACGTGCGAGTCGATCGTGCGGTCGGTGATCGCGAAGCCGTCGCCCCACACGCGGTCGATGAGCTGCGCGCGCGTGAACACGCGGCCGGGCGCGCCGAGCATGCACGCGAGCAGGTCGAACTCGACGCGCGTGAGCTCGAACGGTCGCCCGTGCACGGTCGCGCGGCGGGTGGCTTCGTCGACCGCGAGCGGCGGCGTGCCGGGGGGCGCCGCGGCCGTCGCGGCCGGCGCGGG
>CAIVJW010000327.1 GCA_903906315.1 uncultured delta proteobacterium | reverse complement strand
GCTCGACTGCTGCGGCGCGCGGTGGTCCGTCGAGGGTGCGGAGGCCGTTCTGAAGATCCGCGCGCTCACCACATCGGGCGACTTCGAGGCGTACTGGGCTCTGCACCTGGCGCGCGAGCACGAACGGAACCACCTCTCCGCATATGCCGGAGCTGCGCCACCGGACCCGATCCCGAGGCCGCGCCTTCGCCTCGTGAAGTCGTGATCTGCGGCGGAATCATCGACCGTCATAAAGGAGCTGCACCCAACACCGATGGGGTAGGGGGATCAGATCGCCGCGATGATCGCGTTCAGCGTCGCGCTCGGGCGCATCGCCGCGTCGGTCTTCGCGTGGTCCGGGTGGTAGTAGCCGCCCATGTCGACGGGCTTGCCCTGGGCGCCGATCAGCTCTCCGTTGATCTTCGCCTCGTTCGCCTCGAGGTCCTTCGCCGCCTGCGTGAAGCGGGCAGCGAGCTCACGGTCCTTGGTCTGCGCGGCGAGCGCCTCGGCCCAGTAGAGCGCGAGGTAGAAGTGGCTGCCGCGGTTGTCGATCTGGCCGACCTTGCGCGCCGGCGACTTGCTGTTGTCGAGGAACTTCGCGATCGCGAGGTCGAGCGTCTCGGCGAGGATGGCCGCCTTCGCGTTCTGGAACGCGCTGGCCACGTGCTCGAGCGAGGCGCAGAAGGCCGAGAACTCGCCGAGCGAGTCCCAGCGGAGATAGCCCTCCTTCTGGAACTGCTGCACGTGCTTCGGCGCCGACCCGCCGGCGCCGGTCTCGAAGAGGCCGCCGCCGCCGAGGAGCGGGACGATCGAGAGCATCTTCGCGCTGGTGCCGAGCTCGATGATCGGGAACAGGTCCGTCAGGTAGTCGCGCAGGACGTTGCCAGTCACCGAGATGGTGTCGAGGCCCTTGCGGATGCGCTCGACGGAGAGCTTCATCGCGTCGACCGGAGCGAGGACCTGGAGGTCGAGCCCCGACGTGTCGTGGTCCTTCAGGTAGGCGTGCACCTTCGCGATGATCTCGCGGTCGTGGGCGCGGTTCGTGTCGAGCCAGAACACGGCCGGCGCGCCGGTCGCCTTCGCGCGCGTGACGGCGAGCTTGACCCAGTCGCGGATGGGGGCGTCCTTGACCTGGCACATGCGGAAGATGTCGCCGGTCTCCACCGCCTGCGTCATCAGGACGGCGCCCGCGTCGTCGACGACGCGGACCGTGCCGGCGGCCGGGGCGTAGAAGGTCTTGTCGTGCGAGCCGTACTCCTCGGCCTTCTGGGCCATGAGGCCGACGTTCGGCACGCTGCCGATCGTCGCCGGATCGAACGCACCGTGCTTCTGGCAGTCCTCGATGATCGCCTGGTAGATCGTCGCGTAGCAGCGGTCCGGGATCATCGCGAGCGTGTCGTGGAGCTTGCCGTCCGGGCCCCACATCTTGCCCGAGTCGCGCACGACGACCGGCATCGACGCGTCGACGATGATGTCGTTAGGCACGTGCAGGTTGGTGATGCCCTTGTCCGAGTCGACCATCGCGAGCGCCGGGCGCGCCGCGTAGACCGCCTTGAGGTCGGCCTCGATCTCGGCGCGCTTCGCCTCCGGGAGCGACTGAATCTTGGCGTGCAGATCGCCGAGCCCGTTGGCGACGTTGACGCCGAGCTCCTGGATGACGGCAGCGTGCTTCTCGAACACGTCCTTGTAGAAGACCGACACCGCGTGACCGAACATCACGGGGTCGGAGATCTTCATCATCGTCGCCTTGAGGTGCAGCGACAGGAGCAGGCCCTCCTTCTTCGCGGCGTCGATCTGGGCGGCGTAGAACGCGCGGAGCGCCGCGACGCTCATCACGGCGGTGTCGATGATCTCGCCGGCGAGCAGCGGCGTCTTCTCCTTGAGCACCTTCGTCGCGCCGTCCGCGCCCACGAGCTCGAGGCGCACGGTCGTCGCCTTCGCCACGGTGACGGACTTCTCACTGCCGTAGAAGTCGCCGCCGCTCATGTGGGCGATGCGCGTCCGTGACTCGGGCGACCACGCGCCCATCTTGTGGGGGTGCTTCTTCGCGAAGTTCTTCACCGAGAGCGGGGCGCGGCGGTCGGAGTTGCCCTCGCGGAGCACCGGGTTGACGGCGCTGCCGAGCACCTTCGCGTAGCGGGCCTGGATGGCCTTCTCGTCGTCGTTCTTCGGCTGCTCCGGGTACTCGGGCAGGTCGAAGCCCTGCGACTTGAGCTCCTTGATCGCGGCGATGAGCTGCGGGATCGAGGCGCTGATGTTCGGCAGCTTGATGAGGTTCGCCTCCGGCTTCTGGGCGAGGTCGCCGAGCTGGGCGAGGAAGTCCGGGATGCGCTGCGCCTCGGTGAGGCGGTCGGGGAAGTTCGCGAGGATGCGGCCCGACAGGGAGATGTCCCGCGTCTCGACGGCGACGCCGGTCCCGTGGGTGAACGCCTGGATGATGGGGAGGAGCGAGTACGTGGCCAGCGCGGGGGCCTCGTCGATCTCGGTCCAGATGATCGTCTGGGTCATGGTCTCTCCTTTGGGCTCCGCCGCTCGGGCTCGGAGCCGGCGGCGCGAAGGCGTTGCGGACGGGGTTTGTGCGGCGCAGTTAACCCGATGGGGCCGGTGCGACAACCGGTTCGACCACCCGAACGACGCGCAGATCATGCGCGGGAACGCCGGCGCCCCTTGTCGCGGCGCGGGCCTGCCCGCTAGCCTCGACGCGCGCCGATGCAGCTCACCGCCACCATCCGGGCCTCGACCTTCCGGTTCGGCTCGGTCAAAGAGGTGCTGGCCAAGGCGAACCCGCCCAAGTCGGGCGACGACCTCGCCGGGGTCTCGGCACGCGACCCGGTCGAGCGCGTCGCGGCTCGCGCGGTGCTCTCGCGGCTCACCCTGCGCGAGCTGCGCGAGAGCCCGGTCGTACCGTACGAAGACGATGAGCTCACCCGCCTGGTCGAGGACACCCTCGACGAGCAGGCGTTCCGCGCGGTGAAGGACCTCACCGTCGGCGAGTTTCGCGAGTGGATCCTCGAGACGCGCACGGACGGGCCGACGATCCGCGCCGTGTCGCCCGGGCTCACGCCGGAGATGGCGGCCGCGACGTGCAAGCTCATGTCGAACCTCGATCTGATGATCGCGGGTGCCAAGTGCCAGGTCGTCGTGCGCGCGAACGACACGCTCGGGCTGCCGGGCCGGCTCTCGTCGCGGATCCAGCCCAACCACCCGACCGACGACGTCGAGGGGATCCTGCTCAGCGCGCGCGAGGGCCTGTCGTACGGCTGCGGCGACGCGGTGATCGGGGTCAACCCGGCGACGGACACGGCCGAGTCGACGGCCGAGATCCTGCGCGCCCTCGGCGAGGTGATCGACCGCAACGCCATCCCGACGCAGAGCTGCGTGCTCTCGCACGTCACCGTGCAGATGAAGGCGCTCGAGCTCGGCGCGCCGATGGGGCTCATGTTCCAGTCGCTGTCGGGCACCGAGGCGGGCAATCGGGCGTTCGGGATCTCGCGGAGCCTCATGGACGAGGCGTACGCGATCATGAAGGAGCGCGGCGCCACGCGCGGGCCGAACGTCATGTACTTCGAGACGGGGCAGGGCTCGGCGCTCTCGTCGGCGGCGCACCACGGCGCCGATCAGGTCACGCTCGAGGCGCGCTGCTACGGCTTCGCCCGCCGCTACAAGCCGTTCCTCGTCAACACGGTCGTCGGCTTCATCGGCCCCGAGTACCTCGAGGACGGCCCGCAGATCACGCGCGCCGCGCTCGAGGATCACTTCATGGGCAAGCTCCTCGGCCTGCCGATGGGCTGCGACGCGTGCTTCACGTACCACGCCTCGATGAGCCAGGACGAGGTCGAGAGCCTGACGGTCCTGCTCGCGGCCGCGGGCTGCACGTACCTGATGTCGCTGCCGGTCGGCGACGACATCATGCTGAACTACCAGTCGACCTCGTTCCACGACATCCCGTCGGTGCGATCGCTCTCGGGCAAGCGCCCCGCGCCCGAGTTCGAGGCCTGGCTCGAGGAGAAGGGCATCTGGGTCGCGGACCGACCGGGCGACCGCTTCGGCGATCCGGGGGTCGTCCGATGAGCGCCACCCGCGATCTCGTCGCGGCCCTGAAGGCGCGCCTCGAGGCCGAGGGCCCGCTCGCGCCGCCGCCACCCGTGCCGGTCGTCGCCGCGCCGCCGCACCGCGTGTTCCCGACGCCGCGCACGCGCAGCCGGTACGCCGCCCAGGCCGCCGCGCACACGACCGCACTCGTCGGCATCGGCCACGTCGGCACGCGCTACGCGACCGACGTCGTGCTCCAGTTCCAGGCCGAGCTCGCCGTCGCGCACCAGGCCGTCGCCACCGTCCTGCCCGACGGCTGGGCCGAGCAGAATGGCCTGCTCCCGCTCCGCTCGCGGGTCGCGCATCATCGCCAGTTCCTGCTCCGGCCCGACCTCGGGCGCCGCCTCGACGAGGCCTCCGTGGGCCTTCTCCGCGATCGCGCCGACAAGGACGTCGACGTCCAGCCCATCCTCGCCGACGGCCTGTCCGCGGTCGCGTGCATGGGTTCGGGCCTCGACCTCCTGCGGCACTTCACCGAGGCGTGCCGCGCGCGCGGCCTCGGCGTCGGGACGCCGATGTGCGCGCGCTTCGCCCGCGTCTGGCTCGAGGACGAGATCGGCCAGGAGGTACGCGCCAAGGTCGCCGTGATCCTGCTCGGCGAGCGCCCCGGCCTCGGCACGGGCGACGGCCTCTCGGCGTACCTCGTCTTCGGCCCGAAGGTCGGCAAGACCGACGGAGATCGCAACATGATGTCGAACCTCCACGCGCGCGGCACGCCGCCCGCGCAGGCCGCCGGGCGGCTCGCGCTGCTGGCGGGCGCGATGATCGAACAGCGCACGTCGGGCGTGGGGCTCGACCTCTCGGGGCTCGCCCGCGAGCTCGGGGAGGCCGCGGGCCGAGGCTACCGCGCGCCGCAGGAGCGGACGCGCCTCGTGGAGGTGTCGCGGTGAGCCTCCTCGATCCGATCCCGCCCAAGGTCCTCTCGGTGAAGCGCTTGGCCGCGGCCGACCCGGCGCTGCTCCGGGCGTACGGCGCCGACCCCGCGCGGCACGCCTCGCTCGGGCTCGTCACGTGCGACCAGGACGACCCGACCTACGTCGCGCTCGACGAGGCGACCAAGCACGCCGGCGTCGACGTGGTCTTCGCGCGATCGTTTTACGCGGGATCCGCGCACGCCTCCGGGCGGCTCTCGGGCGAGATCCTCGGCGTGATCGCCGCGGCGGACCCCGACGAGCTCGACCACGGCCTGTCCGCGCTCCTCCGCTGCCTCGAGCGGGACGCGTGCTTCTACCGCGCCGACGACGCCGGCACCGTGACGGTGTTCCCCCACGTCGTCGCGTCGCTCGGGCACTACCTCTCGGCGCAGGCAGGCCTCGCGCCCGGGGAGTCCATGGCCTACCTGGTCGCGCCGCCGATCGAGGCGACGATGGCCCTCGACGCGGCGCTCAAGGCGGCCGACGTCCGCGCGGCCAAGGTCTTCCCCCCTCCGACCGAGACGAACTTCGCGGCGGCGTGGCTGACTGGCACTCTGAGCGCGTGCCAGGCCGCGGCCGAGGCGTACGCCGAGGCGGTCGTCCGCGTGGCACGCGAGCCCCGCGACGCCCCGTTCCGCGATCGCTGACGACGACGGCGCGGCGCTCGCCCCCCCCCGGCGCGATCCGGCGCGGCCCGTCGCTCGCGCCTCCCGGACGGCCCTGCCCGGCGTAGGATGCGCCGCCCCGAGAGGGCGAGCGCTCCGCGTCGGCGGGGCAGGAGGCACGATCGATGATCCTGATGAACCCGAAGCGCGGCGCACAGCTCACGACCGATCCGCGCTCGCGCGAGATCGTCGAGAAGACGATCGCCTTCTTCGAGGCGAAGGGCCTCGCGCGCATGCGCGAGGACGACCTCGCCCGCACCTGGTACGCCGACTTCCTCGAGTTCGTCCGGCGCGAGCGCGCGTTCGCGACGTTCCTCACGCCCTCCGCGCACGGAGGCGGCGACACGCGCTGGGACACCTTCCGCAACTGCGAGCTGAACGAGGTGCTCGGCTTCTACGGCCTTTGCTACTGGTACACGTGGCAGGTCTCGATCCTCGGCCTCGGCCCGCTCTGGATGAGCAAGAACGCCGCGGTGCACGCGCGCACGGCGAAGCTCCTCGAGGAGGGCGGCGTCTTCGGGTTCGGCCTCTCCGAGAAGGAGCACGGCGCCGACATCTACTCGACCGACATGGTGCTCGTGCCCGCGGGCGAAGGGAAATGGGTCGCGCGCGGCGACAAGTACTACATCGGCAATGGCAACGAGGCCGCGCTGCTCTCCGTCTTCGGCAAGATCGAGGGCACGGGCGAGTACGTCTTCTTCGCGGTCGATCCGAAGCGGCCCGAGTTCGAGCTCGTGAAGAACGTCGTGGCCAGTCAGTCGTACGTGGCCGAGTTCGTCCTGCACGACTACCCGATCGCGGAGGCGGACCTCCTCTCGCGCGGCCCGGCCGCGTGGGACTCGGCGCTGAACACGGTCAACGTCGGCAAGTACAACCTCGGCTGGGCGTCGATCGGGATCTCGACGCACGCCTTCTACGAGGCCATCGCGCACGCGGCGAACCGGCGCCTCTACGGCATGGCCGTGACGGACTTCTCGCACGTGCAGCGCATGTTCACCGAGGCGTACGCGCGCCTCGTCGCGATGAAGCTCTTCGCGCTGCGCGCCTCGGACTACTTCCGATCGGCCTCGCGCGAGGACCGGCGCTACCTGCTCTTCAACCCGGTCGTGAAGATGAAGGTCACGACCGAGGGCGAGAAGGTCATCGACCTCTGCTGGGACGTCATCGCGGCCAAGGGGTTCGAGAAGGACACGTACTTCGACGTCGCGACGCGCGACATCCGTGCGCTGCCCAAGCTCGAGGGCACCGTCCACGTGAACATCGCGCTCATCGTGAAGTTCATGAAGAACTACCTCTTCGCGCCCGCCGACCTGCCCGTCGTCCCGCGGCGCACCGACGCGGCCGACGACACCTTCCTCTGGGACCAGGGGCCGGCCAAGGGCCTCGGCAGCATCCAGTTTCACGACTACGAGCCCGTGCTCGCGGCCTTCCCGCAGGCGAACGTGGCCCTCTTCCGCGAGCAGGTCGCGACCTTCCGCGAGATGCTCATGCTCGCCACGCCGGGGCCCGACCAGGTGAAGGACGTCGACTTCCTCCTCACCATCGGCGAGATCTTCACGCTGATCGTCTACGCCGTGCTGGTGCTCGAGAACGCGCGCCTGCTCGGCCCCGCCGAGGTCGACGGCGACACGGTGGACCAGATCTTCGAGGTGTTCGTGCGCGACCTGTCGCGCCACGCGCTCGAGCTCCACAACAAGCCGCAGAGCACCCCCGCGCAGATGGAGTACGCGAAGAAGCTCCTCCGCAAGCCCGTGTTCGACGCGGAACGCTACGGGCGCGTCTGGGCCACGGTCCACGCCCTGAAGGACGCCTACACGATGAGCCCGTGAGGCGGTCGGGTAGGATCGCGCCGCCATGCGCGAGCTCGCCTTCCGCCTCCTGAACGTCTTCGCGATCGAGGGCCGCCCCTTCTCCGGCAACGCGCTCTGCGTGTTCGAGGACGGGGACGGCCTGTCGACCGATCAGCTGCAGGCGCTGGCGCTGCAGCTGAACCTCGCCGAGACCACCTTCCTCCTGCCCGCGGGCGCGCCGCACGTCGACGCGCGCGTGCGCATCTTCACGCCGACGATCGAGATGCCGTTCGCCGGGCACCCGACGCTCGGGACGGCCTTCGTCGTGCGCGAGCGACGGGGAGGCGGCGACCGGGTGGTCCTGGCGATGCGGGCCGGCGACGTCGAGGTCACGGCCGACGGCGACCTCTTCACGCTGCGCGCGGCGCGCCCGGCCCGCGCGCGCCCCGCGACCGCGAGCCGCGCCGAGATCGCGTCCATGGTCGGCCTGGACGAGGCGGCCCTCGCCGGCGACCCGCTGTGGGTCGACACGGGCGTCGAGCAGCTCATCGTGCCGGTCGCGACGGCGGACGACGTGCGGCGCGCGTTGCCCGTGCCGGCGCGGCTCGATCGCTTCGGCTTCTGCGAGGCGGCGGGCGAGAGCATGGCGTACGTGGTCGCGCGGACGGCGGAGGACGCGGCCGAGGCGCGGTTCTTCTCGTGCGCGCGCGGCGCGGTCGTCGAGGACGCCGCGACCGGATCCGCGTGCGCGACCCTGGGCGGGTGGCTGGTCGCGACCGGGGCTTCGCGGTCGGCCGCGATCCGCGTGCGGCAGGGCGACGCGGTCGGTCGGCCGTCGCTGTTGCGGCTCGAGGTCAGCGAGGCGGGCGAGGTGCGCGTCGGCGGGCTGGTCGTGCCCGTGGGGCGCGGGACGCTGGCGATGCGCCTCGACTGACGGGGCCCGCGCGCCCGTGGGCGCACGTCAGCGCGGGCCGATCACCAGCTCGTCCCGGTTCGTCTTCGCATCGTGCTCACGCCGGTAGCGGTAGCGGAGGTGCTCATCGATCGCGAGGACGAGCGTCGTGTAGACGCGATTGCCAGCCATGACGTGGCCGCCGATGGTCCTGCCCTCGCCGTCGCTCACCGCCAGGTGAAGGTGAAGCTCGCCCTCGGCGAGGTAGCCTGACAGCGAGACCACCTCGAAGTGGCCTGAGAACCGGGTCGTGTCGGGCTTGTCCGCGAAGCGAAGGCCGACGTCCGTGAGGCTCCCGACCGCGCTGACGACGGACGCCGCACGTAGGTGGTGGTCGCGCGCGAACGCCTCGAGCGACGACTTCACGTCGGCGCCCGGCTCGAGCCGTAGCACGAAGCTCCGGCTGTCCTCCACGGGCGCTGTCGTCGCGGTCGTCGTCGCGCAGCCCGGCGCAGCCAGGGCGAGGAGCGCCGCGAGCACGCGCGGCTCGAAGGTGAACGACCGCGCGCCGAGCGCGAGCGCCACGACGAGCGTGAGCGCGGCGAAGACCTCCTTCACGTCGAAGAGGCCGAAGTGGAAGGGCGCGTAGCGGTCGAGGTAGAGGCCGCGCAGGTGGTAGCGGTAGCTCGCGTACACGATCGCTCCGAGCGCGAACGTGAGGGCGTAGGCGACGCTGGCCACGCGCGCGTAGGTTCGCTCGAGCGCGACGCGCTCGAAGCGGCCGCGGAGGTAGTGGCGCGTCTGCAGGGCGTGGTGCGTCGAGGCGCCGAGCAGCACGACCGTGCCGGCGTCGTGGAGCACGGGCAGGAGCCGGCGGGCCTCGTAGAACGTGATCGCGTGGAGGGCGTCGGGGGTGCAGGGATCGGCCAACCGGATCGAGCCTCGGCGGCAACTTCTCACAACCGCGAGCGCGCGTCACGGCGCGCGGACTCACGCCGTCCCACGATGGCCGTCACGAGAAGCCGCGCACGAAGAGCAGCCCCCGCCAAGCAGCGCCGGCTGGTTTTGCCCGAGGCGCGCGATCGGCAGGTCCGAGAACACGCTCGTTTGCACGCGCCACGGCCCCGCGAGCGGTGAGCCACCCGCGAGCGCGACCCTCGTGAACGAGCGCGCGCTGTCGGCGATGGTCGCGCCGCCCTCGCGCGTCGCGAGCTCCGCCATGTGGGCCACGGAGAGCGCGAGCATCGACTCGCGCGGCAGGCATTCGGCCGCGCCCGCGGCCCCGGCGCGCTTCAGGCCGGGCTGCACGTGGAGCGAGCCGATCGCACGCGACGCACGCTACGAAGAGCTCGACGTTCGTCGCTACGTAGCGGCCCTCGCCTTCGTCGGACACGCTCGGCTTCACCGAGGCGCCGTGGCCCATCGACGGCATCCAGGGCTCGACGAGCACGTCGAGGCCCGTGACGCGCGCGCCGCTCGCGTCCGTCACGGTGTACTCGACCGGCGCGGTGCCGCGCCCCGGGGGGCTGACTCGGCGCCGTGCGCACCTCGAGCGCGAGCACGCCCGCGTCCGTGTGCAGCGTCGCGAGCGGATCGACCATGCCGCCCGCGCCGCTCGTGCCGGGGCACCACGGCGAGCGGTTCGTCGCCTGCGCCTTCTGGCCGCAGTGGGTGTCGCCCGCGCCGGCAACCGCGCCGCCCGGCGCGCCGGTGTGCGCGGCGCCGCCGGAGTCGACCGTGCCCGTGCTGCTCGACGAGCAGCTGAGCGAGAGGCCCACCGCGGCGACGGCGGCGAGGGCGCGCGCGGCGGCGCGGACCGTGGGGAGGATCGAGGACGATGTCGGGGAGAGCATGCGGTCACCTGCCTGGACGAAGACGGGGACTGTGGCGCGCCGCAGAGACGTCGACCCTGCGTCACCTCGTCGCAGGCGGGGTGTTCGCCGCTATGGGACGCGCCCGATCGTGCACTCGCCCTCGCCACGGTAGTGCCCCACCGTCCGGGCGAGCGCCGCGATGAACGCGCCGAGCGTCGGCGCGGGCAGGCCGGACGGGTCGTACTTCGTGACGTCGATGAGCTGCCGGTCGAGCTCCTCGAGCGTGATCTCGCCGTCGCCGTCGCCGTTCGGCGGGTCGTCGGCCGCGGCCTTCTCCTCGAAGCGGAGCGAGGTCTTGATGGCCGGATCGGGCGACGACTGGAGCCGATCGTAGAAGAAGTGATCTCCGTGCGTCGTC
>CAIVJW010000326.1 GCA_903906315.1 uncultured delta proteobacterium | reverse complement strand
GCCCTGCCGACGGCGACGGCCGCCGCCGCCGCTCCGACCGCGTCCGCGGCCCCCTCGGCCTCGGCCGCCGGCGACACGCTGCCGTCGGTCGCCGCCGGGCTGCCCGCCGTCGAGGACACCTGCACGGCTGACGCCGACTGCGGCTTCACGGCGCTGCCCGTGGCCGGCAAGCACGTCTGCTGCGAAAACCAGTGCGGCTTGCTCGCCGTGACGAAGGCGTACGCGAAGAAGCTCACGGCCGCGTGCGGCCCCGTCAACAACGCGCGCGGCGCGAAGAAGGCGGCCGAGTGCCCGACGATCGTGTGCGACGCGCAGAAGAGCCCGAAGCCGCGCTGCAACGCCGGGCGCTGCGCGCTCAACTGAGGGCGATCGCGGCGCGGGGCTCGCTAGCCCCTCGCCGAAAAGCGCTGCCGCCGTGGCGACCGTCCAAGAGCCGTGATCTTCACCACGGAGGCACAGAGGCACAGAGGCACAGAGCTCAGACTTGATCTTCCTCCGTGCCTCCGTGGTGAGCTTCTCCTCCGGGTGGCCCGGAATCCCCTCGCGAGGTTGCTCGCAAATCCTTCTCGGCGAGGGTCTCGCTAGCGCTTCTTTCGGCGCGGCGTTCGCTGCTGCTCGGCGCGCATCGCGTCGGCCTTCGCGAGGGCCGTCAGCGCCTCGCGCGCGGCGAACGCGACCGGGCGGTTGCGCTCGCAGGTCGGCGGCCCGGAGTCGGTGCTCGTACACCTCTCGCCCCCGGCGTCGAAGGGGTCGCGCGTCAGGGCGACCAGCGTCCCGCGCGCGGTCGGCGCGCCGAGGTGGCCGAGCGCATGGGCCGCCGCTTCGCGCACGGCGGGCGACGGATCGCCGGCGAGCTTCGCCACGCGGGTGACGAGCCTCCGGATCGCGGCGGCGTCGAGGCGGGTCGCGCAGCGGTCCATCACCCCGCGCACGCGCCGCTCGTGCAGGCTGCCGCTGTGGCCGAAGCCCCGCATGACCACGGTCGGGATGCACGGGTCCCAGCCGCGATCGCGGGCGATCGATCCGAGGGCCGCGATCGCCGCCGTGCGCGCCTCGTCGGCGCCGTCCTCGGCGATCGCGAGCAGCCGGCCGACGGCCTGGCCGCCCGCCGCGTCGGCGTAGCCGGGCAGCGCGCGCACGCGGGCGCCCCACGCCTCGGGGCCGCGGCGCGCGAGCCGCGCGAGCGCGTCGGCCGATCGCTCCGGTAGCGCGGCGAGGGCGCGTTCGAGCCGGGCAGGCTCCTCGCGCCCGAGGAGCATCAGCGCGGCGCCGTAGAGCCGGGGCACGTCGAAGCCGGCCAGCGCGAGCCGATCCGGGTCGTACGAGTGCGGCGCGTGGGTCGAGACCGCGTAGAGCCGCTCGGCGGCCACCGGGCGGCAGCCGCGCCCGAGCTCCGCCGCCCGGATCGCGCCCTCGATCTGGCCGCGGCGCACCGAGGGCGTCGACGTGCCGCACATCCCGCCGCCCGGCTGCGCGCGCCGGTAGAGCGCCTCCGCGATCGCGTAGCGGCCCAGGATCTCGGCCGAACGCGCGAGATCGCGCAGGAGGTACGACGCGCCCGCGCCGCCCCAGCGAGCATCGCTCTCCTCGGCGAGGCGCAGCGGGCCGGGGTAGCCGAGCGTCCGGAGGTAGGCCTCGGCCGCGCGCGCGTGCCCCTCGAGGTCGCCCGCGCGCAGCGCTGCGCGCTCGGCCTCGCGAAGGCGTGCCCGAGCGGCGAGGTCCGGGTGACCCTCGGCGAGCGGCGGCGCCGAGGTGTCCTCGCGCGCAGATCCGACCTCGGGCCCCGCGTCACCGACGACGGCGTAGAGGTAGGCGAGGTCGTCGCGCTCGGCTTCGGTGGGCCAGCGGGCCTCGACGGCGCCGCTCGGGCTGCGGCGGGGCAGGGTGACCGCGAGGTCGTCGAGATCGCCCCGCGCGGCCTCGATTTCGGCCGCGGTCGGCGGCGCGCAGGGGCCGAGGCTCGCCTGCATGCGCCGCTCGAGCAGTCGGCCGAGGACGACCTCGGCGCGCCAGGCGCCGCGGGTCGAGAGCCTCACGAACAGCCGCAGCGAGGGCCCTCCCGGCGCGGCCGGGTCGCCGGTCTCGCGCAGGCGCTCGAAGAGCGTCTCGGCGAGGGGCGCGTCGTCGCCTTGAAGCTCGCACGCCGCGGGGCGGTCCTCGGTCGATCCGAGGCAGTCGGCGAAGATCGCCTCGATCACCCGCCGCACGTCGCCCTCGTCGCCCGCCGCGCGCGCGATCCACGCGGCGCGCTCGGGCTCGCCCAGGCCCTCGGCCTTGGACCACTCCTCGGCGAGCTGTCGCCCGCGCGCGACCGCCTCCGCGCGCGAGAGGGGCGCCGCCTTCGTCCCGGGGCGCGCGGGCTCGGCGGCGGCGATCGCGGGGGCGGGGCGGGCGATCGCCACCACCGGCGGCGCGGCCGCGCGCGGGGCTGCGGGAGGCGCGCACGCGGAGATCACGACCGCGGCGAGCGAGAGGGCGCGGGCCAGCGCGGGCACGTCCGGAGGCTAGCAGCGGCTCGTGGCCGGTCGAGTCGACGAGGCCGCTCACGCGCGGCAGAAGTCCCGCACCAGCTCGTAGAGCACGCGCACGCCCCACGTGAAGCCGTCGCGTGGGATGCGCTCGTCGTGACCGTGGAACATGCGAGTGAACTGCACGTCGGGGCCGAGCTTCGTCGGCGAGAACCCGTAGCAGGTCGCGCCGAGGCGCGCGTACGCGAACGAGTCGGTGAAGCCCGGGATCATGTATGGCACGACGACCGCGCCCGGGTCGTGGCGCTCGCACGCGGCGCGGATCGCGCGGTAGAGCGGGGTGTCCGAGGGGAAGGTCACGCCCTCGTGCTGGTGCAGCACGTTGATGCGCAGGTCCGGGCCGACGACGGCCTGCACCTCGGCGAGGAACTGCGCCACGCTCTGGCCGGGGATCACGCGCCCGTCGATCTCGGCGCGCGCCTCGGCTGGGATGACGTTCACCTTGTGCCCCGCCGAGAGGATGGTCGGAGATACGGTGTTGCGGAGCATGGCATGGATGCTGATGGCCTGATCGGCGTTCTTCTTGCCCATCTGGTCGAGCAGGAAGCCCGCCAGTCTCGGCTCGAGCACGAGCGGGAGGAGCTTGCTCTGCGGGAACGGCGCGCCGCCCGCGAGGGTCTCGAGGAACCGGCGCACGACCGGGGTGACGTGCATCGGCAGGCGCGTGTCGCCGAGCGCGGCGATGGCGTGCGCGAGCTTCACGACCGCGTTGTGCGGGTGCGGCATCGATCCGTGCCCGGGCTGCCCCTCGGCGACGAGCTCGAACCAGCAAATGCCCTTCTCGGCGACCTGCACCGGGTAGAACCGGCCCGCGCCGAGGTGCAGCGTGTGGCCGCCGACCTCGTTCAGCACGTACTCGGCGCGCACGAGATCGGGGTGTTGCTCGACCAGGAACACGGCGCCCTTCTGCGAGCCGGCCTCCTCGTCGGCCACGGCCGCGAGGATGACGTCGCGGTCGAGCGTGACGCCCGCGCGCTTGAGCAGCACGAGCGCCATCAGGCTCATCGTGACCATGTTCTTCATGTCGATGGCGCCGCGGCCCCAGATGCAGCCGTCCGCCTCGACGCCGCCGAACGGGTCGTGGGTCCACTTGTCGCGGTCGACGGGCACGACGTCGAGGTGGCCATTGAGCAGCAGCGGCGGCTTCTTGCCGGTGCCCGGCAGGCGCGCGACGACGTTCGCGCGGCCCGGATCGCTCTCGATCAGCGTGTACGAGAGGTGCTCGCGCTCGAGCACGCGCGCGACGTAGTCGGCCGCGGGCCGCTCGTTTCCCGGCGGGTTGGTGGTGTCGATCCGCAAGAGCGACACGAGGTGCGAGACCGCCTCGTCGCCGATCGCCTTCCAGTCGAAGCTCGCGTCCATGGCGCGGCGATCCTAGCCCTCCGCGGCGGTCGCGTCGCTCCGCGCCTGCGGGGGCGGGCGAAACGTCGCGTTGACACGAGGCCCCGGCCCGAGGACCATCGCGCCGTGGGCTCCTTCTCTTCCTACGTCGCTGCAGGGTTGATGGCCGCGGGCTTCGTCGCGGCCGCGTGCGGCGGCAGCGAAACGGGCACGAACGGCCTCGCGTCGACCACCACGGCCGCGGTCGCGACCGGCGCCGGCGGGCAGGCGCACGGCGGCGGGACGACGACCTCGCACGCGGGCGGATCGGGCGGCCACGTCGCGACCGGCACGGGCGGGACGGGCGGGATCGGCGGCGCGGGCGGGATCGGCGGCTTCGCGGGCGCGGGCGGCCTCGGCGGGATCGGCGGCTCGGGCGGCCTCGGCTCGGGCGGCGTCGGCGGGATCGGTGGCTTTGTCGGCGCGGGCGGCCTGGGTGGCCTCGGCGGCGCGGGCGGGCTCGGGACCGGCGGTGTCGGCGGCCTCGGCGGAGCGGGCGGCGTGGCCGTCGCGGACGCGGGCGCGCAGCCGATGCCCGACTTCCACCTGCTCGACGAGAACGCGGCGTCGATCACCTACCAGCAGCCGGTGTCGCCGCGCGACTACCTGACGCGCATCTCTGCGTGGTACTTCGGACACTCCACGTGAGGCTACTGTAGTGGCCAGTTCGGCCACCTGAACGACCTCTCCGGCGAGCTCGAGGCGGAGCCTCACCCGCTCCAGATCACGATCCTGGGCGTCAATGGCCTCGGCCTCGAGGTCGGCAATCCCGGCGTCACGGCGGGGCGCACGATCCCCTGGCTGCAGGACGTGCCCGCCGAGGACGTCTGGACGAAGTGGGCGCCGATCTACCGCGACGTGGTCATCCTCGACCCGGAGAACCGCAAGGTCGCCGTCTACAATCTCACGGTCCACGACCTCGGCGTCGCGGCGAACTACGCCGAGCTGAAGCAGCTGCTCGTCGACGCCTCCGAGGGCAAGCTCGCCCCGATGCCCTGATCCGCCCGGGCCTGCGGCGCGCCCGGCGCGCGCGTGCGTGGTAGCCTCGCCGGCCTCATGAACGCCGCCGTCCGCCGCCGATCGGGCCCCATCGAAGTGCCCGGCTGGCTCCTCGCGGTGGCCTCCGCCTGCGTCGTCGTCGCGGCGGTGCAGATCGGCCTCTTCGGCGACGTGCGCCACGACGACGCGTACGTGAGCTACCGCTACGCGCAGAACCTCGCGACGGGGCAGGGCCTCGTGTTCAACCCGGGCGACCGGCTGATGGGGTCGACGTCGCCGGGCCACGTGATCGCGGCCGCCATCGCGTACCCGCTGGTCGGCAAGGAGGGCCTGCCCGGCCTCATGGCGGCGCTGGGCTGCCTCGGCTGGCTCGCGCAGGCGGTCGCGGCGGGGCTCCTCGTGCGCGGGCCGCTGGGCGGCGCGGGCGCGATCTTCGTGGGCGCCTGCGTCGCCGCGGGGGCCGCGCGGCCGTACTCGTGGGTCGCGCTCGAGACGCACGAGTCGGCGGCGATCGGCCTCTTCGCGATCGTCGCGGCGAGCCGCAAGCGCTGGACGGCGGTCGCGTGGCTCGCGGCGGCGGCCGGCCTCGTCCGCCCCGACACGTACGCGCTCGCCCTCGTGCTCGGCGTCCTCTGCGCCCGCGACCTCGGGCGCAGAGCCGTGCGGCCCGCGATCGTCTTCGCGGCAGCGAGCGCGCCCTGGTACCTGTTCGCGACCGCGTACTTCGGATCGCCGATGCCAAACTCCGCGGTGGCGAAGTACGGCCTCGTCTCGGTCGCGCGGTACGCCTCTCACCTCGCCTCTCACCTGCCGAGCACGGTGCTGCCGATCGCCCCGATCGCGCCCGCGATCCTCGCCGTTTGCGCGCTCGCGGTCGCCGGCGCCGTCGCGCTCGCCCGCAAGGACCGGGCGCTCCTCGCGCTGCCCGCGTGGCTCGCGCTGCACGCGGCCGCGTACCTCGCGCTGCGGCCCCACCCGGGCCAGACCTGGCACCAGTACCCGGCCGCGCTCGTGGTCGCGATCCTCGCGCTCGCGGGGCTCGTCGTCGCGGTCTCCGCGATCGCCCGCGCGGTGAGGGTGCCCGATCGAGCGCGCCCGTTCGGCGCCGCCGCGCTCGGGCTCGTGGTCGTCCTCGGCTACGCGCGGCAGGCGCGCGGGGCGGCCGCGGCGTACCCGACCGAGTACTGGCTCGGCGCGCGCGACGCGGTCTACCGCCGCGTGGCCGACCACCTCGCCGGCCGCGCCGCGCCCGACGACGTCTTCACCGGCCCCGAGGTCGGCACCGTGGCGTTCCTCTCGGGCCTGCGCGCCAACGACCTCAGCGGCATCGTGACCCGCGAGATCGACGCGGACCTCGACCTCGGGCGCCTCGCGGAGACGCACCGCCGCTGGGTGCTGCTGCCGACCTGCGCGGGCCGCGCGGGCGTGCTGTTCCGGGAAGGGCCGTACTGCGCGCGGCTCTGGGACCTGACGCTCGGCCCGGCCGAGTGAGCTCGCGCCTCGTCGTGCGCGGCCGGGCACGACGACGACGGCGGCGCGGCGAGGCCGGTCAGCCGCCGGCCAGCATCGCGCGGATCATCGCGTCGGCCTCGGCGTCGAGGGCGCGCTCGAAGACGGGGCGCCCGCGCGTCCAGGCGTCGGCCGCGCCCGCGTTCTCGAGCGCGACGCGCAGGGCCGCCACGAGCTCGAGCGGCCGGCCGTCGAGGCCGCACATCATCGCGCCGTTCGAGACGCCGACGCGCACGGCCTCCGCGATCTGCTGCTGCGGCTTGTAGAGCGGCACGGGGACGTCCTGCCCCGAGAAGCCCGCCTCGCACGCGGCCGCGTCGAACGAGTTGGCGCCGCGGCACGACGCCGGGCGCGCCTCGTAGCCCACGCAGCGGCCGTCCTCGAGCAGCGGGCACGGCTGGCGCAGCCCCGCGCGGGCGTCCATCGACAGGCCGTGCGTGCGCGCGTCGACGGCCTTCACGCGGGCGCGGACCGCGTCGAGCGCCTCCTTCGCGAGCGTCGCGCGCAGGTGGGCGGCGAGGCCCAGCACCTCGGGCGCCGTCACCAGCACCTTGAGGTGGCAGCAGAACGCGCAGCCGCTCGCGCAGGCGTGCGGGCGCGGCACGGGGATGCGCTGCTGGATCGCGGCGCAGAGCTCGTCGACCCAAGCGACGGCGCTCTCCCCGGCGTCCCTCGTCGCCGCGACGGACGCCCCGGCCAGGATCTCGGCCGTGGCCTCGCTCACCGCGCGCACGACGTCGGTGGGACCGAAGGGAGAGGCGATGGGGAGTCGTCGGCGCGCCACGGAGACCTCGCGGGCAAGGGGGGTCGGGCAGCGATCACGCTACCACTCCGATCGCTCTCCGCCTCGCTCTCGGATGGCGACCTGGTGGCTCTCTCCGTCGAGGACGCCGCTCTCGCAGAGCGCGCGCGCCCGGGCGAGGTCCTCGGGCGTGTCGACCTCGGTCCACGGCAGATCGGTCACGTCGACGAGGCGGGCGTCGAGCCCCTCGCCTAACAGCTCCTGGTAGACGTCCTCGTAGTAGAGGCCCGTGTCGCCGCGGCGGCCGGCGTCGTGGAGCGCGCGGAAGAGGCGCGGCGCGAAGGACGCGTCGACGCGCTCGATGCCGATCGACTCGCCGGCGCTCGTCGCGGGGTCGAGGCCCTTGCCGAAGGCTCGGATGCGATCGCCCTCGACCAGGACCTTCATCTCCTCGGCGCCGAGGCCGGCGCGCTGGTCGACCGCGACCGCGATCGACCCGCCCCGGATCGCGAGGCGCGAGAGCACCTCGGGCCGGAAGAGGACGTCGCCGTCGAGCTTGAAGAAGCTGCGCCCGGCGACCGCGTCCTCGCAGATCGCGAGCGACACCGAGTTCTGCGTGCGGTCGTACGCCTCGTTGTGGCGGAAGGTGGCCTTCACCGGGCAGCCCGCGAGCGCGGCCTCCACGGCGTCCTTGCGGTAGCCGGTGACCGCGAGGATCTCGCTCACGCCGGCCGCGACGAGCAGCCGCACGGCGCGGCCGAGGATCGTCTCGCCGGGCGCGACCTCGACGAGGGCCTTCGGGCGGTCGTCGGTGAGCGGGCGCAGGCGCGAGCCCACGCCGGCGACGAGGAGGATGGCGACGGGCGTCTCGATCACGACGGACCTCCGAGGGCGGTGGGCGCCGCGCTGGCGGCGGCGGTGGGGTCGAAGCCGATCTCGCGCAGCGCCTCGCGCGAGGCGCGTCGCTGCATGGGCCGGAGCACGAGCCAGAAGATGGCGTTGAGGACGACGAGGCGAAAGACGAGGTACGCCTCGGGGAGGCCCAGCGCGTACGAGACCTCGAGGCCGAACATCAGCGACCCGACGCCGAAGAGCGCGCCCTGGAGCTTCATCGGCCGGAGGCAGTGCCTGCGGACGATGGCGGCGTTCTCGGGCGAGTACGGCGGCAGGGCGTCGTAGTGGATCGTCGTGTCCGGGTCGTAGCGCCTGAAGAAGCGGCGGCCCGCCTCGAGGTAGTCGAAGTAGACGGCGTAGGCGACGCGCTTGACCAGGCCGATCGGCGCCGCCGCCCGCGCGCGGTCGAAGCCCTCGCGCAGGGCGCGCACGTCGTCGCCGTCCTTCGACCCCGGCACGGTGAGGCGCAGAAAGAGGTTCTTGTAGTGGTCGTAGGCCATCGTGTGGACGCGGCTCGACTGGATCGTGATCGCGGATCCGAGGAGGATGACCGCGAGCCAGCGCGGCTCGCTCGCCCACCGCAGGCACATGAACCAGATGCCGCCCGTCAGCGCGAAGACGAGCGACACGAGGTCGGCGACGCCGTCGAGCATGCGGCCGATCTCCGAGAACGACCGGCGCATCCGGGCGAGCATGCCGTCGGCGCAGTCGAGGCTGGCCGAGATCAGCAGGCCCGCGCCCGCGACGACCTCGTGGTGCGGGAAGCGCGCGGCCATCGCGACGCCGGCGCCGAGGCCGAGCACCATCGAGGCGACCGTGATCTGGTTCGGCGTGACGGGCGTTCGCAGCGCGAGGCGCGCGATCACGTAGCCGACCGGGCGGTGGACGAAGACGTCGACCGGCTCTTCGACGTCGAGGGGCTTCAGCGAGGCGCGGTAATCGGCGAGGAGCCCCATCGACGTGCCCGGCCGTAGCACGCGCGGGGCGGGAGCCTCAAGCGGAATGGCCTCGGGGCCGGGCCGCTGTCCAGCCGAGGCGCGCGTGGTAGCCTCCAGGCCACCCTCGATGGCGCGCCCCTGGTTTCCCGTCGCGCTCCTCGCCGCGGCGGCCGCTTTCGCGGTCGCGCCGACCTCGCGCGCCGAGCCCGCGGCCTCGGAGGCGGCCGACGAGGTCGCCCCGGCGCGCGCGGTCGCGACCGACGTCCCGCGGCGGTGGCTCTACTCGGTCGACCCGGCTGCGCCCGCCGCGGGGCACGTGTCGGCGGGCCTCGGCGTCGGCTACGCCCCGGTCGATCGGGGCGTGGGGCGCCCGTTCGCGGCCGATCTCGCGCACGCCGGCGCGGTGTTCGACGTGAGCGCGGAGGTCGGGCTCGCGCGCTTCGCGTCGGTCGTGGGCCAGGGGCTCATGGCGGGGCAGGGGGGAGGCCAGGTCTCCGCGGGCGCGCTGATCGGGCTGAGCTTCCATCCGTGGCCGGCCAAGGGCGGCCCGGTGCCGATCGACGTGGCGGTCTCGGGCGGCTACCTCCGCGAGCTCGCCGGCGCGAACGGCGCGTGGGGGCGCGTGGCCATCGCGGGGGACCTCGGCGCCCTCCGCCTCACCGCGAGCGCCCTCGGTCAGCACGTGGTCGCGCCCAACCGGGACGGCGTCGACCTCGTCATGACGACCGGCGCCAGCTACGAGCTCTGGCAGATCCTGCGCATCGGCGCGGAGTACGTCGTGCAGGACCTCGAGGGCGCCTGGGAGGTCGCGGAGGCCGAGGGCGGCATCCGGCACTTCCTCGGGCCGACGGTCGGCGTGCGCCTCGGGCGCGCGCAGATCGGCGCCGGGCCCGCGTTCGGGCTGTCGCCGACGTCGCCGCGCACCCTCGGGCGGCTGGCGGCGGCGTACTCGTTCTGATCGCGTCGCCCCCCGGCGGCCTCGGGGCTAGCCCCGGGCAGCCCGCGGGTGCGACCGATCGGCCTCGGAGCTGCCCCGGGCAGCCCGCGGGTGCGGTCGACCGGCCTCGGAGCTAGCCCCGGGCAGCCCGCGGGTGCGGTCGACCGGCCTCGGAGCTAGCCCAG
>CAIVJW010000325.1 GCA_903906315.1 uncultured delta proteobacterium | reverse complement strand
CTGCGATCCACGATGGGGCCGCGAGCGGCACGTTCGGGCTTGCGCGCGGCCTCGTCGGGGGCCGCGCGAAGCGGCCGAACCCCGCGCTCCTGCGGAGCGCTGCGATCCACGATGGGGCCGCGAGCGGCCCCAAACCCCGCGCTCCTGCGGAGCGCTGCGATCCACGATGGGGCCGCGAGCGGCACGTTCGGGCTTGCGCGCGGCCTCGTCGGGGGCCGCGCGAAGCGGCCGAACCCCGCGCTCCTGCGGAGCGGCGCGGCTCATGAGCGCGCGGCTGCGCCGTGGTTCGAAACGCTTGCGGCGCCGGCTCCGTGCCGGAGCGGGCGCCGCGGCGCGGGCGGGGCGAAGGTCAGGCCGCGATGATGTCGGCCACGGGGTCGAGCACGACCTCGCGGGTCGCGGGACCGGCCACGCTCGCGCGCTCGGCTGCGACGAGCTCGAGGAGCTCCTGCTTGGTCACGTGACCGCTCTCGAGGAGCGCCCGCATGTAACCGTCGACGTAGCCGTGCGCGCGGGCGAGCCTCGCGTAGTTCGTCCCGTTCTCGCGAGCGACGAACACGTCGTGCAGCATCCGCCTGAGCTCCGCCAGATTCTCCGTCTTCGAGCGCATAGGTCTCCTGTGCTCGGGCCGCACGTCCACGCGCGGGCCCGGGTCCGAGTCGCAGGGTTCACCCCTCCTCGCGCACCACGCGAGGTGTCGGCCGCTGCTTCGACGACCCCTAACGAATGCGCTCGTGCTGGGCCAAATTCGCGTCGCGCGGGGCCTAGCCTCGACCCTGGAGGCGGCCGAGCGCGAGCGTCGCGAGCGCGGGGTCGACGCGGCCGATGGCGACGGCGGCGCCCTTGCGCGGGACGATGACGACCCGGCAGCGGCCCTGGGCGGAGGAGAATGCGCTGCCTAGAACGAAGTCGAGGACGAGGCCGACGACGACGAGCCCGGCGCCGAGGCCGAGGAGATCCGGCGAGCCGGCGCGCACGCCGTCGACGACCAGCGAGACGCCGAAGTAGCTGCCGAGCGCGAGGGCGACGAGGCCGGTGTAGAGCGCCAGGCGCGGGTAGCGGACCTCGCGCGTGGCGCGGGCGATGGCCTCGAGCGGGACGTGGATCTCGCGCTGCTTCACGGTGCGCCCGAGGAGCTCGGTGCGCGCGAGGATGGTCACGCCGCGCGCGGAAGCGCGGATCTCGGCCGGGCGCCGGAGCTGGAGGAGGTAGCGGGCGAGGATGCGACCGACGGACGCCACGGCGAGCAGGCCCGTGAAGCCGAGCAGGACGATGGCGACGGGACCACGTGGCGCGGGGACGAGCTCGCCCGCCGCGGCGACCTCGCCCGAGTCGATGGGCGCGGAGCCTCGGAGGATCGACCGCACGACCGGGTCGCGGATCTCCGACGCCAGGGCGGACGCCTCGGCGCGCGCGGTGGCGGACCCGACGTGGCGGAGCGCGGCCGCGGCGACGAGCGCGCCGGCGCGGCCGATGAGCGGCGCCTGGCCGGCATCGACGCGCCGGACCACCCCGGCGACCGCCGCCCAGAGCCCGGCAGCCGCGCGCGGGTGGGCCGCGTCGATCGCGACGAGCGCGTCGACCGGGGTGTGGGCCGCGAGCCAGACGAGGGCCTCCCCGACGCGCGCCTCGGCCCCCTCGCCGTCCGGAGGCGAGAGCGCGACGCCGCGCGCGACCAGGCCGCCGAGCAGGGCGCGCGCGGCGGATCCCGCCCCCTCGCCGCCGGCGCGCTCGAGGGCGCGAAGCGCGTTGCCGAAGGGCGTTTCCGCGTCCTCGTAGGAGATGCCGGCCCGCTCGGCCGCCTCCGCGAGGCCCGAGTCGAGCGCCGTGCGGTGCTCGTCGAACGCCGAGAAGGCGAGCGCGTGCGCGAGGCGCGCGAGGTCGTCGCCGCGGGGGTGCGCGGCCAGCGCGGCGAGGACCGCGGCGGGGGTGACGTCGCCCGTCGTCGCGGGCTGAGGCGGGGAGCTCCGATCGGTGTCCGACATCGTCCCTCGCGGGTGTCCCTGCGACTTAGTGGAAGCCAGCCGGATTGGCTAGTCTTCGCAGAACCGACCTGGGCGCCGCGCCCCCTGCCCTCGCCGGAAGGTCACGGCGGGCGGCGGGTTTGCGTGGAGGGCTTCGATAGGTCCTGAAGGGCCCTGTCGACGGAGGCCATCACGTACCGCACCTGCGCGCGGCTCACGTGGAGCTTCGCATGAAGGAGCGCTCCCGTCGCCTCGAGCTTCACGGGCTCGAAGAGCTCCACGCTGGTGAAGCTCGACAGCACGCCGAGGTCCGGCTTGCGGAGACGCTCGATGGCACCGCCGAGCTCGGTCGCGTGGCGCGCGGCGAGCTCGGGCGTGCCGTCGAGGGCCTCGAGGGCGAGGTCCACGCCCCCGTCGGCGAGCGGCGTCACGTAGAGGCGCAGCCACTTGAGGGTCTCGGGGACCTCGACCGGCCCGCCGCGGAAGGCGTTCCTCGGCGTGAGCAGGTGGAGCACGATGCCCACCTCGGAGGACTTGTTGAAGCGGCCCTTCTTCCCGAGCTCGGCCAGGCGCTTCTTGGCCTCGGCGCCCAGGCTCTTGCCCTCGGCGGGCATGACCACGAGCAGCTTCGATCGCGGAATCAAGGCGAAGACGCGGTCGCCACGGTCGGCGCGGGCGCGCGCGCCGGGGACGGGCAGGTCGGTGAGCCACTCGCCCTTCGGGTTGCTGCGCGCCACCACGATGTCGACCGCGTCCCGCACGCGGCGGTCGGGGACGTTGTAGTCGAGCACCGCGACGACGTTGCGCGTGTCGCGGAACTGCGGGCCCGACAGCAGCATGTGGTCGAAGTCGCGGATCGGGTCGAGGCCGGTGCCCTCGAAGAAGGATCGCCACTCGGGGATCGAGGTGAGGAGCCGGCCGAAGGCGGGGCCGAGCTCGTGCTTGCGGAGCTTGTCGCTGGCGATGAGGACCTGGACGTTCGGGTCCGTCGTGGCGGCGCGGGCGGGGCCTCCGGCCACCGCGAGCGGGTCGCGGAGCGTCGGTGCCGCGGGAGGGCCCGCGTCCGCGGGTGCCGCGGCGATGGGCGGCGACGGGCCGGCGTCCGGCGGGGGCTTCGTCGTGTCGGACGGCTCGTGTCCGGCCAGCTCCGCGGTGGCCCCGCCGTCCCGACGCGCCGTGGCGCCCGCATCGAGGACCGCGACCGCGGCGTCGAGCCCGCCATCGTCGCCGGCGTCGAGGTCCCCGGCGTCGCCGCCATCGCCCGCGTCCTCGCCGGCGTCCACGGTCGAGGCGTCGGGCCCCGCGTCGCGCGGGGACGGCTTCTTCGGTGGAGCCTTCTTGGGGGCCGGCGCCTCCGCGACCTCGTCGGGCGGCGCGGGGGGCGGCGCGGGCGGCGGATCGGGTGGGGCCGGCGGCGCGAGGTCGAGATCGATCGGGATGATCGCCTCGCCGTCCACCTCGAGCAGCTCGACGTCGCGGGCCGAGAGCAGCGCACCGAGGAAGGGGATCAGCCTCGACGGGAGCAGCGGCAGGTGGAGCATCAGCGCCACCAACAGGGCAAGGGCGATCGCTCGCGACGAGGCGGAGCGCGACGGCAGAGGCCAGCCCGCCGGCCTCGGGGAACCGCCGGCCCGACCTCCGCCTCGCTGCCGCGAACGCGCGCCGTCCGTCACGGCGCTACCCTAGCAGCGCCCGCGCGAGGCGAGGGGTCCCGATGGCGCGCCCGTGTCGCGCCGGCCACGGGCGTGCGTCGCTCCCGCCACGCGCCCTGTCGCGCGCGCCGCGAGAAGCGGGCGGCGCGGAGCCCGCCGGCTCGCCGCGCGCGTGGCACGCGGCTCGCTCCATGAGGCAAGCAAGCAGACGCGGAACCCCGTCGCGGCCCTCGCGGGACCGCAGAGAAGTGGATCGACACGTGAGCGACCGGGTACTAAGAGCGCCGGGTTCGCCGGACCCCGACAGCGGGACGACGGATCCTCAGGCCGATATGAAGAGCCCGCAGCCCAAGGGCGAGAACGCACGAGCCTCGATCGGCGGCAACGTCCGAACCGGTCGAGGTGCGCCGTCGCGCCCGCCGCTCGCGAAGCGTCCGCCCTCCCCGCCCCCCGGGGCGAGCACCGCGAGCACGCTCCTCGGCAGCGTCGCCGGCTTCGTCGTGGCCGCGGGCCTCGCGGGCGGGATCGCGTGGGCGAGCGGCTGCCGCAGCGAGGCGCCGCCTCCGGGGCCGTCGACCGATCGCCCGGGTCGGTCGAGCTCCCTGCCCGCGCCGCCTCCGTCCGCCGCGTCGGCCCGCGCGAGCGCGACCGCGTCGGTCGCCGCGCCCGATCCGAAGGACGCCGGCGCGTCCGTCGCGGCGAGCGATGCCGGCGCACCCGCCGAGAAGCCGTACGCCGGCCCGCTCCTCGGCGCGCTCGCGCTCCAGACGCCGATCTACCCGACCCCCGAGCAGAGCAAGAAGCGCCTCGGCTACATCCGCCTCGGCGGCAAGGTGCCCGTCGACCCGACGCCCCTCAAGAACGCGTCGTGCACGCAGGGCTGGTACAAGCTCCTCGACGGCGGCTACGTGTGCGGTCGCAACGCCACGCTCGACGTCAACAGCCCGCAGGTGCGGCTCGGCATCACGGCGCCGAACCTCGACGATCTGCTGCCGTACAAGTACGCGTACAACACCGGCCACGGCACGCCGCTCTACCGATCGGTCCCCTCGAAGGAGGAGATGATCAAGTACGAGCCGTACCTCGAGGCGTCGAAGCGCGCGCGTCGCAAGGCGAAGAAGGCCTCGGACGCCGAGGAGAAGGACGAGCCGCCGGCGCCCGCGCCGACCGCCCCCGAGGCCGAGGACAAGGAGGCCGCCGCGGCCGCCGTGGGCATCCTCGACGGCGGCACGCCGACCGGCGACGAGACGCCTCCCCCGCCGAAGCCCTGGTGGCAGCAGCCGAGCGAGAAGGGGAAAAACCCGAGCGTCACGCTGGCCGAGCTGGAGCAGGACTCCGACTCCACCATCGCCAAGCGCATGGTGAAGGGCTTCTTCATCGCGATCGACAAGACGTTCGGGTGGAACGGGCGCGCTTGGTACAAGACCACCGGCACGCTCGTCGCGCCGGCGGACCGCATGTACATCGTCAAGCCGCCCACCGCGCAGGGGCTCGACGTGCCCGAGGGCGTCAAGGTGGTCGGCTTCGTCACGGCGACGAAGGGATCGAAGTACGAGCTCGACGCCGAGCACAAGCAGGTCAAGGCGATAGGACCCGCGACGCGCTTCACGGCCGTCGGGCTCACGGGCGTCACCGCGAGCGTCAAGACCATCATCTACCGGCAGACCACCGAGGGCTGGTGGATGAAGGGCATCGACGGCACCTTCACCGATCCCGGATCGCCGCCCGCGGACCTCGCGCCGGGCGAGAAGTGGATCGACGTCAACCTCACGCGCAAGACGCTGGTCGCGATGGAAGGCGACAAGCTCGTCTACGCAGCGCTCATCTCGCCCGGGAAGAAGTCGCCCATCAAGGCGAAGGATCACTCGACCGTCAAGGGCACCTTCCGCATCCGCGAGAAGCACATCTCCGTCACGATGGATGGCGACGGCGCCGTCGCGGGCGACCTGCCCTACTCCATCGAGGACGTGCCGTTCGTCGAGTACTTCGAGGGCTCGTACGCGCTGCACGGAGCGTTCTGGCACAACAACTTCGGCCACGAGATGAGCCACGGCTGCGTGAACCTCTCGCCGCTCGACGCGAAGCGGATCTTCTTCTGGACGGAGCCGAAGCTCGGGCGCGGGTGGCACGCCGCGTGGGCGACGTCGGACAACCGCGGGACGATCGTCGTCATTCACGACTGAACGGGCGTCGGGACGCAACTGCGGGCGGGGATGCGTCGAGGAACCGGTGTGCCCGCGAATAGCGGGCGACCGGTGGAGGAGGCGGGCGGGCGGGACCTCGCCACCGAGGCGCTGCGGGCGCGGTGGCGAGGCTGGCTGCGGCTGCTCGGGGAGCGGCGCGGGCGGGCCCGCCGGAGGCCCATCGCCCGGGCGCGCGACGGG